>CALFBO010000033.1 GCA_937951635.1 Candidatus Saccharimonadia bacterium
AATCAATCCATAAAAAGATTAAGAAGCTAGAAAGGCAGAAAAAGGACATGAAGACTAAAAAACCGATCAATATCGACAAAATATTGGCCAGGGTACGCTATTTTATGGAAAACCTGGATCTACTACTGTTAAAACAAGACGATCCACATAAGAAGGCTCAATTATTTGGTGCATTATTCAGTCAGCTACCAACCTATGCAGACCTAGATTCTGGAACACAAAAAACACCCCTTTTTACGGGGGTGAATTCTGTTTTTGCTCTTGCTAGAGCGGATAAATCTCACTTGGTGAGCCACACGCCCCAATTCTGGAAACCTTTACTAGACGATATAAATAGAATTGATGCAACTTTATCAGAGCTGGGCATTGGTAATGAAGATGTTTAGTCTTCGACGAAACGCCAAGCAAGAATCGAGTGGTCTATTAGCCTCTTCCCTATTCGATGAACGCACATTCTATAAGTCGTTTAAGTCTGACCTTCGTGGTGCGCAACATTCAGTAGAGATATATAGTCCATTCATGACTGAGCGACGCGCACTTGAGCTGTCTGTGCTTTTCAAAGAACTCCGCAAGCAGTGTGTGATAGTAACGATCTATACAAGGCACCCTGATCATCATGATGGTTTCTTGCGAACACAATCCTGGCGAGCTATTGAGGTGCTAACTAGTAGTGGCGTCGATGTGATTGCACGGAAAGATATGATGCATCAGAAGTTGGCGTTTATAGATGAGGTAATTCTGCGGGAAGGTAGCCTTAATATCTTGTCGCAGTCCAAGAGTAAAGAAGTAATGAGAAGGATTGAATCCCCTGCTCTTGTCGAACAGATGGCTCGATTCACTTCAAGGTAATTATATGAGGTGGTACACTATGCGTAAGATGGCAGGATACGAAATTACAGACGAAGACATTCAAACAGTCACCAAGTGGCTATCTGTAGAAGATCCTAAAAATGCTAATGTAGAGTTTGCGCGTGAGCTGCTCTTTCGTGTAAAGATGCTTGTGCGTGAAATCGGTAAAGACGATATTACTGTTCTAGAAAAAGCCCACAAAGAATTACTTGAGGGTTAGATTATATGGAAAAGACTGATATAGCAGTAATTGGAGGTGGAATAGTTGGCGGTAGCGTTGCCAGGCAGTTTGCGTTGGAGCGACCAGACCTGAGTGTCTTAATTGTAGAAGCAAACGATGAGGTGGGAGTGGAGGCATCTGCAAATAATGCAGGTGCCCTTCATAGCGGTATTCATGAAGGTCATGGCAGTCTCAGATCAGAACTATGCGTAGAGGGACAGTCTGCGGCCGTCGAATATTGCGAAGAACACGAGATTAATAGCTTTAGAAAAACGGGTATGTTGATTATCAAATCTGCTATGGGCTCATCAGAAGAATGGGCTTAAAACGATACTAACCTTGATTTACTACGTGATAATGCTCAACTTATGGTCCTACCGTTTACAATGTTGAATCCAGATGGCGTCAAAGAAATTGAACCTCTTGTTGAGTCAAGAGGAGGCATTTATCTGCCCGATGTTTGGCTCGTTGACCCTTCAGAGCTTACGAAGAGTATTATCGAGGACGCCCAGCTTCATGGTGTCGGTATTAGAGCGGGGGCAAGATTATTTCAAGCTGATACGACTTCAGAAGGAATAGTTCTCGAAACCGAACAAGGACACATCCAAGCCGAAACTGTGATTAATGCTGCCGGTCTAGGCTCTGATGAGGTTGCAGCTATGCTTGGATTCCCAAAATACGAGATCTTCCCTACCAGAGGGGAATACTGGCAGATTACCACCGAAAAATACCAGTCAATAGGCACGCCGGTTAACCAGACTGCGTCTAAGCTCTCTGGCAAAGGAATGCACCTGTCCCCTCGTGACGGTACTCTGTATATTGGCCCAGACCGCACGCTGACAACGGAAAGAAGAAACGTCCAAGAGCAACGCTCTGATGCGGTAATATTTTCAGAAGGTGCGAGGCGGTTCTTACCAGAAATTGGCGAAGAAGACATAAAATGGGGATACGCAGGAGTGCGTGCCAGAAATACCAACCCAGAATCGGCCAGTGACTTTATCGTCGGGTTTGACAGTGATCAGGTCTGTAATATCATAGGCATAGAATCACCGGGCTTGACTGCAGCTCTGGGTATTGGTCGATATGTTGTCCGCGAATACGCTTCAGTGTCTAGCGAAGCAAGGTAGAGACCACTTCTTAAAAAGGTAGAATCTCTGAAGAAGTTGTGTCTAGTGCTTTGACAACCTATGAAGATTTAAAAAGTCGAAACCCTCAAAACATGGCCCTCCACCCCTTATTCGAGCAAATAAAAAACCCATCAAATTTTGATGAGTTTCTTATGGTGATCCCTACGGGAGTCGAACCCGTGTTTCTAGGATGAGAACCTAGTGTCCTAACCACTAGACGAAGGGACCAAATGTTTTAACTAGCTTATTGCCATAACCTTGTTGCTGCTCGTGTCGGGCTATTGTGTGAGTTTAGCATAATAGTACCATTTTCTTTGAGATATTATCTAGACGAGTTTTGGCACAGACAATGTACTGCGTTTGACAGTTGCCGTGCTGTAAACACGCTAGGTGAAACTTCGGACCAATACTAGTGCTTGGTGCCCCAATCACGAAACTAAATCTGAACAGATAAGCTTCAGGGTAGGTGCAGGTAGCTTGGAATAAAAAAACGACCTGTTGGTCGAGTGTACGGTGGGTGGTTTGAGTGTGATGTTTGTAGATAGTATTGTTGTGAGGAGTGTTTTTAAAGGAAATTCTTGAGAAGGAACCCACCCAGGGCGTATTTCCTGACGGCATACGTCCTGGGTGGGTTTTCCTGTTGGGTGGGTTGGTGGTTTCGCGACTGAGGAGCCAACCTACCCTAATCGCATGTGTATTAACCAATCGCCCTTAGGCAAACACTCATGCGAGAACAATCAACAAACATAAAAGCAAATTACAAATATGTGTTTACGGTGGTCGGTCAGCAAACTATCTACAAACATCAATGTGCTAGTCCAGGATTCACCCTAGATATATAAACTTTAACTTAATATTTATTGAATGTAAAGACCCAAAAAACTACTAGGGACATGTTTGCTTTTAGGGGCTATAGGGCCAAACGCACTGCCCTGGCTGCCAGAAAGTAACACTTTTGTGCTCGCTAAAACGTCATGCCTGACCTGGGTCTTAATGTCTACTCTGACGATCGAACATATCCAGTCTTAGCTAGACTCCATTTGCCCGATTATCTCTACGAGTTTTTTGGGAGTTACATCGGCTTTAATTAGGTATCCGTCGGCCAGGGCCTCTACTTCTGCCCGCGCAGACTCATCTTGGTCTAGGTTGGTTGTAATGATTATCTTGCAGTTTGCTAAATTGGTCACGCTTGGACTACGCAACTTTTTTAATATCTCTATACCATTAATTTCGGGGACCATAATATCTAGTAAAATTAAGTCGTAGTCTCCGGTTAGTGCCATAGTTTGGCCTTCGACTCCGCCGAGCGCTACGCTTACGTTATAGCCCGACTTTCTTAAAGCGCGCTGGTATAGCTCGGATATAAAGGTGTCATCTTCGATTATTAGTATGTGTTGAAATTTAGACATTTAGCGCCTTACTGAGCCATGGTTTTTTATCCAGCCATGGTTATTCTTAATCAATTTTGGCCCACTTGTTTCTATTGTACCAGCATTAACCTGGTATTGATTCAAGCTAAAGCCAAAAGTCGAACCTTCCCCTTCTTTGGAGTGAACCCATATATTGCCACCATGAGCGTGCACTAATGCCCTGCATAGGTACAAACCTATGCCTGTGCCACCAACACTTTCTTTGCTGCGGTGAGACCTATAAAACCTGTCAAATAGGTTGCCAATTATTGAGTCGGGTATGCCAATACCTTCGTCGGCAACAAGAGTTTCTACTTGCCCATCGTTGTTTAAGTGGGTTTTTATAGTTATTTTTCCTGCTTTTGGACTGTACTTTACCGCATTGTCGATTAAGTTATTAACTATCTCATAGACTGCTGTGCCATCGGCACTGACAGCAGGTAAAGTTTCGGGTAGCTGCAGTTCAAGCTGCCGGCCCCGGGATTCTACTATTGGCCGCAGTTCTTTAGATATAGACGACAGCAGGTCATTCCAGTCGGTTTTTTGTAGGTGTAGGCGAAGCTCTCCGTTGTCGGTTCTGGTAACGCTCAGAACATTTCTAACAAAAGTCGATAACTGTTTTGCCGATGCCGATAGGCGTAGCATCAACTTGGAGTGTTCTTCGTTAAGTTGTGGCGACACCTCGTCTTCGAATACTTCTATAAAGCCACGCATTACAGTTATTGGTCCACGTAGTTCATGAATCGCTAACGATATGAACTCGATGTCTTGGTTTTGCTCGTTGTAATAACTGGTTTTGTCTATTAGGCTAATCAGCAGTTCTACCCCACTTGACTGATTTCGGTTGTAGTCGGCCTGGATGTCCAGGTAGAAACTGCCATCATCGTTTTTAAGGGCTACACGCTGCCAAGACTGAGATTCTTTTAGTTTTGATTCACGACAGCCGCTTAACCAGTTGCCAATATCTTGTTCTCCTGCTGTATGATCAAGGTTAAAAATTTTAAAGAAATCTAGACCAATCGGGTTTAGCCTTGCACTGTCAGGCAGCAGGCCTATGCCAGCCTTGTTGATGAAGATTATCTTGCTATGTTGGTCTAGTGCAATTAATGGAGTGTTGCTAAGATTTAGCATTTCAAGAAGAAGTTTGTAGTTGCTCTCAAGCTGGATTGCACCCTCGTTCTTGCCGGCTGCAAAATTATAAACATCATGTAGCATAGTTTCTGTTATTGATCGAGCAAACTTAATGTCGCCAAGACTAGGGGGCGTATTGAGAACATTGCTGGTATCGGCTGTAGATATGTGACCCAAGGCGCGAAACACGGCTGCCGTAGGCTGAAGAGCGTATTTTGATAGCTTTTGCGATGCCGCAAAGGCTGCGCCCAGACCGGCAATGGCGACTATGGCTGCAGCAAGGTACGGCGATATTCCTATGGCACCGGCAGCCAGCCAGATAGCTAGGGGCACTACAGTAAATATGCCAATCAGCATGAATATTTTTGTCGTAAGTTGTTTTTGGAGTTCGTCAAATTCGAACACTAGTATGTAACCCTTCGCCCTACATCTATAGCAGTTATCCAGGTTTGTCCACGGTTGAATTCAATCGTTTGACCAGTGCTATCTTTAAAAACAAACTGATCACTGCGCGACGAACGACTCCAAGTTGCTTCAATAGCTTCGCCATCCTGGAATATGACAGTTTGCCCCGAGCCTGTTAGGCGGTACTGCGACAACCCTCCCTCTATGACTTGGTGGTTGGTTTTGAGCACCACTACTACTTTGGGCGACAATTGTTTTGCGCTAGATTTATCGGTATGCGCCACGTTGCCCAAATTTCGGTCGTAGCTGTTTGTAGAGGCGTTGTAAGTGTAATCAACTCTATAGAGGGGCGAAGATATATCTAGGCCTATGTTTGTAGCAGTAGGCAGCGTTGCTGGTGAATCATCCTTTCTCGCCAAGCTCAAGAACTCGCTAGACTCAAAGCCTTTTTGTTTGTTTAGCTTGTCCAGTAAGTCAAAATTGGAGTACATGTTGTGAGGGGCAAATCGATCACGGCTGCGATAAAAATAGTTTTGATTGGCAAATTCATCTAGGTCTCTAATCTTTGTAGTTTGTGCTTCAATTTTTGCTTGTTCCGACCCACCGACATGGGCTATGGGCGCGTTGTACATGAGCGACCAGTCTATAAAATAAGGCCGTAGACTTCTGATTGGGCCAACCGGGTCTGGACGATTTTCTTGAAACAGAGCTACAAATCTTGTAATGCCGCCTTCGGCTATAGCTTCAAAAACTACCCCTGCTTGGCTTAGGCCAGACTGCGGCCTGGCGTCTGGGCTGTTTTCGATAACCACTGCTGTCACTGTCCGCTTAGTTGATTCTGGTTCCACTAGCTCCCCGCTTAAGGGCGAGGGAATTCTGGTGTCTAGCTTTTCTTCTGGTAGTTGTTGGGCGCTGTCATTTGAAGCGTTAGCCTGTATGTTGGTTGATCTTGAATCGTTGTTGCCGCCAAAAATAATGATATAGCCAGCTACTGTTAAGGCTGCTGCCAGTAGCGCAGCACCCGGTAGTAGCCAAGTTTTTTTGTGTGTTTTGAACATTTTGATTTTTAATTATCTACTATCGCTTAAGTATCCCCCATTCAGAACAGTTTGGCAAGATAGTGGCTGTATATGTAGG
>CALFBO010000034.1 GCA_937951635.1 Candidatus Saccharimonadia bacterium
TACATCGGTGGGCGCTATGGAGCGCCTTGTAACGCTTGGCAACATTCTGAAATCCACAACTGGTATTAATCGTGTGTAAGGGTGGGGCTCCTTACATTAGTTTCGCCAACGCTCAAATCCCCCCAAAAAATGAGATAAAAAAATCTAGACTGAATTTGGACTAGCCCGTTATTGAATGAATGCTATTTACAGAAAGCAGAAAACTAGGGAAATAAGGGCGCTCCCTAAGCAATTAGTTTTACGATCTGGTAAGTATTTTGGATGGATGGCTCCCAGAACAAATATAGTTTGGGGTTACTGCTATAATTAACGACATGAGATCTAGAAAAATTGAGACAGGCTATTTACTGCGTTTGGAATTTGGCGAGGAGCTATTGACAACCTTGGAGTCATTTATTAAAAAAGCTCAGATAAAAGGTGGGTTTTTTACTGGGCTTGGCGGCGCACAGTCTGCTAGATTGGCCATCTATCGCTACGATACCGACAACAAGTACCATGGTCATGACTTTGCAGGCCCGCTAGAGATTAGTAATCTTACCGGTAATATCGCATGGGCCCAAGACGAACTAATGCTACATGCCCATGCGACAATTAGCGGTGTGGACTTTAATGCCTCGGCAGGGCATGTGCAATCTATGGTTATTGCTGGCACTTGCGAGATTATGTTGTTTGAGTTTGGACGCCTGGACCGCAAGCGAGACGCTCAAACAGGTTTAAAGTTGTTGGATTTATAATGGCTAGCCTGGAACCTGACAGTACATACCAGCAGTTGGTCTGGAATAAACAGTCATTTGACGAACAGGTGGCCGATGGAGTTTCTATCGAGCAAACCAGGTTGCAAAAATCTAGCTTTGCAGCCGCCAAGCTTAAGAACCTTTACTTGGAAAGCTCGAAGTTTATTGCTTGCAACTTTGCTGGCACCCAGGCAGAGTATTTACGAATGTTTAACTGCAGCTCTACAGAGAGCAAATTTTCTTTTGCAGCTTTTGGCGAGTCTCATATTAAAAATAGTTTGTTTAACGGCTGTAGCTTTGAAAAGACCGTTTTTTATAAATCGAAATTTAATGCCTTGAAGTTCGAAGGTTGCAATTTTAAACAGACTTTTTTACAGAGCATCGAGTTTAGACGGGTAAAATTTGTGCGCTGTAGTTTTGATGATGCAGACTTTTCACAATCTAAGGCCGTGTCTTTGCAGTTTAGCGAATGTGATTTAAGTGATGCTTCGGGTATTTTGGACTTAAAAGGGGCAACCATAGATGCGAACACAGCTCTTTCACTTTCGGTGAATGTTTTAAAGCAGATTGGATTCAAGGTCGAGTCATGAAAGGTCCTTACGCCAAAAAGTCGCTGGGGCAACACTGGTTATTCGATGAGGCGGTACTTTTGGATATTGTAGAATTTGCCGAGGTCGGTGCTAGCGATACAATCTTGGAGGTAGGTCCTGGCCCAGGCGGCTTAACTAAGTTGTTGCTTGCTAGTGCCAAGCAAGTGGTTGCCGTAGAGCTAGACAAAAAATTGTTTGTAAGTCTTAAGAATAGCTATGGTAATAACCCCAAGTTGGTGTTGTATAACGAAGATATCATCGGCTTCGACCTTGGTAGAATCGCAGCACCGTATAAAGTTGTAGCCAATATACCGTACTATTTAACCTCAAAACTAATTCGGGGAATGCTGGAACATAGCAACAGGCCAGATGTGATCGTTTTGCTAGTCCAGAAAGAAGTTGCACAGAGGCTTGCAGCTGCGCCGGGTGCTATGTCGACCTTGAGTTTGATGGCTCAATTCCATGCCAATGTGACACTGGGCCCAGTAGTACCAAAGGAGTTCTTTGAACCTGCCCCTAAAGTTGATTCGCAAGTCGTTGCGCTCAAGGTTGTGGCTAGGCCAGAATTCGCAGGTGTTGACCAAGGTAAGTTTTTTAGGTTGGCCAAAGCAGGCTTTGGGGAGAGGCGTAAAAAATTGACCAACTCACTAGCTGGCGGGCTCAGATTGGACAAAGCATTAGTTGCCAAAATGTTGACTGAAATTGAATTGCATGAGAACGTAAGAGCACAAGAGTTATCACTCGAACAATGGCTTAGGCTGTATATCAGAATTAATGATAGCAATAACCTTTAGAGGAGGAAACAATGGCAGACGAAAATAATCAACCACAAGACGATAGCGTAGTAGATCAAATAACAAATGCGATACCAGGAGACCTAGATAATAAGCTGGTTGATCGTGCAGGCGATGTTGCTGGTGGCGTAGGTGACGCTGCTGGTGCGGTTGCAGGAGCAGTTGGTGACGTTGCAGGTGGCGCAGTTGATGGAGTTGGTGCAGCTGCAGGTGCTGCGGCAGGTGCCGTAGGCGCAGTTGCAGGCGTAGCTGGCGATCTAGTAGACAAAGCTACAGACATGATACCTGGTACCTTGGACGACAAGTTAGTTGATAGAGCTAAAGATGTTGCCGGTGGTGTTGGTGGTGTAGTTGGCGGTGCTGGCGGCGCAGTAACCGATGTCGCTGGTGCGGCTGCAGGTGCTGTTGGAGCAGTTGCAGATAAGGCTACCGATGTTATTCCTGGACAGCTTGACGACAAGCTTGTTGACGGAGTTAAAGATGTTGCAAGTAAAGTGGGCAACTTAAACCCGTTCAAAAAGAACTAAATAGCCCACCACTCTTTAGGGTGCATAGACGAGCTCGAGACTTTCGCCGGCCAGCCGGAGTACAGTCCTTGAGCTCTCTTTGTTTTTACGGGCGATACAGTCATATAGGCCTAATAGACATTGGCCTACTTTCTTCAAACAAGGGGCTGCCGCGCAGAGCACATGCTTGTGTGAGGCAGCCCTATAAATTTTGGTGAGCGGCCATGGTTTAGCCACAGAACTGCCCCTATAGGGTGCAACTTGTTACGAAGTCAAAATTTGAACATGGCGGGCAATTTCGGCTGCTTCTTGTGTTGGTATGACCATGATTTTGCAAACAGAGTCGACCCTATTTATTGTTGTTGGCTTGTCGATTGATTGATTGTTTAAGGTGTCGTCTAGGTTGAGTCCAATATGGCCAAGTGCGCTACAGATTCGCTCACGAATAATAGATGAGCGTTCACCGACTGTGGCCGTAAATACCAGGGTGTCCAACCCGCCTAGTATTGCAAAGTATGCACCGATGTATTTTTGAATACGGTAAATCATTGAACTTAGTGCTAGCTGTGCTTCGTGGTTGCCTGATTCTTCCAGTGCAAGTAGTTGGCGAATGTCGTTGGATGATTCGCTAAGTCCGAGCAGACCAGACTGTTTGTTTAAGTAGTCACGCAACCCCGCATCGTCGAGATTCTTGTGCTTTTTTAGTTCTAATGCGGCGCCCACGTCTATGTCGCCAGAACGTGTAGCCATTATCAACCCTTCAAGTGGCGAGTAGCCCATAGAGGTGTCGATACTTTTCCAGTCATCTATAGCTGTGATAGACGACCCGCTGCCCAGGTGACAAACTATCATTTTTGGAGCAGTTTTTTGAGTGTCGCTACTTTGCTCTATGGTATGTACTACCGAAGATACAGAGATCCCATGATAGCCGAATCGGTAGATGTCTAGATCGTGCGCATCTTGGCGGGGAATGGCATAGTTTCGTGCTTGGTGCGACAGCGAGCCGTGAAATGCCGAGTCGGATATCGCGCATACAGTTGCATGGGGTAGTAGGCGCTGCGTGTCTTCTGCTTCGGCAAGAGCTATGCCTAAGTGCAGGGGTGCTTTACTGGCAGTGTGTTGTATGTGTGTTAATAATTCCTGGCAGAGTATCCTGTGTACTAAAAACGCCCTGCCCGGGGCAACCATTCTTATGCCAACTCCAGTAATGCTTTTGACGTCTATCGAATAGTCATTGCTGCATGTCGCGATGAAATGTTCTAGAGGACAATTCATTTTTTTGACGATTGGTTCACTGGATGGTTCATGGTCTGCACCCGTCCATATGGTGAGCACTGGTTCGCTATTAATGTTTTCGTAGTAGCCACGAAGTAATAGCCGTTTACCAGCAAACACCGAGTATTCCCTAGAGCTACTTCCCGGGTTCACAGCTAAAGTTAATTTTGCCATTGCCAGCCTGCAACTTCTTCCATGTCAACGCCATGTTTATGTATGTAATTTTTGTGCTCTATTAACTTCTTTTGCATTAGTTCACGTAGTGCCGACCCTTGGTCGCTGTCTTTAAGGCTCTTTACGCGTTGAGTCACGTCGATTACCAAATTAAAACGATCCATGCCGTTTAGCACTGTCATATCAAAGGCAGTTGTGATTGTGCCTTCTTCTATGTAGCCCCGTACGTGAAGTTGCTGATTGGCGCGCTTGTAGGTTAGGCGGTGAATTAGCCATGGATAGCCGTGAAAGGCAAATATTATGGGGGTATTTTTGGTGAACAGTTCGTTGTACTCGGAGTCTGTTAGGCCGTGCGGGTGATCTTCGTCATCTTGAAGTCGCATTAAATCTACCACATTTACGTAACGAATTTTAAGATCTGGCAAATGTTCTTTTAGTATCATAACTGCTGCTAGTGTTTCTAGAGCGGCGGTGTCTCCGGCACTAGCAATTACTACATCGGGTTCTTCGCCTCTGTCGGTGGATGCCCACTCCCATTTGCCTATGCCAGTAGTACAGTGCTTGATTGCTTCGTCCATGTTTAGCCATTGTTTGGAATCGTGCTTGTCGCATACGATTAGGTTTATGTAGTTGCGGCTTTTTAAGCAGTGGTCGGTCACAGACAGCAAGCAGTTTGCATCTGGCGGCAGGTAAATACGTGCAGTTTCGGCTTTTTTATTTACAAGATGGTCAATAAACCCAGGGTCTTGATGGGTGAACCCATTGTGGTCTTGGCGCCAAACGTGAGATGTGAGCAGGTAGTTGAGCGAAGCTATTTCATCTCGCCAACTTAATTCGGAAGCCATTTTCATCCACTTTGCATGCTGGTTAACCATTGAATCGACAATGCGTATAAATGCTTCATAGCTATGAAGCAGGCCGTGACGACCAGTCAACAAATAGCCCTCCAGCCAACCTTGCACCTGGTGCTCACTTAGCATCGAATCTAGTACCATGCCGTCCACGCTTAAGAATTCGTCATGCTCACTGGTGCGAGCATTCCACTGCCTAACAGATGCTTCAAACACGGCTCCAAGCTTGTTAGACATAGTTTCGTCTGGGCTGAATATCCTAAAATTACGCTGCTTTAAATTGAGCTTGACCACGTCTTTTAGGAAGTTTCCGAGAACTGCTGTATTGCTTGCAATAGTGCCGCCTGGCGTAGGAATGTCTATGCCATAATTACGAAAGTCTGGCATACGAAGATCCATGAGCAACGTGCCACCATTGGCGTGCTTATTGGCGCCCATTCTTTTGTTGCCTTTGGGCGCAAGGTCGGCAATATCGGGCTTCAAGGTTCCGCTTTCGGTGAATAGCTCTTGCGGGTTGTAGCTATTGAGCCAGTCTTCTAGTTGTGACAGTTTGTCGGCTTGGTCGCCATCCATTGTTATGGGCACCTGGTGCGACAAAAAGTTGCCTTCAATTTTTTTGCCATTAATGTATTCTGGCCCTGTCCAGCCTTTGGGGGAATCTAGCACCAGTACTGGCCAACGAGGCCGCGAAGGGTCGTTGCTGGTTCTAGCATGTTCTTGAATTTTTATTATGTCTTCCATAGCACGATCCATTTGAGCAGCCATTAGTTGATGCATGGCCATTGGATCGTCGCCTTCTACAAAATATGGCGTATGGCCGTAACCTCGAAGTAGCTGTTCGAGTTCGTCGTGTTCAATACGAGCCAGAATCGATGGGTTGCTAATTTTGTAACCGTTTAGGTGAAGAATTGGTAATACTGCACCATCGGTAATTGGATTGATGAATTTATTTGAATGCCAGGCAGTTGCAAGAGGTCCGGTCTCGGCTTCGCCGTCGCCTATTACACAGGCTGCGATAAGGTTGGGGTTGTCGAAGATAGCACCGTAGGCATGACTAAGCGAGTAACCAAGTTCGCCACCTTCGTGCATAGATCCTGGTATGTGGGGTGACACATGGCTAGGCAATCCACCAGGGAACGAAAACATTTGAAACAACTTTTTGAGTCCAGCTTCATCTTGGCTTACTTCTGGATAGTATTCGCTAAAAGTGCCCTCTAGGTATGTGTTTCCCACTAAGGCCGGTCCACCGTGGCCCGGTCCCGATATGTACATTATTTGTGAGTTGTATTTGTTTATCACTCGGTTGAGGTGAACATAGATAAAATTCTGCCCTGGTGTCGTTCCCCAGTGACCTAGCAAGTTGCTTTTAACGTCTGATGGTTTGAGTGACCTGCGCAAAAGTGGATTGTCTCGTAAATATATTTGCCCTGCAGATATGTAATTTGTAGCCCGCCAATAAGCATCGATTTTGTGAAGCATTTCATCAGATAGTGTCATGTATTTTCCTTGGGGTAATTAGGTTTTTATTGTTTTTATGACAAGCTTTAACAATCTTGCAGCTGTTAGCTTTACAATGTGCATATTGTCTAATGCGAGTTAATGATTATGCTTATTATATCAACTGCATTTTTTCATAAGGGAGTTATGCACAGGTATCTATTTATCTGACAAATGGGTTTTTGTGGAGATTAAAATTCAAGAGTTTTTGAATACTGTTGCAACTAGTTTTTTTCTAACTTGATTTATTGCACTGCGGTTGGGCTGGCGTAAGGGGTATTGCATATTGGTTAGCATACTTAGGACGATTTTATGTTTGCGGCAATAGACAACAATGCAGCCAGTAAAGCCAGTTTTGCTGACAAGTTGGCAGCCTTTGACTGAGCCTGTAGTGTTGGGGTTGTTGAGCTCCCAGCCCAAACCTGCGCTTCGGCCAATTGCTGCAACTTGGTTGGTTTCAAAACTTTGGAGTATGGTTTCTTCTAGCGGATGCGTAAAAATAAAATGTTCGATGATTTTTAGCAAATCGGGGCTGGTCGAGAATAAACCTGCGTGGCCAACAGCACCCATGCCATCGCTGTTGAATGTTCTTGCAGATTCGTCGTGGACTAGGCCGGTTATTGGCATTCCAGACGGTGAAAGTTCGGATGGGGCGATGAGTGACTGGCTTACGTCAGTAAGTTGTTGAGTATTGAATCCGGTGCTTGTCGCATTGGCAATGTGAAAGATTTTGTCGTTGGCAAGTTGGTCGAGTCTTTTGCCCAGCACTGCTTCAAGTAAAAACCCAACCAAAATTGCTGGGATGTTGGTGTACATATACTCTTCCCCGGGTGCAGCTTTGAGCGGTGCCGATTCGATAATTTCGAGTATTCTCTTGACGCCGCCGTTTTGAGCAAAATATGACAGGCCTTTTGGTAGCTGCCAGATTGCTGTGTAGCTGAGTAGGTGACGCAATGTTATCGATTGTTTTTGCGCGCCTTTTAGGTGTATGGGTGTTTGGTGCAGCCTTAATATTTCGGCAACAGGGGTATCAAGTTCAAGCTTATTTTCGCTCAGTGCAATCGAAGCAAGTAGGGCGGTTGGAATTGACTTTGTAACAGACGCCGCATCGTAAATTGTGTCGCTTGTAACTAATGTATTTTTCTTGTAGGTATGGTAGCCCGATACAAATGTTTGAGTGTCACCCTGTCGGCTAATTGCAATAGATATGCCGGGAAAGACTTTTTGTTCTACGGCTTGGTCTAGAATTTCTTGAATATGATGGGTGCTGCTCATAAACACGATTATGGCATGACTGTGTTTTTAAGCCTAGAGCTACTTGGGTGTTTTAGCTGTAGTAGCTTTAGGCCAAGCACGTCGAGCTTATTTGTGGTTAATAATGTGCTTTAAACCATAAGCTAATTTCGATACACTAGAGTCTAGAAAATGGTTGTAACAAAAATTATATTTAGGAGTTTGCGGGTTCTTTGTTTGGCTCTGTTTTTGGGGCTTTTTATGAGTGCTGGTGTTTCTGCTGCCTCAGTTAAAATTGAGAGTGCTGCCACGTATATAATTGACGATACTGAACGAATAGATGTTGAATTGATTGTTAATGTCAAAGACTGGCAGAGCGATGCTGAGATTTTTGAAGTCGGCTTGCCGGGTGCAGATATCGCCGACTTAAAGGTCAGCTACCAGGATGGTGTTGAGTTAGATTATGAGTTTGATTTAGGCAAGTCAAAACTAACCATACCTATCAGTTGGGCTGCCGATCAATGGAGAGACTGGTCGTTGTCTGTTGAATATCAATCAAATATGGGGCAGGATCTGGGTGTAAGTTCGATTATTCAGTTTAACTCTGTAGACTACGGGAGTTACGACTTGCTATCTGATAGCGTAACCATCATTAAAGGCGCCGAAAGTCCTGATTTAAAAATTCTAGGCCCCAAGCCTACTTCTACAAGCTTGGCGGCAGGGGCTAAACTGTATAATTGGAAGAGTGACAAATCGCTCGGCTACTCTGTGGGTGTAGCAACCGGCGACTATTCTGTCGCTAAACTTGAGCTCACCAGAGAATTAACAAATAGCTCGTGGTGGTGGAAGACAGCTACCTTGGTTTTGCCTCCGGATACTTCTATACAAAAGGCGAGTCTGCGAAAGCTCGACCCAAAGCCCGATGGCTTGAGTCTAGACCCCGACGGAAACATCATCGCAAGTTATAGGCTGCGACCCAGGCAAACAATAGAGGCGAAGGTTGTCGTTGAGGCCGAGGTGAGTAACAGCAATTTACTGCTCTCAAGCTCTTCGACCATTGGTGAAATACCTTCTGAGGTGGCAGCTAAGTTTACATGGCTAGACGAAGTGTGGTCGGGAGAGTCGGCTGGTGATGACAAGAGCGGGCAGCAGTTGTTGCGCACCTTGCAGCTGGCATATGATGAAGCGGTAAGTACTAGTTACAGCGACAAGAACCAATTCGACACGTCGCTGGTAAGATCGGACAGACTTATAGGCGACTTAAGGTCTATGGGCGTGCCGGCCCGTAGAGTTGTGGGTTTTGTGTATCCGTCGACCAATCTTTCGCCTGCCGATGCTGAGCCTCGGGCATGGCTCGAGGTTTATTTTCCAGAAAAGGGCTGGGTAACCGTGGATCCTTCAACCAGCATGAATGCCGGTACTCTTGGAGGTGCAGATGTACGAAGAGTGGCAATTGGGTTATCTGGCATAAAAAGAAACTCGCCAGGTGAGATTTTAGATAGCTGGAGCGTTAATTACACCAACTCAAAGAATTTAAGCCACGGTTCAACTAGCCCTAGAATTAGCGCCACAAAGTTTGTGGTATTGCCTGGCTTGGCTTTAAGTTCGGTGAGCGTAGATCTTCCAGACGGACAAATAGTAGATAATGCCAATTTTCGCTTAGACGGATCGGAGGATCTAGCACTCGGGTCGTTGGCGCCGTTTCAGACGGCAACTACACGTTCGTTTAGTTTTGGTAGAGATTCATTTAGCCGATCAAGCGTCGAATACGGGGTTTTAAGTCAAGGCGAGTTTGTAGGTGGTGCGCAGGCATTGGACTTGAAGTTTAACTACGTGCCACTGGCTATCATGTCGGTACTTTTATCAGCAGGGCTTTTTACAATTGTGGTGACTGGGCGGTCTAGTAAAAAAAGAGCTGCAGTGATTATGCAAGGTGCAAATAACGATAATCAAACACCTCACTGGATGACAGAATCTGATATAGCAAATGATTCGGCCGAAACAGTAGGCGGTCCTGTTGTGCGCAGCAGTGCAGTGGAGCAGGATGAGATCAAGCAGCAAGAATCATTGGTCTCTCCAGCGATTACGAGGTCGAAGCGAGTTGTTGGCGTAAAGTCAGCTCCCACTTCGCGAGTGCCGGCCAAAAGCAGAGCAGTTAGGACACGCCGTAGTAGAGATGCGTCATCTAGGCGACTAATTCAGTAGTAGTCATGTTACAATCTTTTTAGAGAAAAAGACCAATTCATGGCAAATGGAAATTAACTATTGGGTGACTGCCCCGCTTTAAACTATGGCTGAATCAAATTATTATATCGCAACCTCAATACCGTATGTTAACGACGTACCTCATCTTGGCCATGCCATGGAGTACACTCTTGCAGATATTTTAGCTCGAT
The DNA here is from genome assembly GCA_937951635.1 of Candidatus Saccharimonadia bacterium. GTDB lineage: Bacteria > Patescibacteriota > Saccharimonadia > Saccharimonadales > CALFBO01 > CALFBO01. The sequence goes on from CALFBO010000034.1 coordinate 10,051, forward strand.
ATGAAAAATCAAGAGGCAAAGATGTCTTTTTTAGCGTAGGCACGGATGAGCATGGTGGCAAGGTTATGGAAAAGGCTCATAGTTTAGGGATTTCACCAGACAGGTACACCGACCAAATAAGTGAATCGTTTAAGGACTTGTGCCGCATCTTGGCTGTTGACTACACAAAATTCGTAAGAACATCCAGCCCAGAACACAAGGCTATTGTTTCAAAGATTTGGCAAAATCTGCAGAAGGATATCTATAAAGGTTCGTATAGTGGTATGTACGATCAAAAGGAAGAGACTTTTCTTACAGACGAAGAGGCCAAAGAAATATCCAAGAGTGATCCAGTACGATTTGCACGTTTGCAAAAATTGGAAGAAGATAATTACTTTTTTA
>CALFBO010000035.1 GCA_937951635.1 Candidatus Saccharimonadia bacterium
GCACTGAACTTTATTCGTGTTTGTTTAGTAAGATGTATATGCATCTCTGTCTCCTTGATTATTTTGTTGTCGTAACAACTAGTTTAGCGAATACAGAGATGCTTTTTAGTGCTTATGGTGCATTTCGGGGTGGAATGTAGGTGGGTAGAGTTGTTGTGGATGCGAATATAGTGTCTGACCCAGGCGCAACCACTCCAGATAACGCAGCCAACGAACTTGTGATTACGTTTGATGTTCTAATCGATAACCCCGACGTCGAGGCGACTTTTGAGAACCAAGCAGACCTTACCTGGAATGGAATGGTTGCCACCAGCGATGACCCTACAGTAGTCGGGCCTAACGATCCAGCAGTTGTCTCCATAGGCACACTGAGCGCCACTGGCGATGCAGCCACAATAGGCTTGGCCGCAGGCGGGGCGGTTTCCCTTGCGGCGATTGCAGCAACAATCGTTAACAGAAACGCAGTTCTATATCGGAAGTAGCAAGCACAGGTAGGGCATAGGGCCAGCAGAGGTCATTGACCCGCTGAGCCCTGCGCCTGTTTGCTGGCAGGACACATCCTAGAGGGCTAACTTTATGCAGAATTGTATGGTAGGTGCCCCTAACTCATATCTGTAAAATCCAAAATCTGCAAAATCGACCCCTGTAAAAGGTCTGACCTTTTGTGCAAGGGCTTGCTATAATAAATTAATGAAAGTCGTTAATTGTTTTCTCTTTAGTGGTTCGGAATTTCTTATAGTTAAACGACTTCAGGAATGCAACATCTATGCCTGGGACTTGCCTGCCGGGAAGGTTGATAGTGGCGAGGACGACATTTCGGCACTAGAGCGTATTGTTTGCAAAGAAGTGGGGCTGCAGTTGCAGCCTACAGATTTAAATAAGTCTAAAAACTATAGTTTTGTTTCGCAGCGCGGAAACAAGTACAAACTAGTAAATTACTGTCTAAATATTGCAGATAGGACAGAAATTAATCCCAGCATGGAGGCTGAATGGACGAACAGGGCATCGTGCTTAAAAAAAGACAATCTCATAAAGAATTTAGCGACATTAGTGAAAGAAGTTAACCCGAAGTAGTGGGCCTAACTTATTAGCTCAAACAATTTTACGCTCATGCTACTAGCATCCATCATGCTTATGCAGTTGATGCATTCGGGCACGCTACTAATTTTTGCCTCAGAGTCGTCGGCATCTTTTCTAGTTCTCCAGTAAACCGTATCTCGCCACCTTCCGTCTTCGCCTTTATGTAGCTCTCTTTTGATAAATCCAGTCATTTTGGCCATCTCAGGAGTTACCAGCCTAGATGTGTCTATAAATGCCGCTTCGTTGGCTTCGGGAGCCAAGCCGTATTCTACAATCTTAACTACTTTCATTTTGCCTCCTTTTTCATGTTTTGGTTTATTGTTTCTTTAACTTTACAAATGCCAAGGCCATGTTCAAGTATAGCTTACCCGAACTTTCATCAAAATCTTTTATTGAAGCCCACTCCTTAAATGTGCGCCCGTTGGGCGAAAATGGGCTTGCTGCGCCGCTATTTATCAGTTCTGTAACGGCGGCTTGTGGTACCTTTATGATTAGTGCGCCTGTCTTGGGCTCCTGTGACGCAAAAAATTGGCCTTTGTACCGTAGACACTTGAATCCCATCATCGTTCCTTCTTCAGCATCGCAATTTGCCATAAAATAATCAGTGAGTTGAGTGTATGGGTCTTTTTTGCCAACTTTATCTTTCACGGTACCCCCCGAGTTCGCAGTAGACAGTGCCTATATTAATTAAGTCTAGCGTCATTATACGGGGTTGCTGTGGCTGTTCAAGCTGCGGCTCGCTGTATCTTTAAGTAATTGCAGACCGCACAAGGTGCCGTGCTAATATTAGTGGGCAGTTAGTTTAATTATTTCATAAGGAGTCTATATGGCAGATCAAGATATGGGCGGACAGCCCTGGGTAGTAAACATCGAAGACCTAACAACCGAAAATGATACTTTTAGAACCGCAAAATGGACCGGAACAAACTTACAAATGACAGTAATGTCCATACCAGTTGGCGAAGACGTCGGCCTTGAAGTTCACGGAGACATTGATCAGTTTTTACGAGTTGAAAAGGGTAAAGCCCGCGTAGAAATGGGCGACAAAGAAGATAATCTAGACTACAGCGAAGAGGCCGAAGATGACTTCGCCATATTCGTGCCAGCTGGCAAGTGGCACAATATTGTTAATGTTGGCGACGAGCCTCTTAAGCTTTATTCAATATATGCCCCAGCTGAGCATCCAAAGGGAACAGTCCACCTGACTGCGGCCGACGACCCTCACCATTCGTAAGGATTAGCCTTAGGCGATAGCGCCACTTCAATGTAAACAGCAGACTTTAGCTTGTCTGCTGTTTGCTTTTACGAGTTGGACGGCAATATTTTTAAGCAATGAGCTTGCGCCACAGCAAAACATTTGCGATTATACAGTTAATTATAACCATAAACGAAAAACAAAAATGAACCAAAAATTAAAACATACACTTTTTCATAATGGCATAGCAACCTATGCGCTAATGTTCGGATTAATGCCACTATTGGGCTATGGAGCGCTTAGCACTTTTGCTGGAGCTGCCGATGGCACGGTAGATGTAGTTGTTAGAGCTAAGGGGCAGGCAGGCAACGAGCGAGTCGAATTGAAAGTTCGCGACCAAACTGTCAAAAGCTTTAAACTTTCTAGAAGTTTTAAAAACTTTTCATATGTTTCACAGTCAGAAATTCTAGACAGTGACATAAAAGTAGTCTTAACCAACGCAGGTGGAAATAAAAAAAGTGCCAGGCAGGCCGACATAGACTACATAACTGTTAACGGAACAAAGTTTGAATCCGAGGCCAGCAACGTGTTCTCTACTGGTGTCGCACAGCCAAATGGTGATTGTCAGGAAGGTTACCAATCGAGTAGTTTACTTAGTTGTAACGGATATTTTAACTATTCTATAGGTGATGTAGGTCGCCTTGAACCCGACGACCCAGGTGATCCAAACGATCCCGATCCCAACGATCCGGGCGCCTCTACAACGGTTGATGTATTGGCAAAGGGCTCAACAGGTGAAGAAAAGATTGAACTAAGACTAGTTGACCAAACTGTGCAAACTTGGGATTTAACTACCGCTTGGACCACATACACTTTTAAAAGTGACACAGAACTAGATACTAGTAATGTAAAAGTTGCATTTGTTAATGACGGCAACACGTCTACTGGCGCCGACAAGAATGTTCAGGTAGATAATCTAGTTGTAGATGGGGTTAAATACGAAGCAGAAGCCCCAGAAACCTTCTCTACCGGAACATGGAGATCTGCCGACGGATGTGCTCATGGCTACAGAGAGAGCCAGTGGCTAAGCTGTGGCGGTCACTTCGAGTTTACGCTTGAAGGCACCGATCCAGTAGGTATGACTTGTGGCGAACTTACCCAGGTAACTGTTAGCCCTCCGGCCAATGATTTGGCTCAAGTTGTAGACGGACATCCTGCCAATACTTGCTTCATGCTTACGAACGGCGCCTATGCTTTTGGAAACATTCTGCCAAAGGAAGGTATGGTGTTCGTAGGTGAGTCACAAGCAGGCGTGGTTGTAGATGGTAATGGCTACGAAAATGCCTTCAGTGGTGTTGCAAATAATGTGCAAATTAAAAACTTTACTTTAACAAACTACAATAACGACGCAGGGCACAAATTGCAGGAACAGGCACCGATCAGGGCTACTAGGGCAATTTGGGTTAGCCAGCAGGGCGATATGGGTCTGAACTGGCTCATTGAAAACATGACCATACATAGCAACATAGCTTCGGGTATACACATGGGCGAATATACGACAATACGTAACAATACACTTCATAGTAACGGAGTTACAGGAATAGTTGGCAACAGATTTAGAGGCGGATTGATAGAAAACAACACTATATACGGAAATGGCTTTAACAGCCTCACTGGAGCCGAAGTTAATGGCGCAAACATCAAAGTTACGCAGACCGACGGCGCCGAGGCCGGCGACGAGTTGATCATTCGTGGCAACGAAGTTTACGGAATCAGTGAAAATAGCAACGATAGAGGCATTTGGATGGATGTCGACGCAAATGGCGTTATTGTGGAAGACAATGTCATACACGACCTAGAGAGCTTTGCAATATTCTTCGAGGTTTCTAGGAACGGAGTGGCTCGCAACAACACTGTTTACAACAATACCAGGACTCCAAACTGGATCGGCGAATGGAATAATGGCGCCATTGCAGTTGGTGAGTCAGAAAACATTCTCATAGAAGGTAACACAATAAGAAATGCAAGGGCAGCTCTGGCTGTTCGCCAGACGGAAAGGCCTTCGCCTTCAGAAGACTGGCTAAGAGGCTATATGCAGAGCCACTACGTAAACGTCACTACGAAGAATATTACAATACGAAATAATACTATTGAGCAAAGCGACAGTGTCGGTGCATCGCATGGCCCAACAGGCGAAGGGTTGATAGATTACGAAACTATAACATTCGAGGGCAATAGCTACGATAACCCAGACTCCATGGAGTTTTGGTGGGATCGTTCTTCTCAGAGCTACAGCCAGTGGACCTCTAGCGGCCGGCAGTAATAGTAAAATATACGCACGAACATAAATACTAGGCAGCCGCTTACTGCCCAAGCAGCCAGCAACAGATAGATATCGCCACCTCCAGAGCTATGCTCTAGGGGTTGGCGCTCCATTTGCTGGAGGTCTGGAGGGAGGAGTCATCTCCTCCTTAGTAGCGAACATAGTGAGTAGAGTCTTGGCTCTACTGCCCTGGAGTTTGTTGTTCAGTATGGGTGCATTGGTTGTTGCAGTCATGGCAAGACTAAGCCGCCATCTTTGAACACAATTTTGGCTTAGATCGGCGCACTTAACAGTGCGTGAATCTAGATTGATTCTTTATATTTGTGATTGCTATAAAAATAACGGTAACATTTTTGGCCTATAGCTTGGCGCATCGTTGAGTTATAATTATGGACGTACTGCAGAGAGGGTGCAGGCCTTAAACATTTAAGGCTAGTTTAGTAGGTTCAGTCGTTTGGCTGCTGGCTGTTTAAGAAAACTTTAAGGAGGGTGTTTTGTTGGGAATAAGGAGTTTATTGGTATGTTCAATTATTGCGTCGGTCGCTATTTTGGGTGTTGTGAGTTTTCCGACTGGTGTTCGGGCTGAGTCAGGCCTTTGGACGGTCGAGTATTTTAACCTAGAGCAGGACTCATACTTAGCGCAGCCGCCAGAATTTGATAAAGATTACGTGGGCGAAGCAGATGTGCAGGAAATGGTTGATTCAATAGACTTTGATTTGGGGTCAGGCTCGCCAGCACCGGGCGTTAATCCAGATCGCTACGTTGCTCGATTTACAAAAACTGTAAATGCTGCTAAAACGGCCGATTACTCATTTTCTACTCGTAGCGACGACGGAATTAGGGTTTTTGTCGACGACGAGCTAGTTATCGATGAGTGGAACGACCATTCTGCCACCTATCATAGTGGGCAAACTTATGTTGCTGAGGGCGCACACACCATAACAGTGCTTTATTACGAAAATGGCTACGATTCGGTAGTGGTACTCGATGATATACGACTAGTAGACAACCCTCATGAGCCAGTACCGGTAATTGAGTCAAGCGTTGAGTCTAATCAGCACATCGGTGCCGACTTTGTATTTAGCGCTAGCGTTTATCAAACAGACGGAACAAACCCATGCACTATCGATATAGAAGGTGTGGTTCTTGGTTGTCCAAACCATGTCGTTTATCAGTTCGGTGGTCTTAGCATGGATCTAACTGTGACAAACCAGGCGGGCATAGAAGTAATTGGCTATGATGCAGCTGTCGTTAATCCGAATAATGAGCCGTTTGATCCAGACTCAACTTCTCCTTACTCGCCAAAAATGCTAAAGGTGCCATTTGAGCAACTAGAAGACGGTGTTTACGAAGTCGCCATAGCGCTTAGGCATGATAATGGAAATGTAGAAGAACTAGTTGTTTCTGGGCTACAAAAAGGCGACCCAACCCAGGCCAAAGACTGGAAGGCTGAGTTTTGGAACTTACCAAATCCTTACCAGTACCTAACAAGCACGCCAGACTTTCCCGCTTCTAGTCCTGCGCTTACCACTACTGTGGAACACATAAAGTTTGATTGGGGTATGGAATCTCCATACCCCGAAGTACAGCCAGACCGCTACCTTGCACGATTCAGTAAGCAAATTGTTTTGCCCGAAGACGGTGAATACACTATGACGACTAATAGCGATGATGGAGTGCGTGTCTATTTGGATGGAGTCGCCTGGATAAATGAATGGCAAGACCAAAGTGCATCTGTGGCCACTGCTACAGGTTTTGCATCGGCAGGACAACACAACATAGTAGTCGAGTATTACGAAAATGGCTATGATGCGAGCCTAAGCTTTGAGATGGTTTGGGCAGGAGGGCAAAGCTACGAAGATGCTTTGACCGCTTGCAGCAGATTTGGCGAAGGTGCTTTAGTCCATATGGTGCAGCAACGGCTTAGTCCTGGTCAAAATTTTCTACCCGAACAAGATACTGGATTTGATCTGGGGGGATATTCGTCGGTGAATGTTGGGCCGTACCGTGTGTATGGAGTTAGTTACGACGATCATAGCCAACCTGGATCAGACGGTGCTTCAGAAAGCTGGACTATATCTACTAGGCATCAAACTGGCGAGCAGGCTGGGTTGGATGGTTGGCTCTATACTACAGATCTAGATAGTAGTAGCAACGTTAACACGTCTTTACTCCATCCATACATATACCGAAGTCAGACCGTAGATTACCAGCAGGCATCAGTTGTTATAGAAGTTATATCCAATATCGATAATAGCGCAGATAGCGTGACGCCTGTATGCGTTGCATTCGTCCCCTATGATGGGCCGACGCCTTCGTTGAGTGCTGAGCTGGTATTTAATGGCTATGAAAACCCTGACGATACATTTTTCTTTGGCAGCAAGCCAGCCTACAAGCAGCCTCGGCACAGAGTGTTTAGGCTTTCTCCGATAGATAGCAGCGTTACTGTCGGGCTGCCTGTGTACAACTTGGGTCCTGGTGGAACCTCTATCATTACTAAAGGGTATCTTGGCAACACCATAGAGGAAATTGAGCGTAGCTACCCTCATGTTGCCCAGTCGAGTGGTTTCGACCTTGAAGATTACGAGCTAGTTTCGGTTGGTGGGCAAAATTGTGATGACGGCTATTTTGAGCTGGCATTCGAAACCAACCATGCTCCAATGCAAAATGCCCATTGCGTGGTAACCGTTAACTACCTGGGCGACAATCAGCAACAGTACAGTGAAGACTTTGAGGGTGTCGAAGCAAGCGACTGGAGCACCACTCGTTGGGGAGGTGCCGAAGTTGACGTTTTGGTTGAGCCGGCAGGCGACGGAGACAACCGTTTGATCGTGTCGGCAAGTAACAACGATAGCGAGTTTAGTGGCGTACGTCTTCAGGGTCCAGATATGACAGTGGACGACAGCTCTCAATATCAAATATTCTTTGAATATAGCAGCACCCAGGTGGGTGAGTATTTGTTAGCAGAAAAAAATGGTAGCGGCAACGTATTGTCCTATACTTGGCTGGGCGGCCTTCGGCAAAATAACTGGACTAGTTCTGTAGACGCTATTTACACTCCTGTTGCAGGGGCTACACACTCCCAGCTTTTGCTGGACTTGCGGTCTGGTAACGGAGAGCTACGTGTCGACAATATTACTCTAACTAAGCAATAACGACTTTTGGCGTCGGGCATAGCGTGAGTCATTCAAGCGCAGCTAAGCTTGCGGTGCGTTCTTGTAGATTGCTTACTGAATTTAGCACAGTTCGGCGAATAAATAAGTCTACCAGATAATTTGAGGAATATGGTGTTGCTCTAGGTATTCATTGCAACTTATAAAATGGTTGCAACCAAAGAAGCCGCGGTGCGCACTTAGAGGCGAGGGGTGAGGCGCTTCAAGAATCATATGTTTTTCGGAGTCTATTAGAATTTTTTTACCCCTGGCAAAGTTTCCCCAGAGCATGAAAACTAGGTCGTCTCTATTGTCGCTCAGTTTAGATATTGCCGCGTCTGTAAGTTTATCCCAGCCTTTGCCGGCATGAGATCCGGCCTTGCCATGTTCGACCGTTAGACTAGAATTTAGTAGCAACACTCCCTGCTCGGCCCAGCATGTTAGGTCTCCATCATATGTGACTTTTGCAACAGAAGCTTGCCCAGTCTCTGACTCTATCTCTTTGAAAATATTCACCAAACTAGGAGGATTTTTCACCTGTGCTGGAACCGAAAAACATAGACCCGCCGCTTGTCCTGGGCCATGATAGGGGTCTTGCCCTAGCACCACGACCTTAACTTGGTTGAATGGTGTAGCGTCAAAAGCTTTGAATATGTGCTTTGTGTCGGGGTAGATATTTTTACCGCTATCTTGCTGAGTTTTTATAAATGCAGCAAGCTCCACAAACCAGCTACTAGAAAACTCCAGGTCCAATTGCTTTTTCCAGCTCTTTTCAATCTTGATATCTAGCAAGTCTTTTTGCATCGTTATTTAAGCTTCAAGTTAACTAGGTAAGATTATAGCAGCTGGATACTTGGTGTTTGCTAGATAGATAAGGTGGCTTCGTAGTTCAAGCAGCCATTTGCAGGCGTGGTTTCTAGTGTTGATTGGCTCATTTGACCCTAAGGGTCGATTTGGCTAAAATTCATTCACGATATGAAATTAGGTAAACTAGAATTCATTAGAGCGGCTAATAAGCCAGATTTGCTAGCCAAATGTGTATTTGACGCTGTTGCTACAGATTTGGCCGATGCCGAAGTATTAGTTGCAGAAATCGACCCAGACCTTGCCGACACCAATGCGTTCTGTGAACACTACGAGGTAGGGTTGGGCCTGTCTGCCAATTGCGTAGTAGTAAAAGCCAAACGTGCAGATAGAATTTGGTATGCAGCCTGTGTAGTTTTAGCCACAGACCTGGCAGATGTTAACGGTGCTGTGCGACGCCACCTTGGTGCTCGAAAAATTTCGTTTGCACCCATGGAAGAGGCTACTGGTTTGAGTAGTATGGAGTATGGGGGTATTAACCCAATTGGGTTGCCGCCTGAATGGCCCATACTTATAAGTGAACGTGTAATGTCACAAAACCAAGTGATTATTGGCAGCGGTCTAAGATCTTCTAAGCTCCTGGTAGAGCCAACCCTGTTAGCAAGTCTACCTGGGGTTCAGGTTGTGAAACTAGCTAAATAATCACGTTTATTCGAAGTATGGATATTGTGGGTGCGGGAGCAGCAAGAGTTGGTGAATTTTAACGCTGCACCCTAAATTAAATAGGTTGCAGCAAGCGTGCATATATCAAAACTTGCAAGGTATGCTACTTGAAACGCAAAGTTATGAGATTTGTAGAAATCGACCTTAAACAATGCTGCAGCCCAGCCTATAATCATGAAGATAGTACTGGTTATAAATAACGTTTTTACAGTTAGGTTTATAGAATCAACTTCTAGTAAAAAGATAATTTGCATGATCAAGAACAGCAGGGCCATGCCATAGGCGCCAGCTCCGTGGATTTTTGACTGTAAACCTGGTCTATCTGGGACAATCGCAGCCAAGACCAAACCAAAACTTGCGCCTATTGTTGCAGTACTAAATTTAAAACTAAGTGAGTGTTCTGGAATAAACCACCCAAACATAAAAATAACAAATAGTATGGTGGTAATTATCTCTATTGCCGCAAAGATGCCGTGGTATTTTGCGTTGAGGGCCGCATGCTTACTAACCGTTTTTGTTTTGTCCAGCCCGTGACTTTTGATAAGCCAGTAAATGCCGGTCCACACAAATAAAATAGATATTAGACGTAAGTGTTTCATTGCTTGGGTGGCGTTGTAGTTTTGGCCTTCACGTTCCTGCTTTGTCTTTCGCAAATTTTGTTTAGGTTACGCGAGCTTCACGACAGGGCCTATACTGTCCATGGGCGGTGCGCGTGGCGCATTTTAGGCAGTCTAGGCTCAAGGCACCAAGCTTATTTAGCGAACTTTTCGTTCAAGGCTTTTTAGGGTGCTGCGTATTTCGTCTATGCCTCGTTCAAATCCTTCAATCTTGTCGATTTGACGGTCCATTTCGCTCATTTTAGCCTCTATTTTTGTGCACAGGCTTTTAATTTCACTAACTTCGTTGTCGGTATTGGCGTAAGTATTACCTGTGTAGCGCTTAATTGCATCTATTTCTTGCAAGATTTCCTGCAGCATTTCGCTATTGCTTTTTGGTTGTTTGTCGCTGCCTATAAACATATATGTATTATATAGGACTTTTGCTAGTCTCGGGTAGATTTTATGGAGCAACAGACTAGGCGTAGGGTTCGTTTTTTTGGCCAACAGTTGTTTTAGAGACATTTGTTGAGGTTGCGAAAGTCCTATTGTGTGTAATTTGTCAGCTGTGCAGTCACAAATATATTTAAGGTAGAGCGTCGGCCTAGAAGAGTCGATTTTGTCACATGAAACAGCCAGGGCAAACATATACAAACAGCCTAGCAGCATGCTAGTATTTAACTATAAATAGTTGGAGAATTTAAATTACTAAACTGTCGCTAGAAGAGCAAATTTTAGAAAAGTATGATGGAGACGCTACTAAACTAATCCAA
>CALFBO010000036.1 GCA_937951635.1 Candidatus Saccharimonadia bacterium
GCCAAGCGGTAAGGCACTGGGTTCTGGTCCCAGGATCGGGGGTTCGAATCCCTCCACCCTAGCCAAGTTAAGAGCCGTCCCTTGTGGACGGTTTTTAACTTGGCTAGTATGACGTGAATTCGAAACCCCGATCCGAGGGGTGAGATATGCCGGGGGCATATCGCAAGGAAATAAACACTTGAAAGCTATGCTTTTAAAGCAGTTTTTTCGGGCCTGCTGAAGGTAGGTCGAATCCCTCCACCCTAGCCAAATATTAGATCTGTTACAGCTCTTAAGATTTGCAATATAAAATACAACACAGCGCTGATTGCAGCTTTGATTGCATCAATAAGATTAACTTCTTCAAAGATACTCATGATTCCTCCTTTCTGATTACTGGATATTAAAAATCACCCATTACGGGTGATTCATAGAAGGCCTTAAATACAAAAAGACACTAGTAAAATTCACTCAACATATAATGCCGAGACGTAATTGGTGATTACTGAATTTCACTACGAGTGCCTTAAATGACTGTTTTCTCTAGTTTGATTCGCCTACATTTGTAGGTTGAATTGTAGTCGGCAAGATCAATCTCTTGCGTACCAACTTTTTTGTCAATGAGGAAGGACTCACCATGATTGCAGCTTTTTCAGTAGACTGCACTACCGCACTAACAATATAGCAGCAAACAGTATTGACTAAAAGCATAAACATTTTATAGATGTATAATGATGCAATGAATACAAAACGCGGAAAAGCTAACCTGACTAAAAACCTCGGAAGATTTCATATGACATTAAAGGATATTGAGAATATTCAAAAGATCATTCAGAAACGAGTGTCAAATACAGATTTCTATATATCAATAGGGAAACCGGAGATGAGTATATGGCAACCTATATACCCGGATGTAGTTGATGATGTTGAAGATATAGCAACTGCATTTACAGGATCTACCAGACACCTGAAGATTACCAATAGGGCGCCAAACATATCACTTACAATTACTCCACTATCAACAAGGATAAATGTACAGAGAGTATATTCAAAAGGTGAAAGACTTGCTAAGTCTGAAGAAGTATTCGTAGAGATACAAAAGTATTATAAGAAACTAAAAAAAACAACCGTGAACAAGGTGCAACTAGAAAATTAATCGAACTACAGATCGAGTAGCAATACCATAGCTTTGATTGATTTCTCTAGTTGAGGACGAGAATAGTCTCGCCTATCGTCAACCTCAGGATGGGAGAGTTTATTTCTTATCCAGACTGGTAGTGTCTCTTTGGCTGTGTTCTTGCCATTATTGAATTTAGGGTTACCTTTCTTAGATCTATTTACTTTGGCAAGACCAGTTGCTTGCTTTTCGAGCCAGTTATTAAATCCATTCACTGATTTTGTCTTAGATTTGATCATTAGTAATGAATAGAGCTCCGCATGCAGCGTCTCGTTGTACACTCCAAATGCCTTGTAGCTTATAAAGTTCGTTGAGTATGGCTGGTTGTTTAGAGATAGACTGATATTTTTTGACTTAGGTGTCAAACGGTCAATAAGGATACATTCTTCGTTTCTTGGATTATAGTTCTTGAATATATATGGAGAGTGTGTCGCTATGATAATTTGAGTATCGGTATTTTTGAAAAGATTAGTAAGAATCTTCATAAAATTCATTTGCCATAAAGGATGTAAGCTTATCTCTGGTTCATCAATTAAAATTACACTCTTTTTTAAAGTATCAAGATTTTTCAATATAAAACCAAATCTATATATCACCTGCTTCTCGCCACTGCTGAGTTGTGATATGTCAATAATTTTTCCGCTTCTATCTTTAAACTGTATTATGAATCCGTCTTCACTGGGCAAAATCTCATGGAAAGTCTTTGAACCTCCCATCACTTTATTATAGGTATTAACAAATCTATCAAATTTAAGATCAAGTGTTTTCTTATCGCGACCAGAAAGGCTGCCTTGATCTTCGTACTTCTTAGCTATTTTCTCATTGTCTTGTGACCGTATATCGATCAGCATCTGTGGGATTATTACATTTAAATTGGTGGACTTTTCTGCAGGCTTTTCGTCGTCAGTATTCGAAGTAGTTACGTTAGTTACAGCTGAATGATCAAAATTGATCTCAACTTCGCTATACACTATTGGACACAGGGCTTCTGTAGCCAATGGTATTGAATGAGTTCTGCCAGGAGCAGTACTTGTATTGATTATTAGGGCGCGCCTGTAACTGGCTGAAGAAAACGATTCGTAATGTAGGGAGTTTAAACTAACCGGATTGGCAGCTTTTTTTAGATTTTCGTTATCAATATAGTTTATATCGTCAATTGTGCTATTTTGGAAATATGTTGTGTGCTTGTATTCCCCTGAATCTAAGCTAGATCCAGTTAGTGCGGTATAAATCGATTCTAGTAGCCTGGTCTTGCCAGAGCCATTGTTTCCTATGAGGTAATGTATGGAAATGCCAGTTTTCGGATCTAAGGTAAGTTCAAAATTATTGAGTGAATAATGGTTTTCAAACTTTATTTTTGATATCTTCATGAAATTACCCTTTAATTTATTATATACCAACTAGAAAAAGCTATCGAGTATTTTTGCCAAGTTTGCAAAGTACGTCCACCAACGGTAGCCAAGAAAAGAAGCTCTCATTCGAGAGCTCTTTTTCTTGTCGAGGGTGGAGGCAAACAAAGCAAGCTTTGTTTGTTTTCTCTAGGAGAAAAGATTCGAAGCACGGTTCGGGCGACCAAGGGGAGCAGGCGCTCGCGCCTCATCCCTCCACCCTAGCTTATTGAAAGAAAGTTTTTGGCGAACTTAAATAATCCAATCATTCCTAGCACTCCCATTATTATTTCCCCTGGATTGCCACTAGTAACCAAACCCAAGAAAGAGAAAAAAACTTCTGGCAGGCTTTCCTTTATTATTTCTATAAAATTCATAGTTTTATTATGAAGCTCGTGATTATTTTCGCAAGCATAAGCGCTAGGATGATATGATAAATACATGTTATACAAAGTTGAAGTTGTAGGCGCAGTAAAAATAAAAGGTTTTTCTAAGGGGTGGGTAATGAAGAGTGCTCATACTGCAGAGATTACCGGCAAAACAACTAGCGATTCGACTATAGGGTCATTGTTAGAGATTGATGAATTTATTAATGCAGCTTTGAAAAGGTTAAATATAATCCGTGCCGATGTAAGTATAAAGTTAGCTGACCTAGAATCATGTAAAGTAGAAAAACATTTTTCCAACAATGAGAATACTGTGGCCTGGCTGGGGACTCACGAGACAGAAGAAGATAGTGACACTGATTGCAGCGAAATTTCAGAGTCGATTAATAACGAATCTAAGGTCAAAGTATTAATTTATGTTAAGTCTGGATTGATGTAAGGTTGAAATATTTGTGACTTATAGTTGACGTGTTCCAAAGTACATCCACTAAGGGTAGCCAAATTAAAGCAGCATAAAACAACATGCTAAGATATTCTTAAATTATGTTTAAGAAATCAAAACTAGTTAAAACAGCCCTAGTGATTGCAACAATAAACATGCTAGCTGGATTACTTATCCCACTCAACTCTAAAGTCGCACATACAGACCAATGTCCGAACCTGTTGCCCGATGGTTGCAGTACAACACCGACTCGTGAAATTGGAAAAGACTACAGGCCTTTTTTATACCAACAACGTGAAGAATATTATGCTGGTTCGGGAACTGCTTTTGTTTTTTTGAACACAGCCAACACCTCCAACAAAGATCAGCGAAACATCTTCCATCTAGATAACATCCTGCTTAACTTCTCAATTGTCTATGCGGTAGTTTTTGGCGCTGGACATCTTGTTCAAAAAATAGCTAATCGAAAGAAGCAATGAACAAATAGCGAGATCAAAATTTTTAAGCCAACTCAAAGCTCTCGTCTTGAATAAAGCTCCAAAACTCGACCACCTGCGAAGCTACGCGCAAACGTATACAGTATCATTAACTGGTTGCTACATTTCGGAACAACTACCAGAGTTGTCGTCAACACCCTCAGCCGTAGCTTATGTACTGCAAAGCCAAAGGCTATTGATTTATGGCGATTTTTTATTCTCTAAAACTAACCCTAAGCCTTTTTAAGTAGCTATACTTTACCTGTTTCACCTATACACAAAGCTTCAAAATAAATTTCACTGACCCTGTCGATACCCGTTAGTGCTAAAGCACTACTCAAGATATCGACAAGGCTGTTGGCGCGTTGCGCTTAAACTCGTTGCCGAGCTGCTAGCCGAAGGTGATGTGGAGCTTCAGCCCCGACCCATCGGTGTTTTCGATGAGCGTCACCTTGCCAGTTGCAATGAAGGGACTGTAGACCCCTTGCATAGTGTCATTGATGTCAGGGCCTATGCCGGCGATGGCTTCTGTCAACTTGTCGTCAATAGAGGCGCCGTTGATGAAGATTGACGGCACGCCTGCCCCGTTGATCATGACCACATCGCACCCACCAAGCCAGTCTTGCATGTCGCCGATGGTGAGGTTGGCCCATTTGCCATTGTAGTCCTCCATGGCGAACGTTAGGTCTGCCGGGTTAATATCCTCAAACAGAACCATGCTGACTCTGCCATTGAAGGCTTCGTCTGTATTGCCGGATAGGACCGGAGGTGCACGGTCACCGCCAGAGTGCGCGACATTGTGGCCGCTACGTAGCGATACATAGGCAACGTCATACAAGCCAACAGCCTGGAGCTGCCGAGGCAAATCGTCCATGCTCTCGGTTTGCCCAAGCGCCTCGCAGACACGACCGTGGTTCGGCATTACCGAAACTGCTTCATCTTCCACTTCAGTGACAGTAGCTGCAGTTGTAGTTGGTTTTGGCTCAGTTTCTTCGAAGTCCGATCCTGTAGTAGACGGGCTGTCAGCCTCTGCACTCCTTGCCTCTTCGGCGCTTGCCATCAAGTCTTCTTTGGAGCAATATTCCGTTCCTTCGATGGTGGTACAGCCAGCTTCGTCGATTTCGACTTCGTCGCTGCATGCTACACCAAGTAGCGAAAGGGCTATCAATAACCCAAGTAATCGTACGATCATTTTATTCATCCTCCCGGATGGTCGATGGACTATATAACTGCAATCACTAGCAAAATTGCTCTCTAGGCAACCTTTTCATATTTTACCATTTTTTATGGTAATGTAAATATTCCTGAGTATTAAGCGCAGCAAGACCGCAAAAAACAACTACACCTACATTTAAAAGCAAAAACCACCCCTTTCGAAGCAGTTTTGCTCGCAAAGTGGGTGGCAATCCGTGCCAACAACTAGGTTGTGCGGTAATGTCCGCCAGCTCTTTCGGTTAGAATTCGAACGATTTCGTCGTTCAACTCCTCCTGGATACCCTTCGCCGAATACGAAACCCTAATTTTCGACGTATAGCCAAAGTCAAGGCTAATAGGATTTGTGATTTCAACCATCTGCACCTGATCGCCCAGATCACAGATGAGCTGAGCAGTTACCACAGAATGGATTTCAGGTTGATTCTCGTGGGGCTGCTCATGGGTAACCGTGAAGCCTTCGCCGAGAGGCAGGGCACGAAATGGACGGCCCATACCTTGCGGGTCCGCAATGCAGCGAACCACATAGGTTCTTCCATAGTCAGCGTCAACAGTTGTAATAGCTACTTCCATAGCATTGTCCTTTCTATAGACAATAGACGAGTGGATTAAATGTATTATACAATGATAATTAATATAATACAAGACCTAAATGGTAGAGTCTCGCCCTCCGAGCTCCCTCCCCCTAGCGTTTTGCCTACTCACCATCACAAATCTTGAACGCTCCAGTCTGAGCCGCGAGGCGTAAACATTGTTTGCAGAATGCAAGGAGACTTCGTGCCCCTTGCTATCTTCACCATCACCCATAGGCCACAAGAACGGTACAGGTAGCGACACGATAAATCCAAATAATCCAACTTCGTTTTGGCATGGATTGCGATCAGGACAAGCCAATTGTTATCCCGAACACAACTGCAGCGCCGCCACACGAGGTCATCTAGGCAGACAGCATCTTGGAACACTCCAGCCCCCTTAAAAGAATAAAGCAAGAAAATATGGGCATTACGATAGCAATAAAACAGATGCCCCATAATCAAAAATCCTTCAAAGTAAGTCTATCAACCGACAGCCAAGAAAAATGCAAGTCTGTGAGACTACTTACTAACCTTCACTTGGGCCAACATAGCCCCTTGACCAGCTGCCAAGACATGGCACTGCCTTATGGGCAACCAATAGAAGTTAAACAAATGCGCAGGACCGCGCCCGCCGCTGTCTTCAAGGTGCGACCACTTATCTGGAACGGCCGCCATAGATGAAACCGACATTTGAAAGAAATGCCTTTCCTGTATAGAGCCGGAGTACGGGCGCATGTCATAATGCGAAACACCCAAGTACCTATCTATTTCCACATCCAATCCCGACTCCTCGTAAACTTCGCGCAAAACAGCAGATTCGATGGACTCACCAGTCTCTACCGTCCCAGCAGGAACCTGGAGCCCAGATTCATTCACCTGGTTTTTGTCGCTATCGTGAACAAACACTAGCAAGTTGGAGTTGGGGTGTACTACATAGGCTATGACTTTTTTTGATACCTTCATTACAAAACTATATCATGCATCACCAACCATGATTGCAGCCCATAAAACGTTGAAGGCAGGGTCAACAGGCGTCTAAACTGCAGCCGAACTTAGTCTCTACTCCCAAACCACCCATACACCCCAACCAGAAACATTAAATAATCATTACAGAATCATTAACTATTTAGTGATGGATGCAAATTCTACTAGTTTTGCCGCGCGAATTCTCACAAACATCTAATAATACTACCGCCTGTTTGGCTTTATACTTTGTAGAGCGCCAACAAACAGCAAAGGAACACCCTGTGAATACAAGTCAAGAAACTACAACCTACCATATATACGAAACAGGCAAGATTATTGACGCCCAAGAAGAGTATGTAATGTTTGTACGCGATTTGCCAAACCACGATAAGCCCCGCGAAAAACTAATCTCGGCAGGACCAAAAGCGCTCAACCTTGCAGAGCTTATTGCAATCATCCTAGGAGTGGGCAGCAATAAAGAAGAAGTCATGACCATGGCGCGACGCATTATTCGCGAATATGGCGAAAAAGCTATTCAGCACGAAACAAATGCCAAAAAACTAGCGAAGTCTCTGGGCATACCAATTACAAAATCTACTCAAATTATTGCGGCCTTCGAACTTGGCAGACGTTTTTTTGCCTACGACAACGGTAAGCCAGTATTTATACGCAACTCCACACAAGCCTACCAGCACCTGCACGGTGCAGCCTATTCCAAAAAGGAACAACTAAGAGGGCTGTATTTGAACAGTCGCCACGAGCTGATCCACGAAGAAGTCATATCTGTCGGCAGCCTAACAGCCAATATTGTTCACCCTCGCGAAGTATTTGCACCTGCACTATTGCACGCGGCAGCCGCAGTGATTATTGCCCACAACCACCCTTCTGGTGACAGTAAGCCAACGCCATCGGACATTGCTGCTACCAGGCAACTTAAGCTAGCAGGAGACAATCTGGGAATAAACTTGCTGGACCACATAATAATAACCAAGCAGGATTACTACAGCATCTTGCTGCAAGAACACCTGGTCGACTAGCTGCGATGCCCCACCTCTTTGGCTCGATGTCACCGCGCCAAGCCAAGACAATTCTTCTATTCTTGTAACGCTTGTTGGCTGCAAAAAAACACAGCCCAATAGTAACTTTGTATGCAAAAATTAAAGACCCTGCGAAATCTACGATTTACACAGGGTCGAGCGAGTAATGCTCAGCTCTTGGTCACGACACTTCAGCCCCGTCCATGGCTGCTTGTTGGGCATCATCGTTGATTATGGTCCCAAAAAACCGCATAGATGCCTGTACTCGCGCGCTATCAACAAAGTAGCTTCCGCCATTCTCCATATCTTTGGTGTTGAGCCCAAAGGTAAAATCAACAGCTGCAGCAAGGCAACCCAAGCCCGTAGCCTCATGATTAGATATGTCTACCACCAATCCATGCAACTCGGGGCAATCTGGATCGTTGAATACATGATACACATCGCCCTGTTTACTTTCGTAATTCTGGGTTTGCTCTGGCCGGACTTCGGCCCCACCTTCAAACAACATTCTTACGTGCAAAATATCGTGGCAACAGCGCAGGACTTCAACTTGGTACGAGCAAACGAGCTTTGCTTGTGGCTCTGTTGTAGATGACAATGTTCTACCCTTCTTTGGATTTGGGTTCTGCAGGAAATGTCTTTACTAATTCTAGCTATACAAACTACTGCGTAAATCACATAGATTTAGTAAACCAATAATACAATATACAGTTTGTTTAAGCAAAAATCGCATTAATACGACAGGAGTTATTTTAAGGTAAGCCATATTTGACACAGAACACGAAGATGATATAGTTATGTCAGTTTAAGCAACCGCTTGGATCGCAACTTATAAGCCACTGGTGTGCGCAGTCTGCGTACACCTCGACAACATAGGATCTAACTTAGATGTCTGAAAACCAGCACTCGCACGACGACACGACTGTCACTGTACTCAGCCCCGACGGAGACCTTACTACCTTACATGGCGAAGGTTACACCCTGCTTCAAGCGCCAACTGGACTTGATAGCATAGAAATCGTTCTGGGTGCACACCCAACCGTGATTCGTAATCCTGACACAGTAGCAGGTGTAATTGTGTCTACGTTTGGAGTAAACCCCATCGATGGGACTCAGGTTGACCCCATGGAGCTATACCAAACCTTGAGTCAACTGCCAGCAATGTTCATCTTTTCCGCAAATACTCCAAGAAGTACGCTTCGCATCAAATCAGTTTTCAAGGACGACGACAAGAGCCCCATAACATTCGACACGCCAGGAACCTACGCGAGCAACGGCTTTGGGCCTGGCTTCGTAACCGTTACAACAATTCTGGACGATGCGGACATATTGGCCCTCGAGTCTCGAGAAGCGCCAGAAAGTGGTGGTCAAAATTACGGCTACACCATGAGTGAACACGGCCCCGAGCAAGTTCCTGGCAGCCACTTCATCAAACCAACCGTCAGTTCAATCCAAATTTTTGGAATCGCCTACAGACATCGAGTCGGTGAACTAATGAGCGCAATGTCGCAAGCAGCCTAAGGCTTGTAATCAAGACCTACCACCAAGACTAAGTCTTGGTGGTGGCTTAAAATCAATCAAACCCGCCAACAGTCCCTAAAAGGACTGCACCGTTGGCGGGTTAATTTTTTACACGGGCGCCCCTGCTAATCACAGCTCTAGCTTAGAGCCATCTTAAAAAGCGGCCCACCCACTAGCCATCAACACCAAATACCTGCAATAATCAGCCCATGAATACTAT
>CALFBO010000037.1 GCA_937951635.1 Candidatus Saccharimonadia bacterium
TGCCACAAACTCGGTTTGTATTAAAAAAGGCCCTAGAACTTGGTTTGCAGCCTATAGTAGTTATCAACAAAATTGATAAGCCTGCAGCCAGAATTGCTGAGGTTGAAGACGAAGTTGCGAACTTATTTTTAGAATTAGCTACAACTGACGATCAACTTCAATACCGCACCTACTACGCTGTTGGTAGAGACGGCAAGGCATGGGAGGCCATGCCAGATTCATCCGCAGTCGATGCAAATATTGAGCCTATTCTTGCGGCTATAGTTGACCATATGCCAGCTCCGAAAATTGCTGCCGATGGAAGCTTTCAATTACTGGCAACGTCTTTGGAGTGGGATAACTATGCCGGCAAGTATGTTGTTGGCAAGATTGAGCGCGGCACCGTGGGTTCGGGCCAGCAAGTTGCATTATTAACTGAAGACGCCAATCTAGGCAGCGCAAAAATTGATAAAGTCTATGTGTTTAAGGGCCTGGGCAAAGTAGAGGCTAACCAGGCTTCGGCTGGTGAAATAGTTGCAGTTACAGGCATTAAAGAAGCTCAAATTGGTCAAACAATTTCCGACATCAATAATCCAGAAGCTTTGCCAACAATAGAGCTTGAGCCGCCAACACTGAGCATGTATCTCGGCCCCAACACCTCGCCTTTGAAAGGTAAAGAAGGAGAGTTCACTACTTCTAGGCAAATTGGCGATAGGCTAAACAAGGAGCTCGAGACAAATATTGGTCTTAAGGTAGATCAGGAAGGGATAGGCTTCATCATCCAGGGCCGAGGTGAGTTGCACCTTAGTGTGCTGATCGAGACTATGCGTCGAGAAGGTTTTGAGTTTGAAGTCGGTAGACCACAGGTAGTCTACCAAGAAAAAGAAGGCCAAAAGCTTGAACCCTTTGAAGAGGTAGCCGTAGAAGTGCCGTTAGAGCATGCGGGCGTTATTCAAAGTGAGTTTGGTAAGCGCCGCGCAGAGTTGCTCGACCAGCAAAACATGAGTGATGGGACGCTTAGACTCAGGTACGTCATGGCTACACGTGCTTTACTTGGACTTCGTAGTCTGCTCATAACCGCAACAAAAGGCACATTAATTATGAGTAGCGTGATGCATGGCTATAAACCAAAGACAAGCGATGTTCCACAGCAAAGAAATGGCGTATTGATTGCCTGGGATCAGGGCACTACCACTCCGTATGCACTTCAGAATGCCGAAGCTAGGGCAACTCTCTATGTCGGTCCTGGAGTAACCGTGTATACGGGCCAGGTCGTCGGTATAACCACTGGTAGAGATGATCTCGACTTTAATGTCACCAAAGAAAAACACCTAAACAACATGCGATCCAAGAGTAGCGACGGCTCGGTACAGCTAACTCCGGCAATAGAGTTGAGCTTGGAGCAATGCATTGACTTTTTGGAAGACGATGAGCTGCTTGAAGTTACACCGCAGAACTTACGACTTCGTAAACGTGAGCTCGATCGCAACAAGCGTAAGCGCAAGAAGTAAGACTAAGCTTGGGCTGCCTAGGGCTGTAAAGTGCCTGCGTATATTTGCCATATAAGTACACTTTTTGCACCAAGGCTCAGCCACAGGTAGACTCTTTCACCAAACAAATAGTCGTTCCATTTGCCGACTTTTTTATACTGCAACGCCATGTTGACAGCAAAAGTATTGAAGAAGAAAAATATTGATGCCCATATAAAGTAGACAAAATTAGGTGGTCCGGTAGAAGCACCCGGGGCGGTCGCACTTGCCCAAAAGTAGATCGCAATCACCAACCAGGGGAGAATTCCTGCTAAAACTCCCACCCAGTAACTTAGCCAGTTTGTTTTTTTAGTAGACTGGTTGTGCACTTCCATTACCAGACCCATGAGGTTCATTATTGCAGTTACGCCAAACATGAGTATCAGGCTACCAAGGTCGAGTACGCCGCTTAAGATTGCAATTAACACGATCATCAGTGAAGCAGAAAGTGAGTATTCTAGCCAACGGTATTTATTTATTCCTTTCTTGAGGCCACTGATGTAATTTTTATTCCATTTGGTCACTATTAATGAGTGAAAAATCATAGACAAGAGAGAGAATCCTGCTACACCCCATACCAATGGAAAATCAAACACCCCTCTTGTTTGACTAATAAGAGTTTGTGTCGATTCGTCTAATGCTAGGTAGTTTACTGTTATTGTTCTGGCGAAGTCGGACCCGATTATTAAGAGCAACAAAGCCTGCACCCCGTGTGCAATTGCCATATATGCGTTTAGTCTGGTTAGTTTTGCATACTTCATATTAAGTCTTCCCTAGTTATCGTTAACTACATGTTACCATTTATGGTTTTGTGTCATGCAGACAATTCAAAACACAATTAATGCACATTTTTGACTATATATAATTTTAGTTGTACAATACGTTGACTACTTATTGAATTATTATTTAAAACTACGAGAGTTAAGACTTGTACACTTTTTTATTGCAGGTGATAGATTTTTTTAAGCACGGGTCTGTGCATTATTTTTCGTTGTTTTTTGTGTTTGTATGGTTGCGTTGGTTGGTTGTAACTATCATTGCTTCGCGCTACCGGCCTGCTGTTAATAACTACACAACTAGCACCAGCGTGATTATTCCCGTTGTAGATGAGCCAGCTGGGCTGTTCAGGCTTGTGCTGCGTAGAATTGTTGCATCGTCTCCATCTGAAGTAATTGTGGTCATAAACGGCGAGCAAAACACCAAGCTCGAACAAGTCTGCAATGAGTTCGCACCGCTAGTCAGATACATCTGGACTCCACAAGCTGGCAAGCGCAATGCTCTAGATATTGCAATAAAGGAAGCTAAATACGATGTTTCGGTGCTGGTTGATAGTGATACGGTGTGGTACGAAGACACCTTGTCTGAATTACTTAAGCCATTCATAGATAACAGAGTTGGAGGAGTCACAACCAATCAACGGATTGCAATGCCCAGGCGCAACGCCTTGACTCGCATCGCAGATTGGCTAGAGGATGTGCGCGCCAGCGGAACTATGGCTGCCATGAGTGTGGGCGGCAAAGTTGGCTGTTTGCCTGGCAGGACAATTGCTTTTAGGACAAGTTTTTTAAAGGGTGCTGTATCCGAGTTTAGGAACGAAACATTTTTAGGTTTTCATAAAGAAGTCTCAGATGACCGCAGTTTGACAAACTTGGCACTAAAGGCCGGCTACAAGACAGTCTTTCAGTCAACCTCACGAGTGAAGACTGATGCCCCTACCGACTTAAAAACATTTGTGCGTCAACAAATACGCTGGGCGGAAGGATCGCAGTATAATAATCTGCGCATGTTGGGCTGGATGTTAAAAAATGCTCCGCTTATGTTTTATATTTACATATCAGATATGATTATTCCGTTTTTCTTGATTTCTGTATACGTTGTTTCAATAGTATCCTTATTCATCGGTAATGCCGATTACTATGCGCTGTTTTCGCAGAGTCTTGCAGCGCAACTTGGTTTGGTATTGTTTGGTGCGTTGCTCTCTATCGGACTCAGACATACTGGGCATTTTATTAAGCACCCTTCCGATCTTTTATACCTGCCAGTATTCGTTTTGTTTTTAACTTTAATAATGACTCCGATTCGGATCATTGGCTTTTATAGGCTAGCCGATGACTTAGGATGGGGCACAAGACAGGGAGCGTATGCAGCGCAAAAATAAACCAACAATGTTCTATCGTTTGTATTTACGGGTGATAGCCATAATAGTATTAGCAGGACTTAGTACTGCTGGGCTGATAATCAATCAAAAAGCCCAGGAAGCAAAAATCCATGCACTGGCAGTAGAGGGTAACAATGAAGTGGTTGATGTTGTGATGAGCTCTGGCTCGGGTGATTCAGCTACCGAGCAAGGTATTGCCGTGACTAAAAACCCCCTTAACAAGTCGGAGTCAATAGACGGTGATGGCCAGTATAAAGACATACCTAGTGGCTGGGATGGTCCAATTTCTGAAGATTCAAGCTCGACTGACTTGCCTGGTGTCAACCTGATTACCGATTCAAACCCTGAACGTGTCGCTAAGGAACGAATTGTCAGCCCAAGCCTTAAACGAGTTCCAAATCGGTCGGACGATTATTTTGGTATGTTCTCCCCCAACATACTTGCAGGTGGCGCTATAGACAAAATCCAACAAGATGTCGACTACAAGCTCGATTTATTTGGCACTTACATTAACTGGAATCAAAGTTTAGCTTCCAACACAGTTCAAGAGGTATGCAAGCGAGGAGCAGTGCCGGTAATAACCTGGCAGAGCTGGAATGGCCGCTCTAGCTGGAACGGCGGCCAAGACTACCCATTAAAAACTATCGCAGCAGGAGCATATGACGGTATCGTTGTTGACAATTTTGTACAGCTTCTTAACAAGTGTTCTGGCAATGTGATAATACGGTTCAATCACGAAATGAGTATTGTACCCGGAAAGTACGGTTGGTATCCATGGCAGGGCGACCCAGAATCCTATAAGGCCGCTTGGCGGCACGTGGTTGAGACTGTGGATGGTCTTGAAGGTAGTGAGAGAATATATTGGCATTGGAACCCCGATCAGGCCAGTTCGTACGCCGATTTATATTACCCTGGGGATGAGTACGTTGATTATGTTGGTGTAACTTTGAATCATCATAAGTCTGGCGGAACTTGGACTAAGTTTGAATGGATGTACGGAGCCAGCAAGGAGATGCTTGAAAAGCACAATAAGCCAGTGTTGATTGCCGAAACAGCATCAATAGAAGAAGAGACGGACCCTGCTAAAAAAGCTGCATGGGCGAGTGACGCCATAGCGTACATGAAGAAGAATGAAAATATTGTTGGCATGATTTGGTTTAGTATCGATGTGTCATCAGATGGTAAGCAACGAGATTACCGTTATAGCAGTACTGCCACCACTGTTGAATACATGAAGGCAGCACTAAGACCTTAACTCAACGGCGGGTGTCGGCTTAACACGCTTGGCCCCAATCACAAAACTAACCCAGTCGTATAAGTCTTCAGGGTAGGCGCATCTAATTCACCTAATCTGTTCAGATTTAGTTTTGTGATTGGGGTCGCTAGAGCTTGGTTTTTATTTAGTCGCTGAGTCGTGCATACTGTGAAACATATGATATATGTGTGCCTTCTTCGAGGAGTGATGCCAACGGGTAAAAATAAGGTTCCAATGGCCGAATTGCGCCAAAAGTTGGCAATTGCCGGACTTGATAACGTTAAGACTTATATTCAGACTGGCAATATAATCGTGGACACTCAACTTGCGCCTATGCAGTTGAAAAAAACTGTCGTAAATACAATACGTGATAATTTTGGCTGCGAGTTGGCAGTAGTAGTTTTAACGCCAAGTAAGTTAAAAGATGCACTCTCGAACAATCCTTTTAAAGACTCAGAGCCCTCGTGTCTATACTTTACTTTCTTTGCGAGCAAGCCTAATTCAAATAAGCTCCACGATTTGTTGGCCAGCGACTTCGGGCCCGACAGAGTCGAAGTGGTCAACGGGGTGCTATATACTTTGTATGCAACTAAACTAAGTGATTCAAAATGGCACAACAATGCTTATGAACGCAGGCTGAGCGTAATTTCGACTACACGAAATCTTAATACAACTAGCAGGTTGCTTGAATTGTCACAAGAAGCTTAATCCACAACTAATTGGCGTTTAAGCACGACTCCAGATTTGACCTGAGTTTACATCTCGTACCTGCAAACCTTGCTGTAGTAGTTCGGTCCGTAGTTGGTCGCTCACGCCCCACTCGCCTTTACTTCTGGCGTCGGCACGTTTAGATAGTAGTTCTAGTTGCTGATTGGATATGTCTTGTCGCTCGCCAAGCTTTAATCCAAATATTGCATCAATATTCTCCAGAAACTTACTAAACGCAGGAACGTCTTGCTCGGGCAGACCGTTGGCTAGTAAACTATCGAGTTGGGAAAGTTTAGCAAAAGCAATTGCAGTATTTAGGTCGTTGCCTAGCGCCAGGCATACTTCATCGAGTATGTCATGTAATCCAGTTGCTATTGAGTTCAGTGCCGGCAGACCTTGGTACCTTAGATCGCTAAGCGCCTGTAGGCTTGATAGTCGGTTGCTGGCCATGTCTAGGCTTTCCCAGGAAAAATCAACCCTAGATCGATAATGGGGCTGCATGAAAGCTAATCGAAGTGCCATGGGGTCATAGTTTTTGTCGAGAACATCCTTAAGGGTTATGAAGTTATCGTTAGACTTTCCCATGCGAGTGTTGCTGACAGTTAGAAATCCTGTGTGCACCCAATGAGCTACGAATGGAACCTTGCCCGATGCTGCTTCCATTTGTGTGAGTTCGGCTTCGTGGTGTGGAAATATTAAGTCTACCCCACCCCCATGTAAATCATATTGAGGTCCAAAAAAATGTTCGGTGATAGCCGTGTCTTCTATGTGCCACCCTGGTCTACCATCACCGAATGGGGCGTTCCACACTGGATCGCCTGGCTTGGAAAACTTCCATAGGCAGAAGTCATTCCAGCCGCGTTTGTTTCTCGACGCATCAATTCGAGTTTTGGCATCCTCTTCATTGAGCTCGGTTCGCCCCGAAAGCTTGCCGTAATCTTTAAATGTGCTAATTTCAAAGTAGATTCCGTCTGACTCTATTGCATAAGCGTGGCCGCTATTTAGTAAAGTTTGCACCTGGGAGATTATTTGTTCGATATGGTCACTGGCGCGTGCATACTTGCTTACAGAAGTCACGTTGACGGTTTGCATTATATCGAAGTATTCTTTTTCGAATTTTGCAGTAAAATCATTAATTGGTTGGTTTGATTGCTTGGCCCGCTCAATGATTTTGTCGTCGATATCAGTTACATTTTGCAAATAGAACACGTCTATGCCGATGTAGCGCATAAAGCGTACCATCATATCAAACTGAATATAGGTTTTGATGTTGCCTAGCTGGGGTGTATCGTAAACAGTCGGTCCACATACAAAAACATTGAATGGCGACTTTCCTATTGGGAGGGACTTTAATGTTTTGCTTTGAGTGTCATATAATTTCATAATTTTTCTTGTTGGGCGTAAAGAGTGTGTCGTAGGTTTCAGTTAGTTCAACAGGGTATATTATTCATAAGTTAATGTTACCACAGTTAGTCCATCATAAACCTACGATCTCGTATTAAGTTTAGTTAAGAGTAAAGAATAAACTGGTGCAGACAGTCAAGGTATCCACACCCCAGTTTTTATCACGAGTTCGTTACCAACAGCTCGGGGCCTGCCGTCGGAGGGCTGGTTGACTATTCCGCGATTTTTGATCCACATTGTCGATGATCCGCCGCCATCAAGCATGGTGCTGTGGGCTGCACCAGCTGACGTCATTAAATCGGCTAGTTCTGCTGCAGTCATTCCTTTGGCGTCTGGTCTTCTGTCGTCAACAGTTGCCAGTACAATATATGAACGGTCTTTGTCGGTACCGATTGCTGAGCGTGGGTGGCGATTACTGTTGGTGGGATCTCCTAGAACTGGATTGTTGCCTCTGACTTTGTTTTCGTTGTCCCACGTAAGCGTAGGGTGGCCAGCTACTCCGTTAGTCACAGATTTAGGTAAAGGGCCTTCATATTCATGTTTTTCAACATGGACCCGCCCACTTTCGTCAAATCCAAATAGCGCAGTATAGGAATGGTTTCGGCCTCCATAGTTGACCCCTCCACTTACTGAAGGGCCGTCAAAACCTTGGGCGCTAAACCAGTTGCCATTTATTGCGACACTATCGCTAATTTGCTGGGCGTAAGTACCTACTGTTTTTTTATCTCGACCAGGCGAAACCCTAAACTTGGTGCCAATCCTGTCAACATCAATAAAACTCAGGTTAATTGACTGACCGTTAGCGTTTTTCTTGGCATGAACAACACCTGGGTGAGGACTCGTCGATAAATAGCCTGCTAGTTTTGGCATTACGGCTTTACAGAAGCTGCTCGGTGGGTGTGGATTTAACCTACGAAACTCTATGCCGTCAGATACAAACTGGACTAACTTTACTCGACTTAAGCCTTCGTTCAGTCTTTTGGTCCAATATGCGTGTCCGTTGGGGTCTGGCTGTCTGTTAAGGACGTTATTGTAAATTCTTGAAACAAAATCTTGATTCTTCATATTTGAATAGAGCTTGCCAAACTCTTTGGAGTTGCCAAAATTTTCGGCTATGCGTTCAATAGTAACGCCTGTGTTTGTGTGCAGGTTGATCCAATAGTTTGCTCCATTTTTATCGGGGTTACGGTTAAAAAACGCCTTATATAGTCGCAGTACCTTGGCTGTGTTTTGGTGGCATCCGGGGTTCTCAATCCTGGTGCTGTAGGCCTTTGTAGACAATTTTGGTAGCAGGTATGCAGCGGCTGAACAAAGGTAATCATGAAAATAACCAGAGCTAGAGTTAGGTGCAGTTTTAAACTCATTATCTTTCCCCTACGTTTACTTTAGTTAATAAATTTGTATTGCAAGAATTATTTACCATGTAGAACT
>CALFBO010000038.1 GCA_937951635.1 Candidatus Saccharimonadia bacterium
AGTGTTTTCACACGCATTAACAACCGCTTAGCTAGTAAGCTTTTGACTAATTCTAGCCTAAAAGGACACATATTACAATCTTATTATTGTCCACAAGTCCGCTAGGTAATTTAACAGAGGTTAAGACGGGATAAAATTATGCACTCTATCAAAATTGTGGGTGATATTGCTGCCTAAATACAAAACATGCATTCTTGAACGAAAGATTGCATGGGTTTGATGAGCCGTAGTTACACCAAGGTATATCTATAAGATATGGTGCGGAGCAAAACAGCTCTGATAGCCTGTGAGGTTTGTTCGAGAGAAAATGTTTATTTTTTATGGAGGCTGCGGATTGCACTAAGCAGAGGGGCAGCTTCTGCACCAAAAAATCTCTTAGTCAATAAGGTATGCAACAAAGAACGTTTTTGTAGGCTGCGATGCCGATTCACAAAATAGACTTTTATTTTATGAGGTTATGCTCGCTAGAATCTTGTTTGGGAGTGTTCGTTGCTGTTGTTGTACGGCTCCCATGCCCTAGCCTCACATACATATGTTTTTGGGTACCAAACTATTACTCAAGTTAAAACGAATATAGGTTTCAAGTAGCTTTAAGATTACTCGACGGTTTGGTCGTAAGTGACCATGAGCGCCTTAGACTCGATTTGCCTCAAAGTCTCTATTGCTACGGCAACGACAATTAGCAATCCAATTCCACCAATAGTTAGCTGGTTCGATATGTTTAGCACCCCGAACTGATTTCTGACTATCACATCCAAGATAAAAGGCATGACTGTAAGTAAGGCGAGCGCTATAGAACCAAATAGTGTTAATCGGTTCACGATCTTACTTAGATATTGCTCAGTCTGTTTGCCTGGTCGAATACCTGCAATAAAACCACCTTGTTTTTGAAGGTTCTCTGCAATGTCTTTAGAGCTAAACATAAGACCGGTATAGAAATAAGTAAACATTACTACCAACAAGAAATACGATATAGGGTACACGAAGTCTCTCCATATGACTGAAAATTCGCCTGTAGCAGGATTTGTGAAAGCATACAGTCTAGTGCCAAGAGGATTAAACCAGTCTGACATGGTTGTTCCAATTTGAGCGATTGAGTCATTCGAGAGATTGGACATGATTTGCCCGGCAAAACTAGGTACCGACAAAAATGCAGCTGCAAATATTATTGGGATAACACCCACAGTAATGAGCTTTACTGGTAGGACAGAATTTACCCCACCATAAGCCCGATTGCCCCGAACCCTCTTTGCATAGCTAACAGTAATTATGCGCTGCGCCTCGTTGAGCTTCACAACGAGATAGGTAACTACTAGAGCCATTACAAATAATTCTAGTGCCAATAAGAACCCAGTCTTATCTACCGGCAAGCTAAACCATCCAAATATGCTATATGTTGCATCCGCCGCAGTTGCGTTAGACAGGAGCAAGGCTATTGTTGAAGGCAGAGTTGAGACTATACCTCCAAATATCAATAACGAAATACCGTTACCTACGCCCTGTTCGGAAACTAACTCACCTATCCACATAAGCAACATCGACCCGCCTGTAAGGGCCATTACCATGAGCACCCATTGCATCATTGAAGTGCCTTCAGTGAAGCTACTTAGCCCACTAACCGAACCTGCTTGCTGTCTTATCAGGAAGAGTATACCTATAGACTGAACTATTGATAATGGCAATGCTGCAAGCCGTGTCCATTGGTTAATCTTTCTTCGACCAGCCTCGCCATCTTTACTGATTTCTTCAAGGCTTGGAATGGCTTTCGAAAGAAGCTGGAAGATAATTGAAGCGTTAATGTATGGGCCCAACCCCATGAGTACAATTGAAAAGTTGGAAAGAGCGCCACCAGAGAGATTGTCAAGAAAGCCAAGAAGCTGTTGAGAGTTGAACAGGTTATCCAATAAATCACGAATCTTGCCTGGTTCATCGAGCGGAACAGGAATGTGTGCCAAAAATCTGAAAATGACTATTGAAAGCAGTACAAAGAGCATGCGTTTGCGCATGTCGTTATTCTTAAATGCTTGTTTCAGTATACTCCAGCTCACTTGTACCCTCCTGGTAAGTTAACTATTTCTTAGGTTCTGGTGTGTCGGCTTTCTTTGGTCGCGGGTTGGACTTTGCAGTAAATTTTCCACCTGCTTTCTCGATAGCACTTATTGCACCTGGTGTTGCGGCGTCGAGCTCAATAGTATAGGCAGCAACTGGCTCACCACGCAGTATCAGCTTGACTGGCAAGTATTGATCCTTGATCAAGCCTCTCTCAAGTAAAGTTGCAGCACTAATATTTTTTGCAGATACGAGCGCGAGCTGACGAGTAGTTATTTCTTGAACTCCGCGCCTAATAGATCGAAAGCCACGTTTTTTGGGGATTCGTTGCATTAAAGGATTTTGACCACCTTCAAAACCTAATCTCACCCCTCCACCGCTTCTGGCGTTCTGGCCTTTTGTGCCACGACCAGCAGTCTTGCCGTATCCTGAACCACGACCTCTACCGACTCGTTTGCGATCGGGTGTTTTTGTTAGATCTAATTCATGGTACTGCATTATTCAGCTCCCTTTTTAGCAGCCTCTTTCTTTTTCTTGGCTTTAGGTGGTTCGTAAGTTACCCATTCGGTTTTTGGTTTGAGCTGCTTTAGGGCATCTATGGTCGCATAGGCAGAGT
>CALFBO010000039.1 GCA_937951635.1 Candidatus Saccharimonadia bacterium
CCTCTTGCCTGGTTATAGGTCTAAAGTGAGCAAATCTTTCGTCGTCGTGCTCGTCATTATTGAACGCTGGGTCAAACATGTAGCTATTATCGGCAACAATAACTGCAGTGCTCAAACCAAGAAAATCATAAACATTAGCCATCCAGCCAGCATCTCGCTGGGCAAGGTAGTCGTTAACAGTCACTAAATGTGCACCCTTACCAGTCAAAGCGTTCAAATAAAGTGGCAGTGTCGCGACTAGAGTCTTACCTTCCCCTGTTCGCATTTCTGCAACCGAACCTTCTTGCATTGCTATACCACCAATGAGCTGAACTTTGAAGTGCTTCATCTCAAGCTTGCGCCAAGCCGCCTCGCGTACTACTGCATAGGCTTCGTTCATAATGCTATCAAGCGACGAGCCGCCCGAAATTTTCTTCTTAAAATAATCTGTCTTTGCTCTTAACTCGTCATCGGTTAAGGCAGATATATTTTGCTCGAGATGCAACACCTGTTCGGCTCGCTTTTCGTAAGCTTTTAGCTTTGATTTTTGGGGATCACCCAGTATTCGTTTTAACAGCTTGTTCATACGGCTCTACCTAAATCTCCGGTCCTACTATTTGATTATATTCATACGCGCATTCTGAAAGGCCAGCCACTGCAAAAGCACCCCACCCACCTTCTAGTTAGAAGTATTATGCCACAATACGCACCCAGAATCACTGGGATTAATTCTGTCGACCTCGAAAATCTCTGTCGGCCATCTTTCTGAACTTGCTAAGTAGGCCTTTTCTGTCTGTGCGGTGGCTCTTTGCCTTGTCGTTATATTTGCGAAGCTGTGATCGTAATTTAGCCTCTACAATATCAATAGCAGCATAAACATTTAGGGTAGACTCCTTAGCAGTCAAAGTTTCGCCAGGCAGGTTTAATATGACTTCTGCAAAAAACTTGTCATTCTTTTTATTCTTTTCTTGGCGTAGTTTAACTTCGGCATGAGCCGACTTTCGGGCATGTCTTGTTATATACTTATCTAGTCGGCCAATCTTTCGGTTTACATACTTTTTTATGTCTGCATCTAAATCCATGCCAGTTGCCGATAGTTCAAATTTTTTAATCATAATACCTCCTTATTATTTACATACGGCCTCAACACCTCTGGAACCCTTATGCCGCCACCCTCGAGCTGGTAATTTTCGACAATGGCTATTAAAGTCCTGTCTGCAAGCGCTGTTGCATCGTTGGTGTGCACGAGCACTCTCTCGCCTTCAGAATTTATATGCTTAGTATTTAGCCCCCTGGCTTGGTAGTCGCCAATAAAGTCTGCACTGTGTGTTTCTCGGTACTTGCCTTGGCCGGGCATCCAAGTTTCGATATCGACACCACGAATATTTGGACCACCCATATCTGCCGTGCACTTTAAAACTAATTGATAGTGTAGTCCTAGCTTTTTCATCAGATATTCCTGGATTGCAATCATAAAATTATGCTCATTTTCGGAATCTTCTGCTGCAGAAAACGACTCCATTTCTAGCTTATTGAATTGATGTACTCGCAATATTCCCCGTGTGTCCTCGCCCGAACTACCCACCTCTCTACGAAAGCTTGGAGAGTACCCTACCATTCTAACCGGCATCTCTTCTGCAATAGTGTCGTTCAAGTAATAGGCGCACAGCGAATGCTCCGCAGAACCAATTAGCCACAAGTCGTCATTTGCTAATTTGAACGTGACTTCTTCAGGCTTCAGGCGTGCCGTGGCCTGATAAGGCTTGCTGCGCATCATCACAGGGGGTAGCACTGCAATAAATGGTTTTTTAGAAATATTCAGCCCAGCGCCATCTACTATCTCGGCGATTACCTCTGGGTCGGTCAGCTGATTCATACCCCAAAGCATCAAAGCCATCTGCAACTTTGCCATGCCATTCTTTATGTAGGCAAATCGTGCACCGCTAATTTTGGCTGCACGTTGCTGCTCAACAAATTCTGTCATCTCCCAGTGTGGTCTAGGAGTAAAACCAAATTCCGGTTTAGATCCAACTGTTCGCAAGATCTTGTTATGCTCTTCCGAATCACCAACAGGAGTGTCCTTGCTGGGAATATTGGGCACCTTTAGCAGTAAAGAGTCATACTCTTCGTTAACCTTTTCTAATTTTAACTCATTACCTTCTAATTCGAACTTGAGTGACTTTACTTTTTGTACGACTTCGTCACTGGGCCTACCTTTAATTTTGCCAGACAAATCGTTGCGTTCTTGACGCAAGCTTTCTGCAGTGGTTATCAATTCTCTTCTTTCTATATCTAGCTCAAGCAACCTGTCAACGTTAAAGTCCACCCCTTTGTTGGCGGCAGTTTGCTTTACAAGTTGGGTGTTGTCCCTAATAAATTTAATGTCTAGCATGTGTTATTCCTCGTATAAATTTTTGTGGTCGCGGCTGAATTTTTTAGGAGGCTCAAACTTTACGGCTGCGGCGACGCATTAATCGCAGCATAACAAGCCCCCAAAATCGAGGAGCTAAGTTCTTGATGTGGTAGCATTTTATTGGAATTCATTTATCGCTATTATAGCATGCTGGGTGCGCAGCAATTATGGCTGTATCCACACCAACTATAGCCTCTAAAAAGGTATGCCTTGCTCATAGGGGCTATACAGTTAGCTTGTACCAGCAGCCTCTTTAAGCCTTTCGCTCAACCAGCCTGGATCGAACGTAGACAAAAACCAGCCAGCTTTGGGACCATGGTCCTTGCCTAAAATACTTAAATAAATCGCCTCAAAAGATTGCTTGGGTGTTAAATCGCAAAGTTCTTTCTTGGCATATATCAACTTGTGGTACCACTCTGCGTCCTCTGCAACATTGATCTTTGCTATGTCATCGGCTAGCTGCGCCAAAAACTCTCTTTGGCCCTCGCTCAAGCGAATATTGGACGGTAAGCTTTTTTGCACCGAAAATTGTAGCTTTTCGGGAGCCCATTTTGAAAGCCAAACGTCAATTAACGGAAAAGTTTCTAAAATCTGCTTTTGCTGGGTCAAAATTTTTGATTCGTCTTCACTGGCTACAAGTATATTTATTGCCGCATCATCGTCCTTTTGAGCTGTCTGGTAAACAACTGCCAAATGCGCAAAAGAAATTGTACTAAAATTGGGCATTTTTGTGCCAGCCAACGACAAATTGGCTCTATTAATATCATTGCCAGGGCTGCTATTTTCTCTCAACATATCCGCGTATTCATCGATACCTCTAGCAAAACCCTGCCCCACATCAAAAAATAACTGCTTACGTGGAGGGTCTTTTAATATGAAGTCCTTTAAGGCTGCCGCAGGCATCACCTGAAGTGCTTCCAGTGGGGTTATCCCTGTACCCTCTGATGCACTCATTTTTTTGGTCTGCCCCTTAAGGTTAATAAACTCGTACGGATACGGTTCTGGGGGCTCGGCGTTG
The DNA here is from genome assembly GCA_937951635.1 of Candidatus Saccharimonadia bacterium. GTDB lineage: Bacteria > Patescibacteriota > Saccharimonadia > Saccharimonadales > CALFBO01 > CALFBO01. The sequence goes on from CALFBO010000039.1 coordinate 3,411, forward strand.
AATATTTTTTTAATAAGTGCCGCTCCTGTATCGTATGACCCCCCCTTGGTTGCATGGTCTCTGCCAAAAGGCTCTGCAGCAACTGGCAACAACGCCCACCTAGCAGGCCAATCTATCCGCCAGTTTAGTTTGACCTTTCCAGTTGCATAAGAAACTGTTTTTACGGTACCCTCATGCATTACGGACAAAGTCTTAGACTCCTTGTCTATGGAATCAAGTGAAATACCATTTAAATAAACCTGTTCATCGCCCTGAACCTCTACTGGAAGCCAGTGCTTTGGTAGCTGTCGGCCAGACACCTCTTCGATAATGGCTTTTACCTCGTCTAGTTGTTCAATTGCAGCTTCTATTGATTCGCTAAAGTAGCCCTCCTGGTACCTTTGGTGGCTATAGACCACTTCCATTTGTGCGCCTAGACTGCCCATGGCCTCGTGTATCTCATCAAAATAGTACTGGCTGTAGCTTCGGCCGCTTCCATCGGGTGCGGGTGCTAAATATAGTGGCACACCAATATGCTTATCAAAATCAGCAGGGAGTCCTGCCGGAACCTTGCGTAGACCATCCATGTCGTCTACAAAATGTATGTGTCGAGCATTTCGGCCTATCTGTCTTAAGCCCCACGCAATGGCATCTGCAGTAAGAAGCTCTCGCAAATGACCAATATGGTAGGGTCCAGACGGCGAAACGCCACTGGAAACAATTAACTCACCTTGCGGTTGCTTGGAATCTAATTTCTGTACGGCATCATCTAGCCAAAAACTTTTTTGTTCACTCATTAAGACTCTCTAACACATTTTTAGCTAGTTTATACTTCATAAATAAGGTTACACCCTTGTAGCACTTTTCTCAAACCCTATTTAATAAGAGGTTATATCAGCCAATTGACCTGGCTGTAGGGGCATTCCTGCAGGTTATGTTAATCTTGTAGATGTGAAAAAGATATCAATAGCCATACTAGCCCACCCCGATGACGACGCCTTTGGCATGGGCGGCACGCTAGCACTGCGAGCAAGCCAGGGCCAAGAAGTGCATGTCATTCTGGCGACCAAGGGCGAAGCCGGCGGCAAAAACGGCATAGAATCTGTTCGTGAAAAAGAAGCCCAAAATGCTGCGAAGTTACTCGGGCTAGATCTAAACAATTATCACTTTCTTGGATTTACAGACGGGCAGATTTGCAACAACCAGTATCACGACATCGCCGACAAGATATCGGCCATACTCAACGAAGTTATTGGCGATGAACCTGCAGAAGTAGACCTTCTCACCTTTGACCGCTACGGAATTAGCGGGCACCTAGACCACATAGCTATGAGCATGATTGCAACATTTGTGTTTAGACGATCGCTATCCAAAATGGACCAGGTAACTACGGCCCGACTTCTCTACCTTGTGTCTAGCAAATTATCAAGGCCAACCCCCAACGATTCATATTTTGTGTATGGACCAGCCGGCGTAGACGAAAAGTCTATAGACATAATCAGCGACGTATCTAGTGTGTTCGATAAAAAAGTCGCCGCAATCAAAGCTCATGCGTCACAGAATCCAGATTTTATACTGCGACAAGGCGACCTGCTCAAAAAGGAACTATTTGTAATTTACGACGGTAAGTAGAACTTAACGTCCTATTTTTTGACACAAAAAGTATATCAAACCATAAAACGTGTTTTATGGTTTGATATAGTGATATAAATGATTCTTGAGCGGTAAGTGCATGCGCACAAACACTTACCGCCCTTTCATCACGACTACTAACAGGAGTTTAAGAAGTTTGCTGGCGAGATTATAGACAAAAAGATTTACTGAATAGATTTGATCTTGTACGTAGTTTCTCCAGCCGGCAACTTAATGACGACCTCGTCACCTACAGCTCGTCCCATAAGCGCCTGTCCAATCGGTGATTCATTAGAGATTTTGTTTTGTGCAGGGTCGGCCTCGACAGAGCCCACTATGGTGTAATTTTGCTCACCTTTGCTACCTTTAAGCACGACTGTATTGCCAAGCTCTACCTCTGTAATGTTCTTTGGGCTAACAATAACCTGAGTGTTGCGTAAAATATGCTCAATCTCACCAATTCGAAGCTCCAACTGCACCTGCTCACTTCGTGCGTTATGATATTCTGCATTTTCCTTTAAGTCGCCGTGCTCTCTTGATACACGCAGCCTTTCGGCCACATCTACACGCTTTGACTTAAGCTCTTCTAGTTCATTTTCTAAGTCAGTAATTCCCGACGCGGTAAGACTAAATTCTTTTTTCATAAATAACCCCAAAACACTATATATGGTGGTTAGGTTACATTAACAACACCAATATTGCAAGTGCATTCTCCCTCTCTAAATTTACCGACTGATTATACATATAAATTAGTCATCAGTGAAGTAGCTTTCTAATGTTTTGGCCACGGCTGGTGCTGCATATGCTGAGCCACTGCCTGCCTCTTCTACAAGTACCGTAGCTAAAATTTCTGGGTTATCGTAGGGAGCAAACCCCATAAACCACGAATGCGGCGCTTTGCCATCAGGGGTATTTGTCTCGGCTGTGCCACTTTTTCCAGCAACGGCAACAGGCACGTTATTGAACAAACATTCGCAAGTTGTACCGTCTGTTAAAACCTGCCTCATGCCTTCGCGCACAATCTTGAAGTTATCTTTAGAGACTGCAACCCTCTTTCTAACCTCTGTGGCATCATCTTTGGCAAGCTTGGGCACGAGCACATTGCCGTCGTTTATTACTGCTGCGCCGGCGACAGTAATTTGCAACGGCGACACCAGCATGTCGCCCTGGCCAATTGATATGTTATAGGTATCTCCAACATACCAGGGCTCCGAAAACTGCCTCTGCTTCCAGTCTGCATCGGGCACTCTTCCTTGATTTTCGCTGGGAAGCTTGATCTGTGTTGACTCGCCCAAACCAAATTGTTTGTAATAACTAGTTAGCCTAGCTGCACCTAGCCCATCCTGATCGCCGTATCCTCCTGCAACGGTGTAGAAATAAATGTTTGAGCTCCATGCAAGGGCGCTTCGCACATCCATTGGTCCTAAGCCGCCTTCTCTCCAACCTCTAAAACGGAAAACACCTCCAAATTGACCATACACGTCTATGTAGCCCCTATCCTCAATTATGGTACGTTCATTAACCACGCCTTCTTCGAGCGCAGCTGCAGCCACCATAGGCTTAACTACCGAACCGCTGGTGTAGCCTCCCGAGATAACTTTGTTAAAAAGTGGCTGGTCGGTGTTTTCGATTATCTCGGCATAATCCGAAGTGGAGATGCCATTACTTAATAAGTTATTGTCAAAAGTTGGCAAACTAACCATGGCCAGTAGCTGTCCTGTGCCGGGGTGAACCGCTACGCCACTAGCTTTGGTAGATCCAGACTTCTCTAGTTGCTCTAGCATGGCCTGGTACATTCCTATCTGAGTTTTAAGGTCTAAGCCCAGATGTAAATCTTTGCCTGCAATTGCAGGAGTGTGTTCGATAACTCTAACCGGGCGCCCAAGCGCGTCGACCTCGTACCTTGTTCGACCATTAACCCCCCTTAAGTGTGTGTCAAAACTCTTTTCTATTCCCGACTTACCAATAAAGTCTGTTAACAAAAGAGTGTCTGTGGGGTCTGCATCGAGCTCGATTTTACTAACCCTGCCTACATACCCGACGAGGTGCGAGATTCCTGCATCCAAGACGTATTTTCTAGAGGGAATATCATCTACAACAAACCCATCAAATTTATTACTTGACCCATGAAATTTAAGTACTTGCTGGTGAGCCACATTCGAAGAGATGACAACTGGCCTTGCGTAATTAATGCCAGCATCTTGGATTTTTGAATGTATGTCTTCTGGCGTAAGCTCGAATATGGCGGCTACCTCTGTTATCAATTCGTCTCTTTCTGTCTCGTCTCTAGGCACAAGAAATGGAGTTAAATTCAGTTCTAGACGAGCCTTGTTGTCGGCAATTACGGTGCCAGTGCGGTCATAAATTCTGCCTCTTGGGGCGTAATCAATGATATCTCTTACGCTATTTCCTTTGGCGCGAAGTTCATATTGGCTTGCCGATGCTACCTGCAGGTCGTATGTTTTATAAAGAAGCAATGCACCCAAAATAGCGACGACCACAAAAGCAAAGGTAAGCCTGCTGCGCTTAATGGCGGCACCCCCGCTAGTGTCAACGTAGCCTCCCCCGGCCAGCAGCGACTGCGTCCAATCATCTACATCATGACCTTTGGCGCCATCAACTCTCTTCGTCCTATTGATCACTTCAGCTCCAAGCTGTCTGCTGATACCAGCTTAATGAAACCGTACCCCACAACTGCAGTAGAAATTAACTGTATGAAAAAATATCTTACAATTATGACGCTGTCGTACGCCCTAATGCCGATACGAGGCAACGCCACAACTGCAAACATCAAACAAGTAAACACCACCAATAAATACGATTTACTCACTGTAACTTTGTATGTTTTTTGCCGAGATAGTTGCCTCAGTTTCAGTAATATTGCAGCAATAAGCAAGTAGCCGATTAGCCATGACGGCGAGTAAGCGCTCCTTATGGTGTCCATGGCAAAGCCATAGCTTACCGAAGCAATAATCAACCACATATTGCTCATATTATCGCCAAAAACGAGCAACATCAACACCCCAAGATAAGGCGTGGCCCCAAATACTGGCATTTCAACAAGCACTGTTGACTCCACCAAAAAACAAACTATAAATAATATTAAAATTCGCAAGACACCCACCGACACACCATAAAAATCATACTCCGTCTCGTACGCTCATTTGAACATATTCCAGTGTGTATATGCTCTGCATCAACTCGAGCTTATACTTCCTAAAAACCTCGGCCGGGTCAGACACTTCGTCACCAAGCCTACCTACGGGCACTCCCGGAGGCAACCTACCTCCAAGTCCATCTGTTACCACAAACGAGCCCATAAGACCTTCGCCGTCGGTCTGCGCAAACAACAAGCTGCCGGTTTCGGAGCTCGCCAAGCCGTGATTAGAACCTGCTCTTGCAGTTATCGCAAACTGCGGGTCAACAACCAACTGAACTCGTGCCTGACTTGAAGAAACCTTATCGACCACACCGACCAAAAACCCATCATTAAAAACCGGGCTGTCTAGCCTGGGGGTAAAATCTTGCTCTAAACTCAGCCACAGGTGTTTGCGAACCGAAGAAACATCGTATCTATAGACTTTTGCCGAAACTATATTAGAACTACTGCCAGATAGCAGCCCCTCTAGATGCATGACCTTTTCTTGTTGATAGGCGCGCACCAGCTGTTCGGATTCCTCGCTGTTTAGCTGGTTGTAATTACTATTAAGATTTAGCGATCTTGTATATTTAGAAAGTGGGGACATTAATCTCGTGATAGTCTCCCCGATAGGGTCAAATGACGTAAACAATCTAACCACGGCCATAAATAATAAAACTAAAATACCAAGACTCAGTCGACTTTTTGGAGTTTTCTTTCTCTTGATGGCACCTGTCACGAGTCTAAAACCTAGCCACTACTCAAGCTGATTATCTGACCATAATCATTTGGGTTCAACATAGCTTTTGCCGCCCCTTCAACAACTGCAGTTAGACTGTTTTGAGCTACCACAACTTTGATATGTGTTTCTTGTTCAATAAGCCGACCAACACCCGCCATAAAAGCTCCGCCACCCGCCAAAACTAAACCTCCCTCCATAACATCAGATAGCAGTTCTGGTGGGGTTTGTTCAATTACAGCTTTAACTGTGTCGAGTATAGGGCGCATCTGCCGAGTTAAAGGCAGTCTCAGAATGTCGGATCGAACTTCGATTTCTTGGGGAAGGCCTGTTATTGTATTCCTGCCCCGAACCGCCATTGTTTTTTTATCAGGATGAACAAATACTGCACCTATATTTAGCTTTACCTGCTCAGCGGTATGTTCACCAACCAACAAATTGTATTCATCTCTAATAAAACTAGTAATGGAATCTGTTAAATCACTACCCCCCAAACGCAAAGAGCTTCCAATCACTGGCCTACCGTTGGCAATTACGGCCATTTCTGTAGTTCCGCCACCAATATCTATAACCATGGAGCCTCGGCCGTCATTAATATCAATACCCGCACCTATGGCAGCTGCAACTGGCTCTTCAATAAGCTGAATATTATTGGTTGATCCTGCAGCTCTTGCAGCCTCTTCAACAGCGCGCTTCTCTACCTCGGTGACTCCGCTCGGCAAGCCAATGGTTATGTGCGGCTTACTAAGCAAGACTCTATACTCACTATGCAGTCGCCCG
>CALFBO010000040.1 GCA_937951635.1 Candidatus Saccharimonadia bacterium
CACCAATAAAAAAAGCCCCGTTGGGGCCATTTTTATTGGTGCCGGAGAAAGGACTTGAACCTTCACGGGCAAATTGCCCACCAAATTTTGAGTCTAGCGCGTCTACCAATTCCGCCACTCCGGCTTAATCATCAGGTGTAATTGTACTATACTTAAATGGCAGGTAAAAACAATCAAGACGAGAAAGACTGAAACGTCGAGCATGAACGACGAAAATAAATCCAACCAAAACACCGGCAAAGACAGTGCTGCAAACTTAATTCGAGAAAAACTCGATAGGATTTATTCTGCACATACCAACCCAAAACGTCCTGCTGCAAAAAACCCTTCGACATTAATTGATAAATTTTGGGACCAACACGACGGCACAAGCGATCATCAAAGTGCATGGCAGGCGTTTTATTCAAAACTACCTGAAGATCAAAAATCTCAACTATGGAATGAATACCACCACACTCAAGATTTTACTCGTCCGGCTCAATCCTCGACCAACACACCTGCAAGACAGCCTGTCAGCAAGGAGCCTGGCGTGCAACCTGTTCCTGCAGCCAAACCCCAACAGCAGATTCCAGCTAAACCAAAAGGACCAGGGCTGGGCCACATATTTAAATCTTTAGCCAAGAGCAAACACCCTATTAAAAAACCAATGGGCTCCCAAATAAAACCAAAACCACCTGCAACAACCAGCAGCCCCGAAACCAAAACACCTGCATCATTCTCCATACCTACGCACAAGCCTTCGGCACCACCCCCCAAAGCCAACACGCCTATCCAACCCAATCCTAAGACCAGCCCAACCCCAGCTATTCGCCCTTCTATAGCAGACACCCGAGAGCTTTTAATGAAAAAAATGCTTTCAAAGCCACTTGTTCGACCTCCTAGTTTTTTTGACCGAAACAAGGGAGCAATACTAACTGGAGCAACTGCAGCATTCTTAATGTTATTTTTGAGCTACAACCAAGTTGCTGTAGCCAAGGTAAAAAAATATGTTAGTCCTGGCAATACAATTAGCAGTCCAATCATCATAGATCCAAACGCCCAAATTGAAGTAGGGGAGGAGTCTAGAATAATAATACCCAAGATTAATGTCGACGTACCAGTTGTCTACGACATCAAAAACTACGATGAAGACGACATTCAAGCGGGCCTAGAAAGAGGTGTCGTCCATTACGGAGAAACAGCACTACCAGGTTCTATAGGCAACAATGTCATCGTAGGTCACTCATCGAGTAACTTTTTTAACAAAGGAAAATATAAATTTGCATTTGTCCTGCTAGATGAGCTTGAAGAAAATGATACATTTATACTTCACCATGAAGGAACCAGATATGTTTATCGCGTGTTCAACAGTCAGATTATCGAGCCAAATGATTTTTCGTTAATCCAGCCCACGTCAAATGCAATAACGACTTTAATAACCTGCACCCCACCGGGCACCAACTGGCGTCGCCTAGTAATCCAAGGTGAACAAATATCACCCGAACCACGCCGAGACGACTCCGATCAAAAGGCAATATCTCCCCAAGACATAGAGACTCAGATAATCCCCAGCAACTCACAGTCCTTTTGGGATAGGTGGTTCTAGTCTTTTACCGGGCTTTACCAGACCTCGGCTTTTCTAAACTCCATAGGCTAAGTTATAAACAAAGAATATACATTAAGCACGCATAGACATCCTACCAATAGCTTACACTGTTGCTATTGATTGAGTTTCGTCGATACCACCACGCTAGCTCCCCCCGGAGCTAATGATGGCGCGCTATAATAAATGACCATACCTCTATTGGCTGCTACCGGCATAATCTTGTTGTTTGCAGGCCCAATCACATACTCATTTGAACCGTCATAGTCGCTAATAACTAGGTTGCCGTTGTCCATGAAACTTAAACGTGTATCGTCTACCCAGCGCAGCGAATCATAAAGCTCTAGACTGTTTACACGGTTAAATTCAAGGTCATAAACCTTGGCCCCCGATCCCGTCTTAGCGAGAATAAACCTTCCTTGGTAAGAATGCGACACCTCCTTGACTGGGTATTCAAAACTTATCAACTTCTCGGGAACCACTGGCGCCGCGCCCTGTTTATCTCCTTTGGGGATCCTATATACGGCCAGCCTATTGTCCGGGCGAGCAAGAGATACGTATTCATGTGACTCATAGCTCGATACCATCATTGAGCTTATTGGCGTATCAAAAGATGCATATTCGACTAAGTCGGTTGATGAGTCATCGAGTTTTCTGAGCCTTGTCCCAGATTTGTCTAATACATAAAGCGCCTGCCCCTCAGTTCCATAGGCAATTGCACCCACGTCAGACGCAATTACCTGCTGTCCAGATGTGCGCAAGTCATGGCGCGATAGCCTACCGCCACTCAAACTGTAGAATACTTGCTCGTTCGCTGTAGCAGTAATTTTGTCAAATATTTGGCCATACTTAGCCGAGATACTAAACGACCTCTCTAAATCTGTAACGTCTATGACCCTATGGTCTACAATGTCATCTAGCCTCTGCACGACTAGTAACTTGCTCGTGCTAAGACCCCACCTATGAAGCTCGATTTCCCCAAAGTTGCCAGCTGGTCCGACCCTGAGCCGGGAACTTATATCCTGCTGAAATTTTAACCGCCCAGAACCAGCATCAACTATGCCAAGGTTTACTGCAGTAGACACTTCAGCCAAAATAAGCCCCAAGTTTTCAATGAATATACTATTTGCAATGTCAGGTTCAAGCCCCTCCACTTTTGTTTGCTCAAACTCTGCATTAACCAGCTTGGCATGATCAACCCAAAGTACCTTTCCGCCCTCGACCCAAACCTCGCTATTCCAAGGCCTATAGCCAGGCTTGTTAAGCTCAATCGAATATCTGCCTTGACGCAGTGGAAGTTGAGAAGGGGTTCGAGAATTCTCCTTTACCCCGTCAACTCTAATTTCTGCCCCTTTAGGTTCGGTATTGATTACTAGCAAACCATTGCTGATCAGGCGCCCATCACTGCCTATTCCATAGCCCAGCGTCGCTAGCACAAATAAATATGAAGTGAATAAAATTACCAAGCCTAAAAGAACATAAAGCAAGTAGCGCCTTATTGCTTCCTTGTGAACGCCGTTATGATTAATCCTATGCATTGCACACCTATTCTACACCAGTAGAGAAATACTCAGTCGAATAAAAGGGCAACATAAATCAGCTTCAAAGACAGGTCAACATCATACCCCGACTCAGCAACCCTCAAAAACATTGCCATAACTGATATACTACACAGGTTTCGCGCTATGAGTCAGGCTACCAGAAGTCCCTAGGCGTAAGGCTGCCGGCACTCTTACTTTGTGGAGTTAATGCGCCAAGGCGCCGTCAAGACATGCCTACCCCAATCACGAAACTAAACCTAAACAGATTAGGTGAGTTAGATGTGCCCAACTTGAAGGCCTATATGACTGGGGTTGTTTTAGAGGGCAACAGAAAGACACTTAAAGGAGTGCTTGTACTATAGTTAGGCTATAATTGTTTAATACAGGCAACGACCCACGTGATCACTGGCAAACAAAGTGTGACTAATGATGTAGGTTTTATCAAACGAATGAGACCCAAGTTTAGTTTGGGTAACGAATAATATTATAGAGTGAGCAAATGGCATTATTAACTAAAAAACTAGCCATAGATTTGGGAACAAAACGTGTAAGAGTGCAAATACCTAAACGGGGTGTAGTTTACGACGAGCCAAACATTGTTGCCTTTGACGACTCTCAAAAACACTTATACGCTCTTGGAACTGAAGCCCAGGACTTATTATCTGGCAACCGTCAAGACATCGTAATAATCCGACCATACGAAAAGGGGGTTATAGCCGATTTTAACGCCACCAAACAAATGCTTTCGGCAATTGTTGGCCAGGTTGCTGGTCGACTATTGGTGCGCAAGACGGAGGCAATGGTGTCTGTGTCTGCCACAGCTTCTTCGGCAGAGCGCAAGGCTCTAGTAGATTCTTTATATTCTGCTGGCATACACGAAGTCAATCTTATTCAAAGCGCAACAGCTGCGGCATTGGGTGCAGGGCTGTCTATAGATCGTCCAAAAGGCTCAATGATAGTCGATATTGGCTACGGCACAACCGAAGCTGGAGTCTACTCTCTTGGTGGTGAAGTTGTGGCCATGTCAACGCGCACAGGCATGAGCAGCATAGAGGAAGACACAATACGCTACCTACGCAGAAACCATAGTATGTCTCCAGCTCAGTCAGAAATCCGTTCAATTATTCATGACTTCATAGACTTAGAAATAAAACAAGAAAAAATGAAAACCGTTCACGGAAAGAGCATCCACCAAGGCCTGCCAAAGTCATCAAGGATCAAACATTCTGCATTAATAACCCAAATAGATCGTTCCTTGAACTCAATAGTAAAAACGGTTGCAAAGACCCTTGAAAAAACACCGCCAGACCTTGTGGGAGATATACTTAAGCAAGGTATTGTTATTAGCGGCGGGGGTGCAAACATCAAGGGCCTAGAAAGCTACATGACAAAACGACTAAACAACGCATGCCTAAAAGCTCAAAATCCTACACTCTGTACTGTAAAAGGTGCATTTGTTGCACTAGATTATGCCAAAAAATATCGCCGCTCGATGCTATCGTAACCACCCCAAAACCCACGAAACCAGGCAGCAACAACCAATAACCACAATTTCTTACTTGCTCCTAACACAATAAAATCTTAAAATACATCGTATAGATATAGCTACAACACTCCATGCACTCTAAATGGCGAAGTACGCGCAAACTGGCGCCAAAGAGAAACCTCTTGAGTTCAAAAGTGCAAAAA
>CALFBO010000041.1 GCA_937951635.1 Candidatus Saccharimonadia bacterium
GTGGTTATTTCTATGCAATTAGCTGCCAGTAGTTTAATCTCCAAAGCCTATTCCTCCTTAGTGCTATTTTTTACCCGCTTGCGAGTTTCTTCCATTAAAGCCGACGGATCATAAATAACCGTTTTCTTGGCTGCTTCAACCATTGTAACAAACCTATCGTTCACATCCTGACGGTATTTAAACTCTTCTGTAGAAAGCACGACATATTTAAGCTCTCTGCCCTCTTCGTCTTCTAGGTCTGCCATGAAGTTATGAACCTGAGTCTTGTTTACGTCGCCAACAACTAATACGTCTATGTCTGTTGTTGCATCCTGCGTAAACGAGCCTAGATACAAAATCAAATCTACCGACCCCATGCCTCGAATTGTTTGAGCCAGCTTTTTGTCTGAAGCCAATTTAAGCCCAGATTTCTTCCTTGGCTTACCTGCAAACATACTACCCAAAGATTGGTAGTGTTCGTATTTTTGGTTTACTTCATAGTACAAGCGATTATTTCGATTTTGAGACTTTACAATACCAATGTTTAGCAAGTTTGCCAGTTCACGTCGAACTGAATTAATTTGTTCGTCAATTTTACGGGTTATTTCTCTAACATAAAAAGAACGATTTGGATTGTTGCAGAATAACTGCAATAGCTTCACCCTTGTTTTTGATCCAAATAATTGTTCCATATTACGAGCCTACCAAACCTTCCCTTGCACCCATGATTAATCTTAAACAATTGTACCAAGGTGTATCCACCTATCAAACCATAAGCACAAATTTTTGTTAGTGTCAGTGCGTTTACACCGATTAATCCGGAGTCTTCATAGGCAAATTAACAGTACAGTGAGCAAGGAGACACAATTTTATATACGGGGCTTTGGGTGACGCAAATCTAAATAGCTAGCGCCATTCTTATCTTTGGTAACTTTCTTTTGATTTGCAGCACTAATTGGTTTTTTAGTTGCAGGGTCAACTAGTGTATTTTTAAACTTAACCTCGCCCGGTTCAAAACTACCTGGCTTTTGCACTATGTACCAGCAGCTTGGTGCTAGCATAAAATTAGGGCTTATAGCTTGCATGAGTTTTTCTATGCTGCCCGAAAACCAAATAGGCATATTCGCAAAAGGTGTTCGCCTCAGCCAAGATATAGAATACTGCCGCTTCAGTTTAAGCCCGGAGCCACGAATAACCTTGCGCATATAAGCAGGCTTATGGTCTCGTATTAAGAGAAACTTATCGTCGTCTTGCAGACCACTCTTACCCAGATCTATCCAATCCTTGCGCCAATCACTAAAATCAGCCTTAAAAAGACATTTAAACCAATTTTTAATATGGTTTTTGTTGGCAGCTTCAATAATGGCAACCCCGCCAGGCACGAGCACCCTATCTAACTCTTCAAAAAATTTTGGCAACTCTACTAAATGATGCATAACTCGAATAGATATAATCGCAGGCTGCGATGCGTCTGCAAAGGGCATATGAAAAGCATTTGCTGCCATAAGTGTAAGATTGACCTTATTCTTCTTTGCAGGCTTCAAACTTAAATGAAACTGGTTTGTTGCATAATCGGCAATCGCAACTTTTTTAAACTTTGTCGAATACAGGTCAAGTAAACGCCCAAAGGAGCCACCAATATCTACTAACCACGCCGATTCAGAAGGGTATGTCTTCAGTATTTTGTTTAATAATTGTCGCTCCGACCTATCTTCATAGTCTCGCCCTTTCCAGAATTGAGAATATTCTTCTTCGTTAGATTTTGACTCGTACTGCACTACTAGGGGTTCATTATTTTTACTCATTTGTAGATTCTACCATGTGTCCGTCAAATTGACTCAATGCCCACGAATATGCAGAATTCGAGTCCTCGAACCAATTTATATTTTGATTTCGCTTGAACCATGTTCGTTGACGTTTAGCTAGCTTTAACGTGTTTTTTATTATGTCTCGCTTTACTTGACCCACAGATATCGCACCAGTAGACCACGCTGCAAATTCCCTATAGCCAATCCCTGTCATAGACTCACAGTCGCTGCCATATCTATCAATTAGCTCCAGGTACTCTTTTTTAAGTCCAGCCTTAAACATTTGCTCTGCTCGCTCTTCAATTCTTAAGCGAAGAACGGAACGCGCGGGATTAATGCCTACCACTATATACCTATCATCCATTACCGGCCTTTCTTCAAACCTGCCGCCTCGTTCAATTATTCTAACAATGTGGCGACGGTTTTTTACAACTTCATCTTTAGAAATATAGCCGAGCTTTCGTGCCTTTAAGTTCAAGTCATCAATACTTTCGTTGACTAATTCACTACGAGTTTCCTGTCCTTTCATTTCTTTGAAGGCGTAATTAAATAGTAAAGAATCGACGTACAAGCCAGTTCCGCCTACTATGATGACCTGCTTGTCCCTAGCTTGAATGTCCTCAATTGCCGCTTTTGCATGTTGATTAAACTTTACAACATTAAAATCTTCATCTGGAAAAACCAAATCTATACAATGATGCACGACCAGATCCTGATCTTCTTTACTCGGTTTGGCCGTCCCAACGTCCATAGATTTATATATAGTTCTAGAGTCTGCGGCAATGATCTCGGCATTGAGCGCCTTTGCCAACTTTATAGATAATGAACTTTTGCCTGATGCTGTTTGACCCACAACAACTAAAATCTTACTTTTGTTCTTGTTCATCTGGCCTCCAAAGTAGTTCTGCAATGTTTACTGTATGATTATTTACTACAACCCCTTCGTCACGCAGCATGGCCGCATGCTCTTCACGACCCCCTGGAAAACCTTTCGCCAACCCACCCTGCTTGTTTACGACTCGTTGCCAGGGCAGCTTTGGATTTCCAAAATGAGCAATTCCACCAACTTGCCTTGCTGCACGCGGACGCCCGACTAGTGCCGCTAGCTGGCCATAAGTCATTACTCTGCCGCGAGGAATTTTTGCGACTATTGCTTCAACTTCTTGTGAAAATGTCATGCGGCCAACCTACGCCCTTCACTCCTGATCGCACCCCCACCCACGGGTTTACAGACATTTGGATATAAACTATAAAAATCAAACATAGCCACTTCTATTCGGCCGGCTTCGATGTATCAGGCTGCTGCCAGCGCGGCAATTTTGGAGTGTTTTTTACCATAAGTTTTGCCATGAAACCAGGAAATCCTTTTTTCTTCATTCCCTCTACAGAAAAGTTCATCATCTCGCTTACAGTAGCCTTGGGGTGAATAAACTTACCACCCTTATAGCAATAACTGCAATAACGACCACTAACTGAACCGTCCTTATTTGAGCCACCATTATCGTTTTTTAGGGGCATGCCACAGCTTTCACACATTTTACGCATTTTATGTATCGCTTTCTTTTATAAAACTATTGTTAGTTACTTAACAGAAATTCAGTTAAAGACGCCCAGTCACTAAACCAATCTCGACTTCGCAAAGCGGGTTCGTCGTTCCATGCATATTCACCAAACAATATGGGTACTATTTGACTATCTTTTAGCTGCTGATAATACTTTGGCTGATCGTCAACCAAGTATGCAGCTCCTATAGCATTGCACACCCCCAACTTTGTATTGTTTTCTCCGCTCGGGCCGTGCACGTTGCCAACATGGTGCACTTCGCTGATATCTACCATTGATAAGTGATTCTCTACCCATGCCATAGTTTGGCCAGAAATAGTCGGATCTCTGGATGTAACGAGCTTGATATCAAAAACTTCGCTAATATCACTTAGTGATTCTACGCAGCCTGCAATTGGCTCTACCTCTAAAGAACAATCATCAAGCTGATAGCGTCTAACCAGCCTAGCAAACTCCTTATTGCAAAGCCCATTCGCGGTCTGCCCGTTTGTGTTGCCATCATAAAGCTCGTGCGCACCAACTTTTATACCAGATACAGCCGAAACATACTTTGCGGCATGATGCCCAAACGGTACCAGCACGTCGTCAATATCTAGGGCAAGTACTTTCTTCTTCATAAGCCAGCTATGTGATTACCGAGGTCGGCTAAAGGCAGTGTCTGTTCCTCGCCGCCAAATGTTCTTATGCTGACTGTCTTGCTGGCCTTATCTCGCTCGCCTACGACCAACATAATCGGAATTTTTTGCTTTGTAGCTTCTCTAATCTTTTTACCCAAGGACTCTTGCCTGTTATCTACCGAGTATCTTAGTTCGTTGTACTTAAGAGGTTCCATCAGTACAACCCCATCTAAGACGTTTTTAATCTCCTCGACATAATCATTAACCTTGTCGTTGATTGTCAGTAGTCGCACCTGCTCCGGAGAGAGCCAAAACGGTAAGTGTCCCGCTGTTTTTTCTAGCAATATCGCCATAAATCTCTCGTATGAGCCGAGAATTGCTCTGTGAATTATAACTGGCGTAACGCTGCTTCCGTCGCTGTCTGTGTATTCCAGACCGAAACGCTCGGCAGTAGCAAAATCTAATTGAATTGTTGAAAGCTGTCGCTCATTTCCAGACACATCCTTGTACATGTAATCAATTTTTGGACCATAAATTGCAGCCTCGCCCTCAATTTTTTGTGCTCCTAGCGCCAGTTCGCTAGCAAAATCCTCCAATACCCTCTCTGCCTCTACCCAGTCTTCTTCGTTGCCGGTGTACTGATCTTGCTTGGCAGGATCGCGTAAAGACAAAGACACCCAATGATCTCCATACAAACCAAGACTAGAATGAAACTCCTCCACCCACTTCGCTAATTTGGTTAACTCTTGCTTAATTTGATCCTTGCGTAAAAATATATGACCATCGTCAATAGTAATAGAGCGCACTCTACCCAAACCACTCAGCTCACCAGGCTTCTCATCTCTGTACTGCATGGTGGATTCCATATAGCTAATCGGTAAGTCCTTGTAGCTTCTGGGTTTCGAGGCATATATCTGAGTATGATGCGGACAATTTACGGGCTTCATCACAAACTTAACGTCTTTGTAGTGGCTGCTCACTTCGAACAATTCATCCCCAAATTTCTGTGCATGACCTGAAGTTTCATACAAATCAATCTTAGCGATATGAGGGATTTCAACAGTCTGAGCGTTGTATTTTTTGCCTACTTGCTCCAACATCATCTTTAATAGCGTTCGAACTATAGTGCCGCGCGGTGTGAACAGAGGCAGGCCTGGACCGACCTGATCGGAAAAAGTAAACAAATCCAACTCCCTGCCCAGCTTTCGATGGTCGCGTAATTTAGCTTCCTCAAGTATCTGTATGTAATCTTTTAGTTGCTCCTTTGTTGTGAAACCTACACCGTACAGTCTCTGCATTTGTGGTTTACTCTCGTCGCCTCGCCAATACGCACCAGCGACCTTCATAAGCTTAAAAGCTCCAACATCGGCAGTAGACTTAACATGTGGGCCTCGACATAAGTCAACAAAGTCACCATTGGTATAAAAACTAACTTCATCTATCTTTGACTCGGCGTCGGCTAGTGTGCCCAGCTCGTCAGGGCTCAAATCTTGAACATTTGTTGTACCTGCACGCTGCAAATCATTTAATAACTCTAGCTTGTACGGCTGCTTTGATTGTTTTGCCCACGCAACTGCATCTTCAATTTTCATTGTGGAGTGCTCAAATACTTGCTTCTGCTTAATTATTTTATGCATCACCTTTTCGATACGCTTAAAGTCGGACTCAGAAATTTTAATCCCATTTATATCGATGTCATAGTAAAATCCGTTTTTAACAACTGGGCCAACTCCTAGCTTTGCGCTCGGCCAAAGTTCGGTAACGGCACTCGCCATAATGTGCGCTAAACTATGGCGCATTGCATAAAGCTCGTCTTTTTCTTTGGATGACTTACTCATTATTAACTTCCTCAATTTTTGCAAACTTAGACACTGCTTCGGCCTCACCCTCACTATAGGGGGCAATAAATACTAGAACGTAACCATCAGGGTCGCGTAAGGCAACCTCGATGCTCCCCCAGTAATAACGCCTTACTGGAAACGTAATATTAACATTCGGGTTACTAAACAAACTTAGCAAGGAATCAACCTTAATCATGGCCGAAACCTTCTCGTCGTCTATAACCTCAGTAAACACTTTTTGGTTCTTTATGCCTACGTGTCCATCTGCTATCTCTAGTTGAGAACTTTCTGACACTTCATAAACAACTCCCGCGTACTTTTCTGGAGCTGAAGCGCAGCCATCTGGCAAGGTAGCAACGAAGTCTGGGTCACCATAACCAAACACGGGCTTGAATCCAAGCGACTCATAAAATTTCCGCGACTTGACTATATCTTTTACCTTAATATGTGTTCCTAACGACGATATCTTCATCTAATCTCTCCAAAAATTAGTAAATAAAAACGCACCATAAGCCTAGTTGCTTGATGCGTCTCGGTCCGTTGTGAACGGAGGTTCCACCTCGACTTTTACTATTACCAACTTCAATATCGTTTGTCGTTTGGCCAATCCAACGGAGCTCAATGGCTGGTTAAGTCCACGTCTTTACTCAACTAAAATATACCACAACCTTATTCCTTATGAAATAAAATAAATATAGTACTACTCGACTAGCCGAATGTTACTAGTAAATTTAGGCTAGAGTGCAAGCTATTTATTTTGTAAAAGTCACGTTATAAGAATAGGTGCCCTCACCTAGCTTGTTGCCAGATTCATCCTTCAGTGCAACGTAAAGATCGTTCACGCCTTCAGCCACGATCGGTAAAGATGCCATATTAAAGTTAAGATTCATTGGGCCAGAACCAGACTTTACATCTAAAGCAAGTTCGTTAACTAGCATGTTGTTGCCGTTTTGGTCTCTAAAAGATAACTCCACAGCGACTTTACCAGGAGCACTTTTTAACCCCTCAGGCATCCATGAAGAAACACAAGTAAAAGCAACCGGCATCATATGCGGCTTGCCTGGAGAATGTTCAGATTCTAGGTGTTCAATTTGGCTATCTTCAAGCATAAAACTAAAACTAGATATGATTTTAAATATACTCAATGAGCCGTCAGACCTATCTACGCTCACGCCTTTTGAAATTAAGCATAGTGTATTTTGAAACTTCATAACGCACTCCTTTAATCTTGTCGGTCGGTATCTTGGTTAGTATAACAGCTACCCTTTGGTGCTGTAGCCCCATAAAACAAAAACCTGTCTGTTTTAAGCGATGATTTGTGAGGGCTGTAGCTGGTACTTAATGACAAAGCATATTCGTAAGATGCGGTGAGGAGATGAACAGCGGCTACAGCCCGCAAGGCACGTTCAAAAATGCAGGTTTTGTTTTGCGGGGGCTATATGTATTAATTCAAACGAGATGTTGTTCAATCTTTTAGCTGCAGATATTATAGGGTATACTCTAATCTCGTATGGGGCTATAGCTCAGTTGGCTAGAGCGCTACACTGGCAGTGTAGAGGTCCAGGGTTCGAGTCCCTGTAGCTCCACCAGGAAAAAGCCAACCTTTAGGGTTGCTCTATATAAAAAACTATCTGAAAGTTGGTAAACAGATAGTTTTCTATATAGAGCTCATGCGTGCCCACCCAGGCCGGGTGGCGTTTTTATTTTGGTGCACCATTCCTTTAGAAGGAGTGCGCTCAATTTTTATTTTTGCTGCTCGGCCCATGATACGCACGAACCCACTAAGCATAAGTGTATCCCCTTATGCTTAATGACGCAAACCCCATTAAACAAGCCTGGTCATTCCGGGCGATTCCATTTAATCTAACATTTCCAAAAAGGCAGCTTCATCTATTACTTTGGTACCAAACTTTTCTGCCTTCGACCGTTTTGAAGCACCAATTTTTTTGCCATACACTAAATATGAAGTATTTTTACCTACAGAAGGTTGAAAAACACCCCCTAGACTACGAATCGTATCAGCCGCCACCTCTCTGGACATTCCCGCCAATGAACCTGTTATCGCAAAGTATTTCCCTGTTAGTGGGCCAGTTTTTGTTTGTTCATTTGCTGGCCAAACTCCGAGCCCCCTAAACTTGTCTAGTAGCTGGATGTTTATTTCCGATGCAAACCATTCTGTAATACTTCTAGCTACGACTTCACCTATTCCTTCTATTTCGTACAGCTCTTCTGGGCTCTTAATTGCAGCATCCACAATTTTATCT
>CALFBO010000042.1 GCA_937951635.1 Candidatus Saccharimonadia bacterium
GTTTTTCACTAGTAGCTGGTTCAAGTCTAAGCTGTAATTGGGTGCATCAAGCGCAGCATTAGGGAAGCCAGCTTTTATCGGTTGGTTTGCTTTAAGTGGTGTGGCGTCCATGCCAGCTAGTATAAACTACGAAATCGCATCAAAAGGTCCGACCTTTTACAGATGAGCCAAATACAAAAAACAAATTTAACAGATAAAAATAGTTTTATATTGCCTGTAAGTTAATCGTCTGCGAGTGTGTAGTCGAGTTCTTGCGGCTGCTTTGCGTATTCTTCTAAGAATTGTATGTATTCCTGCCTGGAGTCGAACTCTTCTAATATTTTAGCTGTTTGTAGCCATTCTGGTTCTGATTGGTTGCGAATATGGATTAAGCTAGAAAATTTGTAGTACTTCCAGCTGCGGCGATTTAGGTGTATGTATCGAGATATGTGCGACAGATAAGATTCCTTGTTTATTAAAGACGCCTTGTATCGAGACGACAGCAAGGGACCTGAGCGCTTATTTTGGCGATTAAAGTAGGCGGTGTAGGCGGCCAACACGCTTTGCATTAGTTTTGCCATGCTGCCGGCTTTGTTTTGATATAGCAACAGGTGAAAATGATTATCCATCAGGCAGTAGCTAAGTAATTCAATATCGCCCCTGTAATGGGGGTATGTGTAGCCTTGCTTATTGTGAACTGGCCGTACAGATAGGTGTCGGCTTAGCAGGTATAAAAAGTAGTGCTTGTTTTGTTCGGTTAAGAATATATCTGCCTTGTCTATTCCCCGCGCGTAGACATGGTAGTACTGTTCGTCGGCGTCTAATCGTATTATATTGCGAGATGGCATGTACTGATCTTATCTGTAAATCAAATATTTTGCAAAAACTACCCCTGTAAAAGGTCGGACCTTTTGGCGAAGCCTGGTGTGGTAGAATTGATTTAAAGATCGCAGAACTAAGTTACTGGAGGGTAGTGGTTTTGCGGCAGCGGTCTATTTTTGCACTAGTTGATTGCAATAATTTTTTTGTGTCTTGCGAGCGGGTGTTTAGGCCCGATCTTTTGGCCAGGCCTGTAGCTGTTTTATCCAATAACGACGGCTGTGTGGTTGCTCGTTCTAACGAAGTTAAAGCGCTCGGTGTGCCTATGGGGGCGCCTTATTTTAAACATAAATCGGTGTTTGAAAGGCATGGGGTGAAGACATTTTCGGCCAACTTTCGTTTGTATGGCGATATGTCGCAGAGAGTTGCTCAGACATTGGGCCAATTTTCGCCCCAAACCGAAATGTATTCTATCGATGAGTCATTTTTGGATTTGAGCGACTTGGAAATAGAGGATTTGCAGGCGTGGTCTAATGGGGTGGCCAAGGTGGTAAAAAGACACACTGGCATACCAGTATCTGTTGGTGTGGGCGCCAGTAAAACTCTAGCCAAGGCAGCTACAGAACTAGTTAAACAGGAAAGAAAAGATAGCGGGGGTGGACTGAGCCTGGTTTCTTTGCAAAATGAATATCCTGCAAGCGGTAAGCTAAAAAATCTGCCAGTTGGCGACGTGTGGGGTATAGGCAGGAGATTCGAGGCTAAGATGTTAGGTTATGGGATAAGAACTGCCTACGATTTGGCAGCTCTAAACGATAGATGGGTGCGCCAACAGCTAGGGGTGGTTGGCTTACGTGCGGTTAAAGAACTAAGGGGTGAGAGCTGTTTTGGCATTCACCAAGGATCGTCTTTGGATGGGCAAAAGTCAATATCTGCGACCAGATCGTTTGGCAAGGGGGTTGGCTCGTTGCATCAATTGGAGTCTGCCGTGGCCTCGTTTGTGGCGAGAGTGGCTGTAAAATTACGCTCCAAAGACCAACTGGCTTGGCAGATGGGGGTGTTTATTCAAACCAACAGACACCGCCCCCCATACCAAACGTTTACAGGGCAGGCTTGTTTGACCGGCCCAAGCTCGAATACTACAGAGCTTACGCGTCAGGCTCTGACTGTACTGCGAAGGATGTATGATTCGGATTTTAGTTATAAGAGAGCCGGAGTTTTTGTAAACAGCTTGGTGTCTGCAGATAGCCAACAGCTGCCACTAGTGGGCGATGCTTCAAATATGTTGGATCGACTTAATAGCCAGGATAGATTAATGGCCGCAGTAGACTCTTTAAACAGTCGTTATAGGGGTGCTATAGGTTTGGCTGTTCGAGGTGTTGATTCGAGAGCAGACTGGCAATCTAGGCGCCGCAATGTATCGCCAGCCTACACTACTAGTTGGAATGAGCTGCCCAGGGTTGGCGCAAAGGGGTTTTAAGAACAAACACTGGTAATCTAATCGTAAGACTTATGCTTAGATTACACCAAACGTGGATTGGCAAGGGCCCGTACATCCTAAACAGCAAAGTAATACGTTAGCTAATCTGTTCCTTAGGTAGCTATAGTCACCTAAGAACAACTTAGATAAGCCATATGCACCTGCCCTTGAAGCTTATCTGTTCAGATTTAGTTTTGTGATTCGGGTGTGGCAAGCTTGACATAGTGCACATGGCAAGGTTTAATGCTATGACTACACAAAGTGTAGTAGCAAGAAGAAGCTTTACAAATGAGAAGGAAGTGACTGTGAGCATAAATAGTCAACCTGCCCAGTAGCCCACCAGCCCAGGCAAAACTCAAAAGGAGGCAATGTGCCAATTCGCGCAGGCCCTAGGCGATAAGATGGCGGGGGCGGGATGCATCTCATAATTTGTTAACCTAAGCTCGGCCACCAGGTCGCTGGTGGCCGAGCTGCAACCCGATCGACCGCACACCTTTTTTCTCTCAACCACTACCAGCCCACACCTAATACCCCATAAAAAGCTTCTTCTTCCACCAACCTGCTTTTAATGTTTTTGTGCAGTTTACGCCGAGCTTTAACATTGGCGTATTTTTAATTAATCGCCCCTGGGCATTTAGTTGCGAGCATGGCCCTACTTTCGGCATTGCCGATTTTTGCATGACAGGCCTGATCTAAGCTAGCTTTTCAACATCACCCTATGCGTGTCATTCCCGCGAAGACAGGAGCTCCTTATTTACTAGACTCCTGCCTTTGCAGGAATGACGGCTGTTGCTTTTGTAAAAAAAGTGAGTGTGAATTAGATGTCGAGTTCATAGTTATGCAAAAAAACAGATACATCTCATGTAAACACAAGTTTCGCATTTAGGGCTACAACTCCAGAAATACCAGAAACGGCGTCTCTGGCATCTTTCTAGTAACGGTGGCGCCAAAGTACCATCCCTATCGAAGAAGAGTTCCGTCTGCACACTTCTTGCCAGTGGCTTGACTATCACAGCGACTATAAGGTGGTTGTTGGTAGAGTTCCATTATTGTTTATTGACAACTGCCCTGAATTGCTGATTAAGTATATAAGTACTTTCTGTAGGCAAGATTATTTACGGATAAAGTAGCACATTGAATCAACGAACACTCTCGGCATGTAAAGACTTATTCTTACTAGATTCTGGACAACTAGCAGGCCAAGCCACTTGGCAGAAAGGAGTGATCGTGCTTACACCCACGATTGCAACTTCAAGAACAGTAAATGCTGTAGGCAATTTGGGTTTCACGATGCTTTTGCTGTTGTTTTTTCGCCGACAAAAATCAACTTCTGCAAAGAATGTTGGTCCGCCTTCGTATTGGAACGATTGGCGATCTACCCCACTCGGGGCAATTTGGGTTAGGTGGAGAAGCCTACACAACAAATGGCGGTAGTTGAACTAAGGTCGAAGCACCTTGCAAATAAGTTCACACGACAAGGCAGCTTAGTCTAGAGCTGTTAACACCAAGCTCTACAGAGTAGCATTTTATAAGGATTCGCCTTATAAAATGCTACTCTTTTTTGATAGCTATAAAAAATTGACATACAAGCTTATCTATGCTTTAATGTAACAACTGCATCGATGCAAGATTAAGTATCGAGCGCACATTGAAAAGAAGTTTTAGTTGTTTCACTGGTGCTCATAGTTGTGAGCTGCCTAGGTTGAACAGAGAAATCGTTTGTTGATTGTTCTGTTCAATCTAGGGAAGTATTCACCATTAGGAGTATTATGTTTCGTAAGTTTTACGCAGCCATAACGGCACACTTGGGGTTTTACCCTGGGTCTACCTATCAAAAGGGCACTGATCCTGTGGGTGAAGCCTACAGTGAGCGCCTGCAATTTGATCTGTAAGTTCCGGCGACGGGCAGAAGCGCACCCGGCAGACAGTCACTTACCAACGACGATTGAGTGATGGCTGCCGGGTGCAGGCGTTAAAGTTCGTGTAGAGCGGGGTAG
>CALFBO010000043.1 GCA_937951635.1 Candidatus Saccharimonadia bacterium
CAGCCATCTCATAGTTACTTACTATGCCATTTTTAAGTGGCCTGATAGCCTTTATAGAATCTGGGGCTCTGCCTATCATATTGTCTGCATCTCTACCCACAGCAACGACCTTTTTGGTTCTAAGGTTCGCCGCAACTACGCTCGGCTCGTTTATAACTATTCCTTGCCCATCCAGGTAAACAAGAGTGTTCGCTGTACCAAGGTCAATAGCGATACTGTGATTCAACATTCGTTTAAATCTACTTTTAACCGACAGAGCACTAGTGCCACTTCTTGCCAATATCAACTCCGACGTCATAGACCTATCCATAACACCATTGTACGGTGAGTGCAAAATTTTGACTAGGAAGCAGCGCTCTAAAACGTTGTGATTTTTATCTTACCAAAACCTTGGCTTAAAATCACTGGCTATAGCTTGTTAAGGAATTCATCTATTCCTATGACTTTAGAGTCTGCTTCGGTTCTTTGCCTAACCTCTAAGCCGCCTGCGCCAAGGGATTTTTCGCTAATCAACACCCTTGTAGGTATGCCCATTAACTCAGCGTCGGCCAACATTTTACCAACACCCTCATTTCGATCATCGTAAAGAACAGCCTTTCCAAGCTTTATGAGGTCGTCATAAAGCTTGTCTGCCTGACGCACCATATCGTGGTCGTCGCCAACCCTTATCAAATACATGTCGTAGGGCGCGATGCCCTCGGGCCAAACCAATCCTTTCTCGTCTGCAAGAAGTTCGGTGATAACCCCCATGGTCCTACCAGGTCCAATTCCATAGCTACCCATAAACACTGGCTGCTGTCCGCCCTGCTTAGTTGTAAAGTTTAGACCCAAGTCTTTAGAAAACTTTGTGTCGAGCGTGAATATATTACCAACCTCGGCAGCCTTCACCTTTTCTAATTTAGTCTTGTCTAGTTTTAAGTCCGTTAAAACCTCGTCGTTATAAACTTCTTTATTTACGGCCAGTTTTCTGGAGCGATCAAGATATATCTCGTCCTCCCCTGCATCACAAATGGTTTGAAACTCGTGCGAATACTTGGCAAAGCTTCCGCCAGACGCAAAGGTTAGGAACGTGCTCTCACCAATGCCTAGCCGCTCAAAGATATTTAAGTAGCTCTGAGTTATCAGTTCGTAAAACTCATTGTGCTGATCTTTATCTATGCTAAACGAATAAAGGTCCTTCATTATGAACTCGCGACCGCGCATTATTCCACTCTTGGCTCTTAGCTCATTCCTGAATTTTGTCTGAAACTGGTACGGGTAAACTGGTAAGTCTTTGTAGGAATTTATGAACTGCCTCAGCGTAGATGTTAACGCCTCCTCATGGGTGTTGGCTAAGCCTATTTCTGCACCCGATGCCAACTTGGTTTTAAACCAAACATCAACCACCTCGTCGCTCCAACGTCCACTTGCTTGCCAGTTATCGGGCTTTTGCAGGCCAGTCATGAGTATTTCTTGACCCCCTATCGCGTTCATTTCTTGGCGTATTATTTCAATAATATTATTAAGCACACGCAAACCAAGAGGCATGAATTCATATGCGCCCGCCATTTGTTTACTTATGTATCCTGCTCGAAGCAGCAACTGCGCATTCTTAGAAACCTCGTCGGCTGGCGCTTGTTTTTGAGTTTTAGTAAATAACTGACTTCTTCTCACCGTGCAATCTCCTAAAGTAAACTAACTTCGTATTACAACACTCTATCACGTTATTTGCGTCGAGACATGTGCTAACTTCGCCCAGAAATACAGCTTTAGGACAACTAAAATACAAATATTGCCAAATATGCCAAACTGTTCTTCGCTCCATGAAGTAATATTGCCGGCAATATGCTGTCATACCGCCAGGTCAACCATGATGCAGCCATACCCAAAAAGAACGTATCTATAAAAAGATTAACCTGTCCATGAGCCAGACCAAACAGTAAACTAGATATTACCGCAGCCACCCAAAACCCAAGACCACGATACATACCTTTAAAAATTATTCCCCTAAAAATAAACTCCTCCACCAAGGGCGGCAATATTGCCAGTAACACATAAGCTCCAATTGCCTGGGCTGGCCCGTTGACTGCATCGAAACCAATATTTTGCGGAGTGTCCAAGTCTACGTCTGGAGCCAAACTGCCAGTAAGTATCATCGCCGTTAAAGAAAGGGCAAAATATGCAACAAAAACAATTGGCAGACGCACCAAAAAACCTATATCTTTTGGCCATGTTAGGCCGATTGATGCTCTACCGCCTACTAGTTTTGAGTACTTAAAAACCAATGCTAGCGTAACCACAGAAACAGCCGTCATAGTGACAGCCATCTCGGGTATCGAACCTGCAATATCAAGGTCTGCATCTTTTGAAACGAATGTCGAAACAGCAATTAGAGACAAAATAGCATATAGTGCCATGAAGCTAATACCTGCAAGCAAAGGCAACACTAACCTAGCCAACACACTACTTCTATTCGGTGAATACTCTATAGTTTTTGGGCTAGATTCAATATTTGTATTTTTACCCATAATGCACCATTAACCCTCCGCTAAAACACTCTCAAGTTTCTAGAAGAATCGCCTTACATCGACAATTGTAATTAGCCCAATAAGCACAAGGAGTGCAGCAAATCCAGTACCATGAATCTTTTGTTCGAGGGACTCGCTCAAGGGTTTTTTGATTAGTTTAAACAATCCGCTAACAAACAGCCTGCCGCCATCAAGAGCAGGTATTGGCAATGAATTCATAACCGCCAACGTTAGAGAAATTATAGCCATAAAATACAGCACATAACTAACTCCAAATATCGCTATATTTGTAATAATAACAACAATCCCTACTGGACCAGAAACCTGTTCGCCAACCTCTTCAAAATCGGCCTGGAATAAGTTTACAATCATATCACCCAAGCCTTGATACGTTAGCTTGGCGAACTGCAGTGTCGTGCCTACACCAACCCTTACCGAATCTATTGCACCATACTTTTTGCTAGTTAGGTCTGCCGGCTCTACGCCGAAATACCCTTGTTCGCTGTTGTCGTCATTTAGACGTACTGTCAAATTCTGAACATCATTATCTGGCCCGAAAGATACCTCAACATCTTGACCCTTGTTTTCTTCTGATAGCTGAAAAAGCTGATCGGCACTCACGATACTCTGGCCCGCGAACTGCCTGATTGGATCGCCGTTACTCACCCCAGCTTCGCCTGCTGGCGAACCATCGACAACGTTTATTGCCACCACCTCTTGAGCAGATACTGTTTCTGAGCCGACTGTATACTGTTCGTCAACTAACTGCGGCATACCGGTAAATGCAAGGACTGCAAACAATACAATTGCAGTAATAAAATTCATTATAACACCAGCTAATATTATTTTGGTTTTAACCCAAAAACTAGCAGCTCCAAACGTCCCTTTTCCTGTGGCAGAGTCACTTTCGCCTTTGAGGCGTACAAAACCCCCCAGTGGCAATAAGTTTAGTGTGTAATAACTTCGAAAAATGCCTTTACCAAATGTTTTTCCGACAATTTTAGGTGGAAAACCAATACCAAACTCTTCGACCTCGACTCCGTTTCGTTTGGCTACTAGAAAATGTCCATACTCATGGATAACGACTAGCAACACAAACAGTACCAAGGCCAACACTAAAGTCATATTGGTGTGATTATAGCACCCCAATACAAAATGTTCGAATTTTGAATGCTAGATAAGTGATTAAAAAATCATTCTCCCAAACCGAATCATCTCTATAGCCTATTTTAAAAGGAAAAGTTATAGCTGCTTACTTACAAATCAGAGAATAGTGTCTAAGCTATTCACCAAATCGTCTTTGCCGAGATTCGTATTCTTGAATAATTTTTTTAAGTTCTTCTTCTGTAAAATCTGGCCAAAGTGTCTGAGTAAACACAAACTCTGCATACGCAGCGCGCCACAACATAAAGTTACTTAATCGTTGCTCACCCGAAGTTCGAATTATTAAATCAATATTGGGTATGCTGGGTGTGTATAAATTTGCCGCAAAAGTTTCAATAGAAACGTCGTTCGGGTCGACGCCAGCTATGATCATTTTCTTGGTTGCGCTGATAATTTCCTCGTGACCACCGTAGTTTAGACATATTACCAAAGTACCACTTTGGTTGGCTGCTGTTGCGCCTTCGGCATGTTCAATTAGTTTGACAATATCCTTGGCAAGTTTATCGCGTGATCCCGCGACCATAAGACGTATGTCTTGCTTGTTAAATGATTCCAGCTCATTTTTGAACACCCATCTAATGAGAGACATTAACGCCCCTACTTCTGATTCCGACCTCTTCCAGTTTTCTGTTGAAAAGGCGTAAACAGATACATACTCAATATCCATAGTCTTTATGCAGCTAAGTAGATCTTTTAGGGCAGAGAAACCTGCCTTGTGACCAAAAGCCGCACTTTGACCTTTGGCTTTAGCCCATCGGCGATTGCCGTCCATTATTATGCCCAAGTGCTTTACGGATTGACCCATGTTAGCTACCTCTAATTATTAAATAGTGATTAAGGCTCTGCAGGAACTCTCTCAGTTCAATTGGAAAGATCGTTGAGTTCCGTTCAAGAGCCGCCATAGATTCTTTACTGTACTTTATTATAAGCGATTCTACATACGACTTCGATCCAGTATCTACTAGAAGTTTACGGACCAAATCAAGGTCTTCTGCAGTCGGATTAAGTTTGCCGAACATTGCTTGAAGCGATTTTAGCTTAGAGCCAGTGGCGTGCCTATGGGCGTGGCGCATCAACACAGTAACTTTACCCTCCCTTAGGTCATCTATGTTTGGCTTGCCTGTGCTAGCAGTGTCTGCAAAAATCCCCAAAAGATCGTCTCTTAGTTGAAAAGCAATACCTGCAGGCAGGGCGTATTCTAAGATTGCTTTGCGCACATCTGTCGCCCCAGCAAGTGTAGCGCCCAGTAACATTGGGGCTGCAATAGTGTACCTGCTACTCTTGAGCTTATACATCTTTATTATTGATTCTTCAGGACTTGAAAGTTGCCACTTTTCTTTATCGTAAAAATCATCCATCTGCCCATAGGCGGTCGCTAGAATCTGACGATTAAATTCGTGCACTGAACGCTCGACTCTACCCTCACCTAATCCCTCTATCGATGAGAGAACATCCATCCCTAGGTGTCCAGCTATGATACCAACATTCACTGCAACCATATTTGCCTGATGGTCAATCTTTACGACCCCTTCTATACAAGCATCTGTAGTGTCGCCAAATATATTCTGTAAAGTTGGCCCACCCCTTCTTGTGTCTGACCTATCCATAACATCATCAACGATGAGCAGGTAGCTCTGAGTTAGCTCCATGGCTACAGCCGCTTTTAGCGCTGCGTCTAAGCCTTTAATATCTTTGCCAGAAAAAGCTCGGTAAGCCTCTATGCAAATCACCCCACGAATACGTTTCGCGGGGCGCATTGTAAACTCTTCGATAGTTCTTAGGGTCTGCTCAGCCCAATGAGATTCATTAATAAACTTTTTTGATTTATCTGAATTAAAATAATTGACCAAAGCGTCTTCAACCATACTTTTTGTGTAATCAAAACTCCCTTTGAAGGTGTAGCCCGAACTAAAAGTATTCATACTAAGCCTAAACTTAAACTTTCATAATCTCGGCTTCTTTTTCCTGGGCAAGTTGGGATATGTTCGATTTTATCTGATTGAGTTTTTCATCGACAGATTTTTCAAACTTCTTAAGTTCGTCTTCGCTCATGTCCTTTGACTTTTCTTGTTGCTTAGCATGCTTAATAAGGTCATGGCGTATATTTCGCATGGCAATATTTGCTTCTTCAACCTTTTCACGCACTTGCTTGACTACTGTCTGTCGTCTCTCTGTAGTCATTGGAGGTATAGGAATTCTGATTACTCTACCGTCGTCGGCAGGGTTCAACCCAAGAGATTGACTATTTCTGACTGCTGCAGATATTACGCTCAAATTTGACGGATCAAATGGTGAAACTTGTAGTGTTTGTGCGTCCAAAACAGAAACGGTGGCCAGATGGATTATGGGCGTAAGCTGCCCGTAAACCTCAGCCTTAACTCCGTCTAGAATACTAGCATTTGCACGACCAGTTCTAATCTTTTTTAACTCGTCAATGAATCTAATCTCGACCGAATCAAACTTATCGTCAAACGCGTGACTACTCACGACTAAACTCCACCCAGCTCTACTCTTGATATCTGCCTAATTACGATATTCTCGCCAAGCTTTGCGATAATCTCTTTTGTGTATTGTTCAATTGAGGTATCTGGGTCTTTTATAAAGCCCTGCTCCATAAGACAGTTTTCTTGGTAGAACTTTTCGACTTTACCTTTCATGATATTTTGAATCATTTCAGGATTTTTGTCTTGGTTCTTGAGCTCTTCTTCGATCAAGCGCTTTTCGTTATCTAACGCATCTTCAGAGATGTCTTCCCTCTTGATGAATGACGGGGCCGATGCCGCTACATGCAGAGCGATGTCATGAGCAAAGTTTGTAAAATCTTCGGTTCTTGCTACAAAGTCAGTTTCGCAGTTAACTTCCACCAAGACACCAATTCTTCCATCATGGACATAGGCATGGACTACGCCAGCCTTGGCTTCACGTGCAGACTTTTTGTCGGCTTTTGCAAGACCTTTTATACGCATGGCTTCCAGAGCCTTATCAAAATCACCGTTAGCTTCAACCAGAGCTTTCTTAGCATCTGTTATACCCACGCCTGTAAGTGTTTTTAGTTTTTTAACATCATCTATATTAATATCCATCAAAAGTTCCTTTCTATTTCCCA
Organism: Candidatus Saccharimonadia bacterium; assembly: GCA_937951635.1. GTDB lineage: Bacteria > Patescibacteriota > Saccharimonadia > Saccharimonadales > CALFBO01 > CALFBO01. Next base: position 6,778 of record CALFBO010000043.1, read on the forward strand.
CTCTCTGATTTCTTGGTTTCTGCTGGGGCTATTTTTTGTTTAGCTTTCCCAGCCTTAACTGCGCCAGTAACGTAGTCTGCTATCAATTTTACAGCCCCTATGGCGTCGTCATTGCACGCTATTGGGTAATCAATCTTGGTGGGGTTTGAATTTGTATCTGCAATTCCAACTACTGGAACATTCAACTTTTTGGCTTCTTCAACAGCTATTGTGTCTGTGGTAATGTCGGCAACAAACACAATGCCCGGAACACCATTCAAATCTTTTATTCCGCCAAATTTATGATTCAATCCTTCGATTTCTTCAGAAAATCTTTGTACTTCTAGCTTGTTATATTTCTGAACTAATTCACCAGATTCCATTTTTTCTTCAAGAGATTTTAAGCGCTTTATTCGAGCATCCATTGTTTTCTTGTTAGTCAACATTCCACCTAGCCAGCGCTCAGATACGAACGGCATACCTGCTTCAACGGCTGCCGCCCTGACCACGTCCTTTGTCTGAGGCTTTGTGCACACAAACAAAACAGGCTTTCCGCTAGCAACGACAGTCTCAACCTTCTTTAGCGCAATAGCCAACTGCTCAACTGTTGCAGTCAAATCAATTATGTGCGAGTCGCCCCTCTTCGAATGTATAAACTCACTCATTTTTGGGTGACGCCTGGCAGTCTTGTGTCCAAAATGCGCACCGGCCGCAAACAGCTCTTTAATATCTACTTTATAACTCATGACTTTTCCTTTCAGCTTGGTTCACCCATTGCCGGCCTATTATTCGCAAAAATTTGCGGCCAGAGGAATAGTTTTAAAAACTGGGTGTCGCTTCTCTAATTTATTATCTTTAGTAAAACTTGAAATGATGGGCGTGAATTAAAAATTAAAAACATCTTTAGCACGTTATGACTGAATATTGTTACAGCCCAACTAACATCACGTTCAATTCAGCACCACTTTAACAGATTAAGCCATTCCTAGCAAGAATGGTGACGAACATAAATTTGGTTTAATACAGGACGATGGGGTTACCCCCTTAAAGCATCTTATTATGGTCCCAAGGTTCTTCTTGAGTCTGCACCCAAGAACTAGACTTGTCGACAAATCGTCTTCGGCCAGTCTCCATATTTAACATGTGGCTACTATTTATGGCGTTTGATTTAACAGTTTATACCTGAAAAGATTGACTACACAGGTCTACAAGGTTATAATCTGCACGTTATGAGAAAAGACTTACATCCAAATAATTATCGAACTGTTGTTTTTCAAGATTTGAATGACAATACAACTTTTATTACAAAATCAACCGCAGCCTCAACCGAAACCATCGATATTGACGGCCAAACACTACCCCTTATAAAGGTGCACATTTCAAGTGCCACCCACCCCTTTTATACTGGCAAAGAAAAGCTAGTAGATATTGAAGGTCGAGTCGATAAGTTTAAGGCAAGACAGGAAGCAGCCGTCAAAAAGCGAACCGCTCTAATAAACAAAGCCAAGAAATCAATGAAAAAGTCCGACAACAAGCAAGACGCTGTACAAAAAATCGGAACAAAAAGCATAAGTAAGCGCCCCGCCAGCACTGCAGCAAACAAAAAACCAATCAAACCTCTAGTAGAAAAAGCTAGCTAGCAACCTTTTCAAGGTTTGCTCTAATTCTACTTAATGCCAAGGCTCAATTAGCCTACACTTAAAAAGAGGTATCAATGGAAAAATCCAGACAAGACTTTCAGCATGAGCTCGATGAAATTGATACTCTTTTAAGTACACCAGACTCCTACCAACTACCTGAATTTGCAGATAAATCTAGAAGACGGGCGCAGCTAGAAGAACTTATAGGATTAATTGACGAGGTAGCCAAACTTGAAAAAGAAAGAGACTCTACCCTAAAACTAGCCGAAGAAGATGCAGAGCTTGGCGAGCTGGCTAAAACAGAGCTTCCAGATATAAAAAAGAAGATAAAGCTCAGCAAAAGACGACTTGATACTCTTTTGACACCTCCAGACCCAAATGATTCAAAAAACGTCATTATGGAAATAAGAGCAGGAGCTGGTGGCGATGAAGCTTCTTTATTCGCATCAGAACTATTTAGAATGTACGGAAGATATGCAGAGTCCAAGGGTTTAAAAAATGAGCTTATCACTGAAAGCCCTTCAGATGTGGGCGGATACAAAGAGGTTATATTTAAAATTGAGGGCAAATCTGCGTATAGCTTGTTCAAATATGAGTCTGGTGTTCACAGAGTACAAAGAATTCCTGCAACTGAATCAAGCGGAAGAATTCACACTTCAACTTCAACTGTAGCTGTAATGCCAGAAGCCGAAGAGGCAGACATATCCATTGCTGATTCTGATTTAAAGATCGATACATACCGTGCAAGTGGTCACGGCGGCCAATCTGTAAATACCACCGACTCTGCAATCAGAATAACGCACACACCTTCAGGTATTGTAGTGACCTGCCAAGATGAAAAGAGCCAAATAAAAAATAAAGCCAAGGCAATGGGCGTATTGAGGGCAAGACTCCTTGCAAAGCAAATCACAGAACGACAAGTTGCAGAGTCATCTTACAGAAAAAAATTGATAGGTTCTGGTGATAGAAGTGAAAAAATTCGAACTTACAACTTCCCTCAAGATAGAATAACCGACCATCGTATTGGTTTTTCTCGCAGCAGCATCCAAGGAGCACTTGATGGAAACATTGACGATATCGTAGAAGCTCTGAATATTGAAGATCGAAACTCTAAGTCAAACAGCAAACCAGCCTAGCAATGCGTACCCACCTAGAGCTTGGTCAACTACTGAATAAAACCATTACCACACTTAAAGAGTCCGGGGTTGATTCGGCCCGACTTGATGCATTAATTATTTTTGAACATGTTCTCAATCTTGAGCGCACACAAATCTTAACCCATCCCGAACAGTTTCTTAGTCTCGACGAGGTCAGACTAATCGGAGCTCTATCCGACAGGAGGTTGAGCGGAGAGCCCATCGCCTACATAATTGGCACTCGTCAATTCTACGGATTAACGATCAATGTCGACAATAGAGTGTTAGTTCCACGCCCAGAGACGGAACAGATAGTCGAACACATTCTTAGCTCAAACCACACTCATCCTGGCACATTAATTGATGTGGCTACCGGATCAGGAGCTATAGCAATAGCCATTGCCAAGAATTCAGAATACGAAGTGACTGCTACAGACATATCAGAAGATGCCCTTGTGATAGCTCAATCCAATATTGATAAATACGGCCTGAGTATAAATCTTGTTCAATCGAATTTACTGGAAAAGATAACGGAAAAATTTAATGTTATTACTGCCAACCTCCCCTATCTCCCATACAATGAAAACCTGCCAGTAACAAATAGCCTCTCGTTTGAACCAAAACTAGCACTTTATTCCGGAAAAGATGGACTGGATTTGTATCGCAGGCTATTTAGTAACGTCGATCAATACTTGAAACCCAAAGGCATGATCGTAATCGAACATCTCCCGGGCCAGTTCAAAAAAATACAAGAAATTACAAAGTCAAAGTTTAATGCAGTTTCATTGAGCGAGCACGTTACCGAGTTAACTGCAAAGTAAGAATCTGTAGATAGTTAGGTAGCTACTTTTCTGTTGACCAATTGAAGCGAGTCGCTTGGGCGCAAGCAAGCTCCCCTATTGGAGAATGTTGTCCGGGGCTGCCTCTAGTACAAGATTTATTTCCTTTTCTTCGCCTTCGCTAAAAATTATAAGCCGAAGTGTAGTACCTACAGAATATTGACTGATTGTACTAACAAGAGGATTATCTTCATCAATCTTAATATCATTAATTTTAAGAATAATATCTCCCGATGAAAGACCTGCCTTTTGGGCAGGACTTCCTTCAATCACAGAAGGAGCCCCTCTAACCGAATCGTTGTCAGTAATTAACGCTCCGTAACTGTACTCCAAACCAAGCTGCTCCTGCACATCTGAGTCTATGGATATGTATCTAATACCCAGATAAGGCCTGAGTAGCTCACCATGCGAGACAACACTTTCAAATCCAATCTTAATGTCGCCAATAGGTATAGAAAATCCAATGTTCTGACCCTCCCCTGATACAGCGGTATTTATGCCAATTACTTCGCCAGATATGTTTACTAGGGGGCCGCCTGAATTGCCGGGATTAATAGCTGCATCGGTTTGAAATAGGTTTTGAAGTTGTTCGGCGTCATTGCCGTTTCCTGCGATAATTGGCCTACTTAAACCCGATATTATCCCTGCGGTGACAGTTGAATCAAATTCACCCAACGCATTGCCAATGGCTATAACCTTATCTCCAACTCGCACGGAAGACGAATCGCCCAATACTGCAGGGGTTAGACCCGATATATCTTCTATTTTTAAGTATGCTACATCATTAAAAGGGTCGCTATCGATAAATGTAACGCGATTATGTACGGTGCCATCTGAAAGCTCAATTGATATTTCTGTGCCATCAGAATCGCCACTCTCTACCACATGCTTATTGGTCACAATTAATCCGTCTTCTGTCAAAATAATACCCGTACCAGCACCTGCACTTGGAAAACTACTCCCAAATGTAAATGGTCCACTGTTGCTGTAGTTTTCGACCACACTTATGGACACCACACTGGGCTTAACTCGCTCGGCAATATCAGAGATCAACTCACCTTCGTTTAGGATTACTGTTTTTACTAAACTGCTGCTAGGAGTTTTGCTGTTATTGTTTGCAAATATCCAACCCCCCAGATAGCCAAATACTAGACTAGTCATGGCCACTGCAAGCAGTCGCATAATCTTGGTATTTATATTATTAGTCGTCTTATTCATCAAACCCTACCGCTCCAATCACCCAATGCAACTACTGCAGATAGTACCAATAATGCCATGACTAATTGCTGCCTTACGAAAGACGGTTTAAGGTTACCGCTCTTTGAGTGATGATAGATGCTTGCAAGCAAGTATCCTACAGTCATTGTAACCAGCACGATCTGGGGCACAAAGGTATAAATTAGAAGCCACCTATAAAGAATCCATGAAAGCTTTGCTACGAATAACCCCCAAATATATGCAATGGGGCGCGACCAGTCTTCGCCGTAACTACTCAAAAAATGTCTTGCTGAAACAACTCCAACTACCCACGCCCCAGCAACTACTGTTAGCTCTGGAATAGTATCAGACAAATGGGCTATGACACTGAGCCCAAGAGACTGCCCAATGACTGCTTGAAGAGCGACCATAGTCACACTAGAACGAGGCTTTAGCAAGTTTAACCAAATTGCATACCAAACTGCCCAAGCAGCCTGCCCCCAAACTGTCGCAGAATCAATCATAAACCAAAGTATGGAAAGGTTAACCACTATATCTATGGCATTTGACCTAAGGTTCGCAATAAAATGACGAGGCTTAATAGCAAAAACCTGCCATTTGCTTATTACAATAGCGATGACCGCAAGCTCGGTGAGCCCTGCCACAACTACCAAAAATACACCAATTGGCAGGGCTAGATTTAATGCTCTATGCAAAAAAGAACTCCACGTCCTGTTATTGCTGCCAATAGTTAACTGATTGTTAGTACTAATTTATGGTGTCCTCTTCTTGTTGCCCAACTATTATAACAAAATCGACGCCAGAGGAGGCAGCAGAGATGTCACTTAAATCATCTACCCTATCTGCCAAAACCCCTAAGCGATTCTCTAAAAGCTGCCGGGTGTATGGTTTTTCAGCGTCACGTCGAACGTACAACTTCGTACCTACGTAATCATCCTCTAGGGCGTTTGCAACTACAATAATGTTATAACCGTAATCACTTAGCTCGTCTGTGGTCTTTTTTGCAAGACCTGGTGTAGTCGTACCATTGAGTACAGATAGTGTAGCTTGCTCTTGGCGAATGAATCCGTCCACAAAGAGACTTCTAACAAAACTCTTAATGTCGCTAAAATCACCAGACCGGGGCACCAGAACTGCCGCACCAGCAATATTTGCGGATTGCAAATAATTATTGGCGCCATCATCAAACCCAAAAGACACCACATCTTCGGAGCCAATATCTTTAACAATCTCATACAACTTGAGCATCTCACCGATTTGCATGTCTGTTCTTACATGTCCTCCAACAGCATCGAGTAGACTGGCGATTTTTGCAGGGTTTGTGTAAGTTCCAGCACTCAAAACCTTGGATTTTAGGGCTAAAAGCATGTCTCGCTGCCTATCGCCTCTGCCAAAGTCACCCCTGCTTACCCCCAGTCCAACACCGGATGCGCCCCTAGCTCTCGCCAACATTAATGCAGTTATACCATCAAGGTGGTTAGTCCCTGGTTTAAGATCAAGAACACCGCGACCATACTCCCAGTCAAAGTTAGGGTCGTAAACTCTCTCATCTAGATCAATATCTATACCTCCGACCGTATCGACAGCCTGGATAAATCCATCGAAATCGGCTTTTACATAGTAGTGAATGGGTATGCCCAATATTTCTTCTAGAGTTTCACTTGTAAGTGCGACGCCTCCACCGGGATGATTCTCGGTGTCACCAATATGGTTTGCGGCATTTATTCTAGTCTTGTAATAACCTGGTATCGATACATATAGATCTCGAGGCACGCTGAGCATCCCCATTTCTTTGGCGAACGGATCAATACTTGCAACAATAATGCTATCTGCCAGCTCACCCGCTTGATGCTTATCTCCACCCACGCCCATCATTAGAACATTTATACGTCCGTCACCCTCACCCTTAAGGCTTGTAGGGTCAATGTTGCCCTGCAGGGCAATGGCTCCGTCGCCACCTCTATCTATAACTTGCCTTAATGTAAGCCAAGATTTCAAGCCAACTACTCCCACAAGCATGACTATCGCCAGCGAGGTCACAGCCACCACCCTTTTTACTATTCGCCTTCCTCGATGTTTTTTAATTTTTGGTTCTGTTTCACTCTTTGATGCCTGAACATGCTCAGAAAGGTCGCTGCTACTATGCAACCCAAAGGAAGATGGCGCCCTACGGCCACTCACCTGCAACGACCCGAGTTCATTGTTTGCATCTTGCCTAGGCTCAACAGTGCGACTCGTATTTGGCAGTGAGCCACCTTGAGACGCCTTGAAATTACCGACACTACGGCTCGTGTGCCTTCTTCTAATACTTACGTCGTCAAAACGTCGTGGTCTGGTTCGTTTCATGCGTTAATACTCATAACTTATGATGATTATTGTTTTGTTTAACTTCAAAAGTCCTATATCCCCAAGTTCACCAAAAACAAACAACAATCTACACACCTCATTAAAATAAAGAGGATGCTTAGTAGTATAAACCTACTAATAAATTTAATAAACCCAGATTATTAAATTGTGACTCATAACGAGCGTGGCCAAAACACGAATTCATGCAAAAGCATTGGCGCTTTACTTTGATTAATGCACCCTCTCAACTATAATTACAGCGATGGACGTCTTACCACCCCAAAAACCACCCGAACCCAAGGAGAGCGTACCCACGCCTCCAGAAAACAGAGTCATAGGTTTATACGATGCTCCACAATTTTCGCCCGGTCCACTAAACAACATAGATACTCCTGTAGATACGGTAAACATAAAACCGCGTAAGTTCAGAAGTGGTTCCGGGTACTGGGAAATTCTTAACTTGGCAAAACTTGCAGCCGGTGCTCTCTTGCTTGCGTTCATGATAAATCATTTTGTATTCCAGTCTTACGAAGTATTCGGACAAAGCATGACTCCAACGTTAAATGAACAGGATCGATTAATTATATCCAAAATGGGTAAGACCTGGTCCGATGTGACAAGAAGTTCTCACACCCCAAAACGGGGAGAAATAATCGTCTTTAAAAGTCCAAAAAACCCCGACACACAACTTATCAAAAGAGTTATCGGACTGCCAGGAGAACGTGTAGTTGTAGAAAATGGTCAAATAACTGTATACAACAATGACTACCCCGAAGGGTTTAACCCCGATCAAGAACAGGAATTTGCCGATGTGTATACAAGTGGACTAATCGATATCGTTGTCGAAGATGAACATCTATTTGTTAGTGGAGACAACCGCAATGCCGGTGGCTCCCTAGACTCTAGAAACGATCTAGGTCTTATTCCAACCAAAAATATTGTAGGTAAGCTTGTTATAAGAATCTTCCCATTCACAGACACAAAATCGTTTTAACTCCTAGTCTCACCCTATAAAATCCCAAGTTAGCCCCAATCACTAAACTAAATCTAAACAGATAAGCTATATGCAACCACCCTGAAGCTTATATGACTGGGTAGGTTTTGTGATTGAGGTTATGCAGGCTTGATTCTTCTTGCTATGACTAGCCCAAAAGTTTGGTTATTCTATCTAAATCGTCGCCGTCCTTAAAAGTTATTTGTAGCCTGCCGCCGTTTGCCATGTGTCGAATCGTAACTTTTGCCCCAAGTTTTTTAGAAATGACTTTTGTCTCTGGAGTTTCACTCATTGTGCGCCGTACTGCCTCTGTAACTGTGGTCGCCCCATCCTTATAGGCTTTGACATACTGCTCTGCCTTCACTGCAGTCCACTTGTGTCTTAATATCAAGTCTAATAACTCTTGTTGCTTTTTTGGGTCACCATCCAGCGATAAAATGGCCCTGGCGTGCTGTTCGGTAATGCGTAAATTTGCAAGCGCACGCTTTGCAGCATCAGGAAGACGAATTAATCTTTTAATGTTGGCGACCGTACTCGGCGCCTTGCCCACCCTTTTAGATATATCTTTTTCACTAAGCTTAAACTGGTCGGACAGCTTAACAAATGCAGTCGCAAGTTCTAGCGGAGACAAGTCCTCACGCTGTACATTTTCTATAAGTGCCACTTCAAGTTTAGTCTGATCGTCGACATTGCGTACAAGTGCGGGGACATGCTCTAGACCTGCCATCTGCGCTGCCCGCCAGCGCCGCTCCCCTGCAACAATCATGAAGCCAGGCTCCCCATTAACTCCACTAACAACTAGAATCGGCTGCAAAATACCATGCGTCCCTATTGACTGCGCAAGCTCCCTTAGCGATTCCTCGCTATGGGCTCGGCGAGGCTGATCAGGATCTGGCTTTATGTCGCTTATTGGTATACGTTTTGAATGGGAGATTTTTTTATCTTGTTCGTGTGTCGGGTCAAACTCTTTTTGTATTAAATCAGTAGGTATCAGCGAATCCAACCCTCTACCTAAACTAGTTTTTTTATTGGTTGTCATTTAATTTTGCCCCCATTTAAATAGCAGTTTAACACATGCACACACTACGCAGCGCGCGCAACAATTTTGGCTAACTTCGTATATGCCTTGGCACCCTTCGACCATTTATCATATGCACTAATAGGCTTGCCAAAACTTGGTGCTTCGGCCAACCTTACATTCCTAGGTATTGTAACCCCCATTACTTTATCGCCGAGGTGCTTTTTTAACTCTGACCTCACCTGTCCAGAAAGACTGTTTCTGCGGTCAAGCATTGTTAAGACTACGCCCAAAAGTTCAAGTTGAGGATTAAGCCCTTTTCGAATTTGTTGTATTGTTTGCAGCAACTGACCCAAACCTTCCATGGCGAAGTATTCGGACTGGACTGGCACAAGTATCTTGTTCGCAGCACTAAGCGCGTTTAATGTGAGCAACCCCAGGGCCGGAGGGCAATCAATAATAATATAGTCAAAGCTAACTAAACCCAGAGCTTCTTTAAGACGAAAATATCGATTATCTTCTGTACCCAAAGTTACTTCCATAGCAGCCAAGTCTGGACGAGCAGGCAAGATCACCAGTCCACTAAACTCTGTTTCAACCATTGCGCTTGCGATAGATTCAGGCGTTTCAATTACTTCGCATATCGAAACTTCCCTATCCTTACTGAGACCGAGTCCGCTCGTCGCATTGGCTTGCGGATCGATATCAATAAGCAAGGTGCTTTTACCAAGCTTTGCTAAACTTGCGGCCAAATTAATAGCCGTGGTGGTTTTACCCACACCGCCCTTTTGGTTAGTTACTGCAATTATTTTATTCATAATATTTATTCAACTAATTTTAGCACGTTGTCTTTAACTGCCGACCACAAAGCTCTGCCGCTTTTTAATCAGCATTTACTGAATAACCTGGTAGTTGAAGTCCAAAACTATTTCGGGACTAAGTTCATTCACAAGGTATATCTCAAAACCTGAATTTTGGGCCTCTACATAATAGTCAGCTAGCGCCGCCCCGATGTTTGCAGGGGTTAAGTTTACTGCAGGAGCATTATTATATAACTCTGCAAATGTTATTTTTGCAACAAGAGCTTCGGTTTGTTCGCTTGACGTTGGGGTCGCATCACTTAACTTAATACTCAGGTCGCCTGCAGTATCAGTACCGTTAATAGTAACGGTAGTGTGCGACTGCTCCGCAACACCAGGAACTTCGCCTTCACTTACTATATGTCCTGCTACATGTATATCTACAAAGAATGCCGACCCCTCTACAGTCAAGCTATGCTTCACAGTTGCACTAGAAGTAACCACAAGCGTTTCCGTTGTAGTCTGGCCGACAACTGCTAGCTCACCAGAGGACGCAAGACCAGAGATGTTAAGATTGCCAAGCACCTCTACATTACTTACAACCACATCACTATTAGCTGTCAATAATTCAGTGTTGATGGCGCCAGATTCGCCTGTCTGCAGCATCGCAGCGATATTATCGCGTTCAAACACCTCAAAAGTAACCGAGATTAATGAATGTTTTTTGCCGCCAGTCTCTTCCGTAACTCGACTCCAATCCACCGGCTCTGCCGCTCTGGCAATTACGTAACTTACTGGACTGTCTCGCATATCAAGCATGGCATGACCTGGTGTTGATGAGCTGATTAGATAGTCTCCAGTCTTAATATCTTGACCCTGACTTACTACCCACATCTCACCGTTACCAACAGCCATTACCTGGTGAGGATTATCAATCGAATGCAGATCAGATGGTTCAAGAACTCCCAAATATGAACCGAGTACTTTCGGGTCATTCTCTAAAGTAGTCGTTGAAATTCCATACAAGATTTCGCTGTCTGGGTTATTGTGGTAGCGCTCATTCTGATCGTTAAAACTCACGAGCTGACCCCTTGTGAATGATTCGTCTTGACTGTACCCAAAGTGTGACCCAGTAAAGCCGTTAAACGATACAGTGGCTCCACTTACCGAAATACTTCCTTCGCTGGTTCCATTCTGCTGAAGGTCAATGATTGTCCCATCATTCCCGGTTCTGTTAAATACAGCGACGGTCCCTGCTGCCTCTTCGACATCAAGCTTAGCGTCTGGAGTTACGTCACCGATTCCAACGTTGTTTTTGAAATAATTAACAGTTGTTAAGTCAGATGAAGCTTCATATACCCCGTAATTATTTACTGCCGTATTATCAAAAGAGACATATAAACCATACTGTGTACCAGCCGTAGAGTTAATCCCGTCTTCAGCCTTGAAGATATAGCCATTATCTGCGGGGTCATGAACATCGGTTTGGCCATTGTAAGCAACAACCTCTTGACCACTGCTGTCGTTGGCGGCCTCACCACTTACAAATATGCCATTCACATTATTGGAGCCAGTGCGGTCATTGTCTACTCGTATATCAATTACTGACCCGTAATCACTAGTTGAAGCAGAACCACTAAATGTGCCACGGAACTCTGAGCCAACATCGTACGAACCAGCCGTTGAAAACGTATTTTGAACACTGAAACTCGCACCAAGATTCACCACGCTTGTCGTCCCTATACCCACACTATCATCTGCACCATTCACTACAAACAAGTCTGTATCATTGTCTCCCTTAACTCTAAAGTCTACGGCATTTTTTTGTGAGTTAAAGGTGGCCGACCCTGTATCGTTTAGGAGTATATCTGCCGT
>CALFBO010000044.1 GCA_937951635.1 Candidatus Saccharimonadia bacterium
GTATCGCTAACCGAAATCAACCACACGGCAATAGTCATCAATAATAGAGTGCTTAGTTTTTGCGAACTATAGAATCGCAAAAAACCATAGTAGGCTAGTGGCGACAGCGATAAAGCCAAATAGAGGGGCAGGTGCGACCTAGATAGTGTCAATCCGTACACAGAAAACATAAAATACAAACTGCTTGTAGCGGCGGCCACGTTGTTCTTTAAAACTTGCTTCGCCAATAGAAAGGGGCCAACGGCTCGCAGTACAATAATTGGAAGCATGTACACAATCTTGATAGATAGTCCAGAATCAAAGCCGAGCTTGCCTAGCAAGTATTGAGCAATCAAAAATGGCGAATGGGTGGTGAATATAAAAACCTCACCGAGATTCTTGCCCGATTTCCATACACGAATAACATCGAACTTTTCACTAAGCTCGCTACTAAACAAATAGCCAGTGTCAGCAGCAGTTATATTGTCTGAAAGTAGCCAACGATATGCAGCTATAAGCGAAATGGTCGTAAGCGCAACCAACCACCTGAAAGTAACATTAGAAAATGGATTACGCACTCGCGCCCTCCATGGCTGCTTTGTACACTTTTAAGTACTCTGGCACGATGGCCTCATCCCACGAATAGATGCTGGCTACCGAAGCCAGGGCATTAGTACTAAGCTTGGAGTAGAGTTTTTGGTCAGCACAAACTCGAATAAGATTGTCGGCTAGCGCCTGCGGGCCATCCGAGATTTCAGTAGTCAGCCCGCCGCCGCTTTGAGCAGCTATCAGGCTAGCACCGCTATTTGCGTAAGAAACAACCGGAACCCCCCACGAAAATGCCTCAAGTACAGACTGCCCCCAACTTTCGGACAGGCTCGTCGATACGTACAGAGTAGACTTCTTTAAATAACTCTGTACCTCGTGGTTTGGCATTGAGCCGGCAAACGTCACTGCATCCTCTAGACCTAGTTCTAATACAAGTCGATCCAGGATGGGTCTGTTGGGTCCGTCGCCAATAATTACTAAAGATATGCTCGGAATCCTCTTTTGCGCATGCGCAAGAGCATACAAAATATCTTTTATATTCTTTCTTTTCGTCAAGCCGGACGCAGTCACCAGCACTGGACTTGTTGGTAAATGTTTTTGCCTAGCTGCCGGCTGGCTATTCACACCAGTTGGCACAACGGATATCTTTGCGGCACTCAGCCCACGTTCAATCAACATAGACTTTGCTAAATCATTGTGGGCAATAATATGATCTGCCTTGTTCAGTAGTTGTAGATTCAGGCGCTTGAGACCACTTTTGGCGAGCAACGACACCAATCTAGAGAACCCTCTACTTGTTTCATTTATTTGTTGGGGAATCTGCACGGGGCCAATAATCAACTTAGCACCCTTTAATCGGCTTAGAGCAATGAAGCTGAAGGTCGTATCGATCCTAAACGGAAGCATGTGATGAACTATGTTTATATTTTTTTGCCCAAGCATAGAGCGCCACGCTCTATATACCTTAAAATGGAATTGTAACGATTCAAAAAATCCACCATTACGTGACTGCAGTGTTTTCATAACTTGCACATTGCTAAATTTAACAGTGTCATCACTAACTCCGCAGATAGCAGTTAAGTTGATGCCCGGAAGTGCAGATATCCGACTGCAAAGTTGGTATGACCATTCAACCTCGCTACCAATATTTTTACTTAAAATCCTGTGGGCAGGCGCCGCGATAACATTGGCTTTTATGCTTTTATCTTGAGTCCTACGCAAACTCTATTCCATATTCTTCATGAAGTATCTTATACTCGGTTGCATAAATTTTTCGAGCTTGCTCCAGGTGAGTAGATTGCAGCGGTATTTTTGTAACAGGGGAAGAAAATAGCTTTTCCCAAATCCTTAGGGATTCGGTTTTATGAGCTAAGAAATTGAATAATTTTGATGATTTTCTTGCTCGCTTCAACAACATGAATAGTTGTTTGAATCGAACCGATCTGCCGCTATTTTTTATTGTATGCACGTCGTCGATATGAACTTCTTTAATACCTAGAAACCTTTCGATATTTTGTTGGACAGTTTTTGGTCTAGACTTGATGTCGTCAAAGTTTATAAGAAGTATACTGATAGAGCTAAGTGACTCATATGCATCTCGCAAAAATTGGGAATAGCAGTGTCGTTTGTAAAGTTCTGATTCTTCGCCAAGAGCGGCTATAAATCCATCTGGTGTTAAATCCGCGGCCGAATCGTAGCGATTATCGAATAAGTATGCGCTATATGCAGCTGACACCGGGTCGCGTATTGCTATTAAGATCTTTGGCTTTTTTTGCAATTCGCCAATTCTGCTCAACGCAACAGGGTCGTAAATGTAGCTTGGGGTAAACTCGCCCTTCAAAAAACCATTACCTGCAAAAAGCGCACGATACTCTTTGCTCGAGTTTGCACGCCTGGCGTTTATAATGTCTCTTTCCACTTCTGATTGAGAATCAGTAAATTCAGAACTAGAAAAGTAAAATGGCTCCTTTTCTGAAGAAAAGTCGACTTCTGGGTGATTAGCAAGCATCTCTGCAATCCAGGTGGTGCCGCATTTTCTGAATCCAATGCCTATAAAATCTATGTCTGTATTAGAGTAATCCATGCTTGCCTAGCGTCGTTTTCAAAAGCTTGACGTCATCTTCAAGGGTGGAATTTATCAAATCAATAGTGGCAGGGGAGAGGGCTGGCTTACTAAACTTCTTCTTAAAAAACTTTTCATACAAACTACGTATAGATTTGTTACGCATAAGCCAAAAGGTAACTTTCGACATGCCAACTCTTTGCAACAACCCAAAAGTAAAATTAATAACTTGCGCCGATTTTACACTCCGAATAGCCATAGAAGTGTTAACTTTTTCGTTGATGCCTTGTGGTGAAAAACTGGAAATTCCCAAAAAATTCCACAAACTAGACAACAATTCTTTGGGATTGTCTTTTATAGATTTGTGTTCAATAAGCATTACCTGACTTGCTGGAAAGTTTTTTAAAAACTTGTCTACATACAGCCCAAACTTTGACCTTTGGATGAGAGTTTGGCCAATACTGTTTTCTTTATATAAAAGCTGATCATCAAGATTACTGGCCATTTCGTGACCACGCATAGAAGACTTATCAAACCAAAAATACGAATTCATAAAATCGGCCCTGTCTCTTGTGCAAATCAGCACTTTAACTTTAGGGTTGTGGTCCAATAATCTTTTGGCTAGCCCGTCGCTATAAAGATAGTCAACAGAAAATTCTGCGCGTAAACGTCCGTCATTATCAAACTGCCCCTTGTATTCCGCAAGAGAACCGACTTTAAGGGGGGAGTTTCCGGCAATTAAACTGTCCGCAAAAAAATAATGAGGCTCCTTGTCCTTGGCAAAATCAACCTCGGGATGTTGAGCCAGCATATTAGCAACCCATGTAGTCCCACATTTTGGAAATCCAATACCGACTACATCTACCTTAAAATCTCCCATCTCTGCATCTCTGGTCTTAGCTCTGGCCATTAAGTGAACCTCGTAGCCACCCAGCCGCTCCAAATAGAGCCTTCATGCCCGTATAGGCAAACAAGGCGACAGACTTAATGGGGTGGGTTAGTAACTTGCGCCAGTTTTTGAAATATACGTTTAAAAAACTAGCAGATTCGCCCGCAAATGAATTATGTTCGGACTTGGCATAGTCTTTTATGTCCTTACCGTAGTCGTAATACTTCTTCATGTGAGCCCAAAAGCTTGTTGGCTCGCCGTGGTGCAATGCTTCGGCATCAATAAACCCAGTTTTGTACCCGGCTCTGTCTAGTCGGTTTCTAAAGTCGTAGTCTTCGCCAGCCGTAACAAGTTCATTAAAGCCATTTATTTTTTGATAAGCTGCCTTACTCACAAATCTTGGTGAAGAATGCATGTGATCGTATTTATACATATCGACCTCAAATTTACGCAAGCGCGCAATCCAGCTCACGTTGGCATTTGGGGTGTTGTGCACTACAACAGCCTCAAAGCCCTGCCGAGCTTTTGCAACACACTGGCCTACAACCTGCTCGTCCAATGTAAAGTCTGAATCCACTTTATATATAAACTCGCCACTAGCTTTCGTCACGCCAAAATTAACCTGCGCACTGCGTTCTGGACCCTTTGTGTAAAAAGTGGCCCCATGCTTTTGGGCAATAAGTTTCGTTTTGTCTGTAGAATTATTGTCAACAACGATAGTTTCGATATTGCTGTACGTTTGGCCATTTATAGACTCAAGGCACGCTGCCAAGTACTGCTCACTATTTTTGGTCGGAACTATCACCGAAACTAGGGGGTTTTTCGACATGCTGGAATTATTGGGCACCGCTTATATTACAATCTATAAATTATAGAACAGCACCCCCTGTAAACCAACCATAAGAGTTGTAGAATCATCAACAGGGTTAACGGCTCAAGAACCATGTGTAGTCAAAAATTAAATGCGCCCAACAAATTTTGTTGGGCGCATAGCCGCTAGTTGCCGATCGGCGCACGAAAGGTATGGATGATTATGGCTATAGCCACTACAAACAAAGACATGAAGACAGACGCAGCGGTTTTGCCGTATCCTTGGATCAGCAAAACAGCAACTACGCACAAACCAACGATTGCAGCCATAATCACCCGCCATATCGCGGCAGAAACGCGGTGGTAGAATTCCTTACTTTCCATGAGTTCTCTCCTTGAGATTCAGATAAATACGACGAGTAAGACTAAGGTGACCATCACAACAAAGGCCGACAAACTAAGCCTGAGCGGAGCATTCGTGAGCGCCGGCGCAATATGCTTGGATTGATTCAGGTTTCGCAGGTCTGCTATGCGCAGACGCGGCTCCTTAACAACTTCTTGCTTGGGCTTCTTGGCTCGGTGCGGGTAGCTACTTCGCCAATAAAGAATTGCAAACAGGAATAACAATATTGCGGACGGTAGAGCCAGATAGCTTGGAGCAGCAAACCCGGCATAAAGCGTTATTGCAGACAAAGTGAGCAGCAGCAAAGCTATTGCAGCCAAATTACCAGAAAGTCCAAAATGCCTTCTTTCGACAAAACCCATGCCGAATCCTTTCGTAACTAGTAGGTGCGACTAATGAGTATACTATAACACTAATACCTAAAAATAGCAAATGTAGTGGTCGGTTACTAATCAGTACAACTTGCGGCTCGCATAAAGCAGCATGAACCACATAAAATTAATGGTATTTAAACGTGAAAACAGTTAATAAGAAAAGGCCGGCGCGACTCTGCAAGTCCTGCGACCCACAATTTATGTAACAATAAATAATTCAAAATAAAAAAGCACTCAACCTATTCGCAAAAAACCTACAACAAACATAGCTTGTCATAAATCACGAATAGGTTGAGTACGAGGACGCGAATCAGCTACCTAGGCAATTTAGCGCTCAAAAGCGCACACGTTGCCACCAGCTCCATGGCAAACCCTATAAACAAGGCTGCGGTCAAGGCCTGAAATCCCATGTAAGCCGCAGCCGCCAAAAATGCAAACGTTAGTAGCAGCATCCAGGCGCAAGACGATATCAGGGCGTTTCTTCCATCTTCTAGGATTGATTCCGTGTCGCTAATCATCGTAATTCTCCTTTGACTTTCTGTCTGTAGTACGAAACTTTGACGTTCGATGGTTTCAAATATATCAAATGAAAACTCTCTAATGCCCCAACAGCAACTATTCACAAAATCATTTAAGGTGCGCGTGACACGATTATACATGCCCAAGGACTTTCCTCATAAAGCTCCTATCAACAACGTCTTAAAATTAGACATCCATGAAACGTCCTTGGTCGCTTGAGTTGTTGTTTTGGTAGTGCCAATGAGGCATCTGTAGTAAGATTAAGAGTATTGCTCGACACGACAACGAGGTTCGATATGACAACAGTTAAAGAACAACCGCTGACTGGCGCTACGTCCATTAAGGTTTTCTATGCAGAACACTCGGTGCCGCCAGTTGTACGAATACGAGACCTAGGAGGGCGCCAAGTTGAGATTAAAGTAGCAAGCTTGCCTAGGCTTGGAGTCTGCATCGGTGCACTATTAGAAGCCACCGACTCAGAACAAAAACCTGTGCACGGCGACTTCAGCGTTACCGTTGGGGAAAACGACTTGACGATCAAAGGACTGGACGGAACCTGGGCTAGCTTCAGCAAAACTCATCTAGCTGAACTACTAGAGGAAATTAGTAGAATGGTCAAAAAAATCATCGACGCGGCACACAACAACTCTAGCAACTCGAGCTAGCCCCAACCACCAAGGTAACAGCAATTTACCTTGGTGGTTTTTTACTTATTGAGTGCAGTCTTCGCATGTTCAGCACAAACAAAGCTTACGGTCATGCCATACCTATAGCAATGATCGGATCGAATTGTCCGAGGGCTGGCGACCTGGGCAAGTTCATGCAACCCCAAATACTTACATAAAATTAAAACACCCGGTCAAAACTTGCAAGCAAGTAGTGAGCCGGGTGAAAGAGCGGTCGCTTGGGCAGCTACTGTCTTCTCTTAAGCCAGCCTGCAAGCTCACTGAACACCGCAAAACAAATGAGCAGTGTGAAGGCTATAAATGCAGTAAACTCAACCGCACCCATAATCATTGATGACTCAAACGACATGCCCAACGTATGCAAGCTAGCTAGCGGCATTAGTATCATCCACCAAAGCACGTTATAGAAACGAAGCCGAGTAGCTTCGCCACCACGGATGGCGTAACGTCGAGAGTAGACCCAGCTGTATCCAAGCAGATTTCCAGCTAGCCACAAATAAAAACTGCGGCCTAAGCTTAGCCAGGCCAACGAGCTCAATACAAAACCAAGGCTCAAAAACTTACTAGATTTCGAATACGGAAAAGACTTTGCAATCAATTTAAACTCCTAGTTCTTGGGGTTTGGGGTGGCACTCACTCTAACAGGTGCCGTCTACCCTGCTTTAGTGGGAAGAATCTGCAAAATGAATCTAATAAAGACCAACGAGGGTACACCGGCAGCTCAAGGTGCCTATTGAGGTGTTGCGTAGGTCGTGGCAGGCATACGCAATGCACTCTATTGCCAAAAGGAACTATCAAACGACTTAGGCGCTATTGTAGCATGCATGCTAACCAGTATTAGAGGCGCATACGAAATTACAATCCTACTGGAATCGCAAAAAACTACATAACAACCAGCCTCCTGGGCCGCGATGTTTAATCACCAGCTTTGATAACCAACAAATTCGTTGTATAATATGCTTACACCCTCTAGGTCAAAAGGAGTCAACTTGAATAACTCTACTGCAAGTAACGATGAGCCAAAAACTGGCGAAGTGTCAAAAGTCATTGTAGGGATTGGGGCGGTCTTGCTTCTGCTCACAATAGGTCTAGGCCTATTAGCTTGGATACTGCCGCTTTCCCCACTTTAATACATCAGCCCAAAACCTTACCTAGCAGATACAACTAATTTTAGGATTTCAATAGCCCCAAAAGGCCAAACGAGATTCTAGGATACAAAAACCACCCCCAAACATATTTATATGAAAACGGGGGTGGTTAGAAATTTTAACTAAATTACCCCAATCACAAAACTAAATCTGAACAGATAAGCTTCAGGGTAGGTGCAGGTTGCTTATCTAATCTGTTTTAGGTAGTCATAGCTACCTAAAACAGATTAGGTGAGTTAGATGTGCCTGCATTGAAGCTTATATGACTGGGTTAGTTTCGTGATTGGGGGTTTTATTATATTGGAGATTTTGTCCTTGCCCAAACGGGTATACGCTCGGGCTCTTCCCAAACAGATACCCGTTTGGGAAGAACATCAATTTCAGTGAAAGAGCGGCCGTGGCCAGGTAAGGATAGAGCCGACAGCGCCGACCAGCACCATTGCGGTGATTGCCAGTAGGGTAAGGTCAAGGACCTCAACACCAAAAACGTAGGCAATAAATCCATTGAAAGCCAACCACATTGCGGCCAATAGAGCAATGAGCACCACTACGGTACCCACAACAAAAAAGGCAGCGCTCAAGAATTTAGCAGTCATACAAAATCTCCAAATTGTGAACTCGCAAGTTTGCGAGTGCGGATCAAGTCTTTGATCACAATATATATTATAGCATAATTATTAAACTTATGCAAGCTATGCGCACCCAACCCGCATAACACCATGCATTACATAGGCGAAGTTGGCCGAAATTGTAAATTAAACTGATCTACTAAAACTACAGTAGACTCAACTATTACTTAAGCTCATATGTGACAGTAATTGTCTTGCTGTACTCATTTTGGCCAGGCAATACTGGCAAGCTTGCACTCACCGGGCTGGCTTCTTCGGTTATGGCAGCATCGTAGTAAGCTGGATAATCTACGTATGGCTGTTCGTTAATTCGCACCACTTTGCCAATATCGGCCCCCAGTAAATTTGCCTGAGTTTCTGCACGCTCACGAGCGTCCTTTGAAGCTTCTTCTAGTGCCTTGGATTCTAAACTGTCTTTTTGCGAATCGCTAAAGCTTGCCCTGGGGCTTAGCTGGCCTTTCACATCGAGAGTTAAAAGGTGATCTTGTACAGTTTGTGCCAATTCTTTATTATCTACCTTAATATTCACTCTCACAGTCATTACGCCCTCTTCCTGTGAATCATCCTCCCAGTACCAGCGATCGTAGCTATTTGCGTCGATGCTTATGTCTTCTTCGGAAACCCCCGCACCCTTGAGTGTCGCAACAAGATCATTCGCTTTGCCAACTAACGACTCGCGTAGCGCAGATTCGTTGGCGCCCTTTTGTTCAAAATAGGGGGTAAAGCTAAACTCACTTGGTGCCGCCTCTACCGTAGCTTTACCAGTAACAGTCACCGTGCGTTGGTCGCTAGTACTGCTGTTA
Source organism: Candidatus Saccharimonadia bacterium (assembly GCA_937951635.1). Taxonomy (GTDB): domain Bacteria; phylum Patescibacteriota; class Saccharimonadia; order Saccharimonadales; family CALFBO01; genus CALFBO01. Next base: position 8,852 of record CALFBO010000044.1, read on the forward strand.
TTCCAGGGTTTGTAAAACAGCAAAGTGCCAGCGATAAGCAACAATAAAATTAGCTGCAACCAACTAACCAGCTTGTCTGAATCTATCTTTATAGTCATAACATCCCCCTACCTTTTATAATCTATATCATAGCATGAGCAGTTCGATGCAGCGCCCAACCCCAACAAATATTTACGCCGATCTGCTAACTAAGTCAAGGGTTAATCCTGCGTAGTTTATGTGTGGGGACAGTTTTGAGTGAGCATCCGACAAGTCAATAAGTTCACCAGGGCTCAATAAGTCCGAACTAGTAGAAATTTTAAGGCTAGCTTCATCGACAAACTCTAAGTCCTCTACAGATGAAAAGGGCATTAAATCAGATCCCGGGACTGCCACATAGCGCTTGCCAGTATGGATTATCTGTCGTTCTAAAATAGGGCAACTGTAGACGCCATCAATGCCCAAATCTTGACACTCTTGCAAGGAAGAATTATTGCTTTCATTAAGCAAAAAACTATAAGCTTGATGCACCCCAAACACCAAATCATTTACAGGTATGGAACGTCCATTGGAAATTGCAGTAACATGAAGCCCCGTCCTGTCACTAAAATAAGAAGACGAGCAATGACCAGTAAAAGCACCGCTGTGTCCATATAGCACATCGTCCTGCAGCGCAACCCGTATCATGCCGTTACTGAACTCTGTGTTATAGGTACTGGCTGAGCGATAATGGTTATTGATTCCATATGCCAGTTTGCGCGTCGACGCCAGAGACAACAGCCCCAACCTTGGGTCATGGGCCGCCTGAAGAATTGTAGTCAACTCTTCGGGAGTAGAGAACCAGCCAATAGCAGGACTATATACACCAAAATTCGGGGAGTTGTTAACTCTTGGGTACTTGCCAGCTTGCAGGTCGCCGTATCCCCAAGACGTCCGCTGCTGGATTGCTGGCGAGGACCCGACGTAGGTATTCTTTAACTCAAGTCT
>CALFBO010000045.1 GCA_937951635.1 Candidatus Saccharimonadia bacterium
ATGTTGGGTTTTGTAGTGTCTAGGGCGTTACTGAGCCGGCTGTAAAAAAGAGCATACATACCAAGCCAGATAATTGGGTGTATGAAAGATGGCCGAATAACAAAAAATAATAAGAGCAGTGAAACCCGCTTTGCCAAAATCTTCCTGACTAAGTCATTGTTTAGGGGGTTGTTTAATTGTGGGGCGGGTTTATTGCTGCTGGTGTCTAGTTTTGGGGTTTTTGTTGTCTCTTTGGTTGTGTTGAGCTTACTTGTTGTGGTAATAGCTTGATTGTTGGGGTTGGCCGGGAATAGTTTTTGCAAAAAGTTGGGTCTGTGGCTGTATGTACGGTCGTACTTCATTATTGTCGGGTCCTCTGTAACGGGTATGTGGGGCTTAAGTTCTGGATTGCTCATAACTATAGTCTACACGAACTATGGCTCTCTAGTTAAAGTTGTTAGACGAGCCTATTTACTGTGTGTTGGCCACTCGCATAGTCAGCGCCGCCAGAAGTGTCCGCAAACAACACCGCTGGCATTTCTGGGGCCATGGCTCAAGACACGAATCAAAGGCTAAGACCAAACCGCTCATGGTTTAAGTTGTGTAATCTGCTAGCATAAGAACAGTCTCTAGTCCGTACGATTCTTCTATAAGAAAGTGGTGAGCTAAATGGAGGCAGTACCTAACGACGCTGAAGTGCTTGAGGGTGAGCAAAATGCGTACTACTCGCATATTGACGACCTAGTTACAACATTGAACAGGTGGAGAAATGCACGACACCTAGCAAAGCTGGATGTGTTGAAAATTAGGATCCGTAAAGTAAGTGTTCTTTTTTGGGTTCTTGCCGTGTTTGGCTTCGCGGCTTTTATCATCATGCTTTCGCAAGACTATGGGTTTGTTTCGTTGTGGGCACTGTTGTTTGCTGTTGGTTCTGCACTGGTGGCTGCCGCTGCCGGAAGCCTGGGCTGGGCCCTACAGGTGCACCAGGACAGTAGTGTCAGTCAGGCAGACAGATTTGGAGGAGCAATTCTAGGCCTCTGCGAATGGACGCCAGATAAGCTTTTGCCGCACCCTGGCTATGAGTGGCGGTGGCACAGTACAAGTGAGATGCTTGCGGTAATTCCGGATGTAGAAGGGTATTTCATCCATTTTTACGTGACTGGTCGCTATCGTGAATACTTGCTCATCAGGGGCAGCCTTAACAACGAAGAGGGCTGGCAGCGTGTTGATGGAGCAAGCGGCTCAAATATTGAAGAGATTGCAGAAATAGCCAGGCGTATGGCCAATCTTGAGCGTGCAGATAGCGTGCGCTAGGCTGTAAAAAATCAACCGACCCAGCAGGGAACCTACTGGGTCGGTTGATCAAAATTTATCATAGTGCCTAATAGTCAGCAGTGAACTCACGAACCAAGAACAAACTATGCATTACTACAAGTTTATTATATAGTTGCACTAGGTCTGTATGTCCGTCGACGACAAGGAGTTAGCATGACGACAGATGTTGGTAGTGTACATTCAAATGCAGTTTTTAGAACTTTGCAGAGTGAATATTTTCGCTTGATGCATAAAGTCATCAATGCGGTGATGTATGTCGTTGGTTTGGCTACAACCTTAGCCTCTATTGTGGTGATCTACGGCATTGTAGCTGTGTTTCGCGCAAGACTGGGTTTACCTCAGCCCACTTTTAGCACTTTTTTGGCTGCAGTGCCGCTGGGAGCTTTGCTGGCAGTCATCGTAGGAGTAGTGTTTTGGCGCACCTTGCGTCAAAAGATAGCCCTTGTGTTTTTTGCAAATCGGTTAGAAGTTGTTGCTAGGGCCTGTCTTCGACCCTATTTTGCAACGGGCGAGTATAGCGTTGCACCTGATGAGTGGAGGTTTATCTACCAGGGTGTAGAATCTAGACTGGTTCTAGACAGAGAGTTACGATACATACGATTTTACCCTTTTTCTCAAGGAGTTGACTTTTATGAATACTTGCCTGCGCGAAGATTAGCGCAACCCATGACTACAGAAGAGGTTCTAGGTGAACTGAGAATAGAGGACTCTGCCGTATAGGTGTCGCGTACCGCTACCCCGAGTCAACCATGGCTCGGGGTAGTCGGCAAAACATACAGACCTACAAATATTGTTTATAGATAGCGAGAGTTTCGGCAGCAGTTTGTTGCCAGGAATATAGCTGAGCTTGTTTCTTGCCAGCAGCTACTAGATCTTTACTGGCTTTTTTTGACGATATCACGTCGTTTATTGACTTTGCCATATCTTTTACGCTGAGTGGGTTAAAGTACTTGGCTGCATTGCCGTAAACTTCGGGTAGGCAGGTTGTATTGCTCGACACCACTGGTGCTCCATGCAGCATGGCTTCTAGTCCTGGCAAGCCAAACCCTTCCGATAGCGATGGGAATACATAGGCGCGAGTATTTTTATAAAATCCATGCAACTCTCTGTCATTCACAAAACCGGTAAACCGCAGTTGCTTAAAGTTTTGTTGTTGGCTCCATTGTTGTAATTTTTTGTGGTTGTTGCTGAGCTTGCCAACAAGTATCAGCCATAGTTTTGGGTGGTCTGCAATTAATGCTTGATGTGCGGCTATTAGAAGCTTGAGGTTTTTGTAGTCCGAGGCATGGCCAACATACATGATGTAGTCATTGTATTGTGGTTTTTGGGCTGGGCTGGGTAGTTGCTCGGCAGCTTCATAGGTTACAAATAGTTTTGACTCGTCGACATCGTAGCTACTGGCGATATCTTGTTTTACAAAATTTGTAGGTGTGATGATTCCGGAGCTGTTTTGCACGGCTCGTTTGAGAACGCGGTCATAGACAGGCTGCTTTAAAACTCGTAAAAAAGGACTGGTCTTAAACGACCTGTGTCCAAACCTGCGCATAGTTAAGTCGTGAATGGTTACCAAAAACTTGCCTTTGTATAAAACTGGGTGCTGGGGCATTATGAAGTGCACCAAGTCTGGGCTAAGTTTATCGAGTAGGCGTTTTAGGCCAATTTGTTCGCCAAACGAGAAGTCGGCAAATGGCGCCTCGACTAGGCTAAAATTTGCGGCAGAGGGCTGCCAAAAGGTTAGCTCTGTAGGCCTAACTAGTATGCTGTAGCGGTTGATGCGGTCTAGGTCTTGCAGATTGTCTACCAGACGGTGCACATAGCGACCTGTGCTAGAAGCAATGGTCCTGGCATCTATAACTATATGTTTTTGCGCAGACATAGCGTTAGACGTCGCCTGACTGCTTGGGGGAGTGTTGACTCCAGGATTGGTCAACGAATTGCTTAACATTTTTCCTGAACACCAAATTATCGAATTGCTTGGCGTGTTTTGCGATTGCGTCATTGTCAAAATTTTGTTTTTCAAATAGCTTAATTGCTTGTTGCAACCCATGGCTGGTTTGGTCTTCAAAAAAGATGCCAGTTTTTTGGTCTATAACTGTGTCTAGTGCACCACCTGCCTTGAAGGCAATGACCGCTGCGCCTGCCGACATAGCTTCTACTGGCACTATGCCAAAGTCGTCTTCGTTGGGAAATATAAAGCAATTTGCGGCTTTTAGGGCAGCTGTTTTGTTGGCTTCACTGGCGTGGCCAAGAAATTCTATGCTTGGCCCGGCCAGATCTTTCAGCTTTTGGTGGTCTGGCCCTGTGCCCACCACGACTAGTTTTTTGCCCAGGGCGCTACAAGCCCGCACCGGAAGATCAATCCTTTTGTAGGGTACTTGGCGCCCCACAACGATATAGCCTGACCTTTCAGCCGAAGCATCGTTTGCATATTTTTTGGTATCTACGGGGGGGAATATTACAGTACTGTTGCGTCCATAGTACTTTTTAATTCGCTTTTGAACGGCGCTGGATATGGCAACTATTTTGTCGGGCTTTTGAGCAGCCTGCTTGTCTAGCCAGCGCAGTGGCACCACAAGAGCCTTTAGGCCGACTCGTGCCAATGGGTCTAGCCAGCCTAGGCCTGGTGTTTTGAGATACTCTTCAAAATGACTCCAGTAGTAGTGGGTTGGGGTGTAGCATACGTTGACATGAAGTTGGTCGCGGCTGGTGTTTATGCCTTTGGCTTCCGAGCCCGACGAGCTGATGATAATGTCGTATTCATTTAAGTTCAGCCTGGCCCAGTGAATCATTCTCAACCAAAAGGCTAGTTGGTGGCGGTTTTTAAAGAATGGCATTTTTTGAATAAAGCTGGTTCGTACGTCTACATCTTTAAATTCTGGAGAGGCTTGCTCAGGAAAGTAGACACTAGTGTAGAGCGGTGCGCCGGGGAAGGCTTTGCAAACTTCTAGAATCTCCCTGGAAGCTCCGGCTGTATCTACTAGCCAGTCGTGGACTATGGCTACTTTGGGCCCAGTCACCTTGTACCCACTCGTTTGAATACGTCTCTTATGGTTTTGAGTATGATTACCATGTCCATACTAAACGACCAGTTTCGCACATAGGTTAGGTTGTAGCGCAGGCGTTCTTCGGGACTAATGTCGCTGCGACCACTGATTTGGGCTAGGCCGGTTATGCCTGTTTTTACGCTCAAAAGTATAGGTGCTTCTTTTTCGTGCCCGGTTAGTTCTGGCTTGGTTAGGGCCCTTGGCCCAACAAGGCTTATTTCGCCAGCAAGTACGTTGAATAACTGGGGTAGTTCGTCGAGACTGGTGTTTCTTAAGAAACCGCCAATTTTGGTGACGCGCGGGTCGTTTTGTAGCTGGAACCCGTTTTTCTTTGCTTCTTCGATCAAATCGGGCCGTCCCATCTTTTGTAGCTGTTCGAGGATGTTGCCCGAATATTTGCTTTGCATGGTACGAAACTTATATATGCCAACCACGTTACCAAAGCGGGTTACTCGATCGTGCCTAAATAAAACCGGATCTTTTGGCTCCATGAGTTTTATTGCCGCAGCGGTTAGCAGCATAATTGGGCTAAGTATTATTATGCCCAGCAAGGACACCGATAGGTCGAATAACCGCTTTGTAACCCGTCCCCAGCCGGTCAGTGGGGTTTGGTGGGCTACTAAAACCGGGTAGGACTGGAACAGTTCGACTTCTGTGGTTGAACCAAACACGTCTGCTTCGTTGGGTACAATCTTGAATTGAATATGTCGTGCCAGCGCGGCGTCGGCAATAAGTTTGTTGCGAGCCGGGTTGTTGAGTAGGTCTGTTTGAATAATGGTGTCTATCTGTAATTCTTCCAGGTTTACTAGGGCTTGTTCTGGCGTAGAGTATTTGTCGATAGATTCGAATAGCCGCTGCTTGGTAAAGCTGCCTGGAGCTACAATGGCGACTAGTTGGTAGCCGGTATTGGCTGGGTTGCTAATTGCGTGAGCAATGTCTTTAGTGGTTTTGGATGACCCTACGAGCAATACTCTGCTAACCCCAATACCTTTGGCAAATAGTGCATGTCGCAGTCCTCGTATGAGCGTGCGAAATAGCACCAGGCTTGCAAGTAGCATTATGAATGCATAGATTACGATTAGTCGAGCCCCAAATAGTTGTTTTTCTAGTATGAAGTCTGCAGTTATGGTTGCTTGAATACCCAGAACAACGCCCAGTACAAGCCTGCCAAGCTCTTTGGCTCTAATCTGATAGATGCTGTTGCTGTATAGTCCAATTGCCGCAAATATTATTAACCAAAAAGGCACCAGCAACCCAATAACTCCAGCAAACTCACGCCAGGTGGTAATTCCTATGGCCGGCCGGCCGTCTACCACTATGCGTAGGTAAAAAGCGGCAACGAACGAAGCTAGAATTGTGATTGCATCGCCCAGCAGCAGCAGGGCTGGATAGAACCAGGATTGGTGAACTTTGGCAGGACTGTTCATTATAAGATGTATTGTATCATCTGTTGCGTGTTAAAATTTAGCAATGAAAAGCCCAAAACATACCCATCACCATGGCTCTATTGTTGCGTTAATAGCACTATCGGTAATAGGCTTGGCGGCTGGCTGGCTGTTTATAGCCGATCGCGACAAAGATGCCGACCAAGCGAAAGAACTTATTAACAGCGCTCCAGAAGGACAGATGTCTTTTACTGTAGATACAGAATGTTATACATTTGAAGCTCCACTAGACTGGTCGGGCAGAGTAACCAGGGTTGGGGGGTGTGCCATAAAGCACCCATTTGGCTTCGTTGCAACAGGCAACATTCCTAGCGAGGCCGGGGCTTTGGTTGTTCCAGCTAGTCTGGAAGAGTATGCCGCTGGGTGGGATACAGACTACGACTCTTTGTCTAGGCTGGATTTACTGTTAGACACCCAGCCGGCCGTACAGTACAGCGAACAGGATGACGACGGGTGGAGAGCTTCTCACACCTTTGTATGGGCAGACAAGCTTAGTAGCTATGATGTAGAAATGGCATCTATGGGAATTTATATACACCTGGCAACCTACAGTGAAAGCGACAGTAATAGCGCCGACAATATCTTGAATAGTTGGAAATGGAAGTAGAGTCGATACCACAAAAGCCAATCAGGCCCACCAAGAAGCAGCGACAGCTTCTGACATTTATAGATAACTTCATTGCCGGTCACGGCTACAGCCCCAGCTATCGAGAGATTATGAGGGGTCTAGACTATAGGTCGGTAGCTACGGTTGCGGTTCATATTGAAAACCTGGTTTCAAAGGGCTTGCTTATTAAGCGCGAACATTCTGCAAGGTCACTAGAAGTAGCAGGGTCAAAGACCGAGTTTAAAAGCAACAAGGTCAAACCTTCGCAAGAGAAATGGCTAGTTGGCTTGGTTGGGTCTAGGTTTGATGCAACCGAATCGCAGCCAAGTATAACCAAGCTAGAGGCCGACGAATTATATATTTTGATAGTTGCTTTAGAGGTATTAGGGTTTGATAGTGCAGCAGCCAGCTTTAAGGAACGCTTAACCAAGGTAAATAAAAGAGTTTAGCCAAGAGTTAGGTATGTTTGACTTTTTCTGCCCCCGACCACTATAATTGGCTGGTCACGACTTAGCTGGGGCATGCTGTTGGTTCAACTATAATTCTGGCTTTGTGAGTTGACGTACCTTTTTTTAAATGTTTTCAAAACTCGCTTAGCGAGGCGGGTTCATTTTAGTATTCATGGGCGGCTCTCTGCTGTATGGCTGAGGTAGAGCAAACCAATCAATCTTTAAGTGGGTTGATGCCAGGGTCCATGAATGATGCATGTTTGTGCAATATGCAATCGAGATGCCGACAAGTATTATATTGACTAGACAGAAGATTGCACCAACATAATACACATGCACTAAAAGACTACACATCGCGCTATCCGGGTGAATGGGTGTTGATTTATAAAGAGTCAGCAGCCATTCGCTCAGAAGCAATCTGGCGAGAAAAGCAGCTCAAACCAAGAAAAGGTAGAGCTTATATCAAACAATATATTCCGGGGTAGCTCAGCGGTAGAGCGGATGGCTGTTAACCATTAGGTCGAAGGTTCGAATCCTTTCCCCGGAGCCAGACTTTACTCTGTTTACATTCAAACATCAGATTGAATGGTTCTAACAGATTAAAGTCTAGTGAATTACCGTCCCAAGTAAAGTTCGAAAATACGAGTTTCAACATCTCACGTTTTTCGTCCCTGTTTGCTAGTTGGTACAGTTCAGAGCCTTTGTTTACGAGTTCTAACAGAGATAGTGACTCGTCGAACTTATCGTTTTCAACCCTAGCGAGTGCAGACAGCTTGTTCATTAGCTCGTTCTTTTTTGCTGTCGCTTCATGACGAATATTTTGTAGTTCTTTCATGGTAATACCATCATCGCCGTATTTTGCCCTGTCTTTAACGGCATTCTTTATCATCGTGTCTTGTTCTTCAACCTGCTTGTTTAAGTTCTTTTTTATCTTGGCAATGTCATAAGAGTTGCTTTCAATGCTGCGTTCTAGGATTGTTCTGATACGCCCTAAAGCCTTGTCGTTGATTTTTATGTCTTTGAGTATGTCTACTATCATTTTGTCGAGATGTGCTTGCTCAGGAGCTTTAATTTTGTGCGGTCTGTCTTTGTTGACGCAGCGATAGTAAAAGTATTTTCCTTTTTTAGGGTCAGGTGATAATGTCCTGCCGCATTCAGCGCACTTAATCAAACCCTGATATGTCCCTTTACTCGATGTTTTCTTGCGAGTATGCGAGCTTGCATTAAGTCGTGCGTTGGCTTTATAGAATAAGTCCTCATCTATGAACAGGTCGTAGTTATGTGGATAGTGCATATCGGCCTGCTGGTCGTACATCAACCCAATGAAGAACTGATTACGAATATGATTGTAGACAGATGAATGACTATAACTAAAATCGTAGTCTTTCTTTAGCCTATCTACAATTTGCCTAGCAGAGTAGTCGTTATTCGCATACCATTCAAATATTTTCTTAGCATATTCAGCTTTTTCTTCGACAACAACCACTGTCTTATTCCTACCTTCGCCACTATTTTCGTAACCCATCGGCACATAGCCTGGAGCTTCACCTTTTTTAAGCTTGGTATTTTTGGTTGCTAAGCCATAGCCTCTAAGGCGGTTTATGTCACGCTTGGCAAGAAAAACATCCAATGCCCAGTCATCCCAGCTAGAACTTTCACTGTATTTGTGAAGTACGAGCCTGCGGTCAACAAAGTGAAACTCTTTAGCATTGTCTTTAATCAAGTCCTCAATCACAGAGGCGTCTCGATAATTTCTGGTTATACGGTCAACCCTAAAAACCAGCACAGCATCTATCTCATTCTTCTTAACGTAATCCAACGATGCTAGAAACTCGTTACGAACTTTCTGGTCAGCAGACTCACTAAACGGAAATTCTTTCGCAACTATAAAGTCGTTTTCCTGTGCATACTCACGGAGCCTAGGGAGCTGCATATCCTCGATAGACAATCCTTGTTGTTCTTGTCTATCAGTCGAAACCCTCGCTATCAGTACGCAACGCTTCACCCTAAGAATCCTCTAATAAGTCTCTTGTCAGTATCTCTATCACAGGCACAGAAACTGCATTGCCAAACTGCCTGTACGCATGGAGGTCGTCTGGGTGCGGCTTAAACCATTCTGGGAAACCCTGTATTCTTGC
>CALFBO010000046.1 GCA_937951635.1 Candidatus Saccharimonadia bacterium
ATCTTTTATGTGGTCTACGTACAGTATTCCATTTGTATGGTCGATCTCATGTTGGATTAGCCTGGCCAGGTGTCCTTCGGCAGTTATCCTGATTTCGTGGCCATCGATGTTTAGAGCTTTAATCTTAACCTTGGGATACCTTGGAACCTTTCCGTACATGTCTTTGACGCTAAGGCAGCCTTCAAAATCAACTTCTGGCGTACCTTCTGTACGAATAATTTTAGGGTTTATGATGGGTGCAAATTCGGTGTTGTTTTTGGAGTCTTGGTCAACGCGGAGTACAACCACTCGTTTTAGTACACCCACCTGCACGGCCGCCAGCCCAGCACACAGTTCGTGGTCTCTGCTTTCTTCCCAGTCGAGACTGGCAGCAATCATGTCGTCAACTAGCTGTTGCACTTCATTATCAACATCGGCAATGCGAATAGACTTTTCGCGAAGCCGCGTGTCTGGTAGCGTGATTATATTCCCTCTGTTCATATCGAGTAATTATACACCATGAGAGGAAAGATCATTTGCGTTTGGATTCTAAAAATAGCGGGAATGGATGCGCAGCTAGAAGGAGCTAGAGTAGGTTGATTGGGTCTAGCTCGTATGCCAAATCATTGCCCAATTCGGCAATGATTGCTTGAAGTAATTTTCGACGCTTTGATTTTATAACAAGCTGCCACCTGAATGTGTCTTGTGACCGCTCATGATAGGCTGGAGTTGGTCCTAGTATTTGGACGCTGCCTCTTAGTTTTTTTCGTATGTCATCTGCCAGTTTTTGCAGCTTTGCTTGAGCTTCAGCTTGTGATTTAAACTTACCAGAGATCTTAAGCAGGTAAGCAAACGGGGGGTAAAGTAGCTGTTCTCTTTGAGCGATTTCATGATTAAAGAAAGCTTGGTAGTCTTTGTTTAGAGCCGACTTGATTGCTATGTGATCCGGTGAGTATGTTTGAACAACTACCTTACCCGGAATATGTCTGCCAACTCTTCCAATAACTTGGTTGATTAACTGAAAAGTTCGCTCGCCGGCAGAGTAATCTGGCAAATATAGCGAACTGTCGGCGTTGATTACTCCGACAGTTTCAAGTTTTGGCAGGTCTAGTCCTTTTGCAATCATCTGAGTTCCAACCACTATATCTATACCGCCTGTGCGTAATTCTTCGTATCGATTGGCGAGCTTGTCTTTATTGGAAAGGTCGCTATCGAACCTGGCGATATTAGCAGCGGGGAAAATTATAGATAGCATTTTTGCTATTTGTTTCGTGCCCACCCCTTTGTAGATTAAATCGGAAGATCTACACTCGGGGCAATTGAAAATGATATTGGTTCTATAATTACAAATATGACAGACTAGCTTTTTCCAGTCAGAGTGGTGAGTTAGGGGAAGGTGGCAGCTGGGGCAGTTTAGTGTTTCGCCGCAGTCAGAGCACAGTACGCTACTGGATGTGCCGCGCCTGTTGTGAAACAGCAGTACTTGCCGATTATTTGCTAGGCTAGATTTTGTGGCAGATATTAAAGATGGCGATAAGATTCTTTTTGATGCATCCTTTATTGTTTTTAAATCTATAACGACTACGTCGGTTGATTTTTTATTGACGCTAGACGGCATACTGATAACCGTACGTTTTCGTTTTTTGGCAAGATAAACATCTTCAATTCGAGGCGTGGCCGAACCGAGTATTATTTGGGCTTTGTGTTCGGCGCCGAGCTTTGCTGCTACATGCAAAGAATGATATTTTGGTGCGCTTTCTTGTTTGTAGGTCGCTTCGTGTTCTTCGTCTATGACGATTAGGCCTATATTTTTAACTGGACAAAATAAGGCAGATCTTGGGCCAATAACTAACGGTGTCGTAGATTCATACACCTTTTCCCATTGTTGATGTCTTTGAGATTGGGTTTGGTTTGAGTGTAGCAATATAAACTCACTTTTCAATTGAGTCTTGGACTGAAGTACCATTTGTGAGGTGAGTCCAATTTCGGGCACCAGTATTATTACTCCGCGACCTTGCCCTAAAACCTTTTTTGCACGCTCTAGATAGACCCTGGTTTTACCAGATCCAGTTGCGCCGTGAAGAATAAAGGTTCCGTTTGGCTCGTTGTTTAATGTAGATAATGCTTGTTCTTGTTTTTGCGTAAGTGAGGTTTGTTTTTCCGTCAAATCAGAACTAGGTTCACCACTCTTCTTTGCTCGCCTTGATTTTGATGCTCCTCGTGGAAATAACAGCCCAATAGTTCTCGAAATGCTAGTGCAATAGTACTGCGACATCCACTCTATGGTGTTTAAGGTTGCTTGGGGTATGGCATTAGGGTAGAGGATTTTTTCTACTGGCTTGGTTTTGAATTTTGGCTTAGCGCATGCAGAAAGCACCACTCCAGTAGAGGGTGTATTTCTTACGCTTACAAGGACAACTGTTCCTGTCTCTATCTTAGACTCGGATGAATAGGTTAGGGCGTTTATTTGCCGTAAACCACGATTTTCTACAGCAATTTCATAGTAATTAAGCAATTTTGGTTTCGTCGGGCCTTTAGTTGGCTAACTTTTGCCTGATCTGTGTGCTCGTTGGGCTTTCAGGACTATAGATTGTAGTTCTTTGAAAATTGCAAACTGCTTGTTGGTTTGATAAATTTTTGTGTTGCCCTTTTTTTCTGATTTCAAAAAGCCAATTTTTTCCAGCCTTCTTAATTCGCGTTGAATATTTCCAGGATCTTCTTTGATGAGCTTGGCTAAACCTCTGACGTGCGTCTTAAAATCAGGGTACTTTGCGTACACAACTATAACTTTTCGTCTTACACGTGACGTGATAAAAACATCTAGCATTAACTCTACAACTCCCTTTACATCCTCTGTATTGTCATTAGAACAACGTACATAGTATATAGGATTATCTAATTGTCTAGCAACTACTTATGTCATTTGCTCGATATGAAGTAAATGCCTTGACGGCCTTCCCGTGCCATATCCAGGGCGAAGGGCATTGTAGCCATGCTATATAGCTGCAACCCTAAAAAACTAGCCTTACGGGCCATAAGAACTGCCTTACTTCGTACTGTATCCATGGACATGCTTTGGTGTAATAACAGCCCATCAAACACATGCATTATTTGGCTCAAGGATGCACGTTTTGTATTTATGCAGCTATACTATAGATTATGGATGTTGAGGCAATAATTAAAACTCTTCTGGATAAAAGAGGAGTCAAGGACGTTGATCTTTTTTTAAACCCAAGCTATGAAGATATGGCCGACCCGTTCTTGTTGCCCGATATGGGGGCTGCTGTAACGAGAATTTCTGATGCCCATACGAATAGTGAGAAGGTCGCAGTGTACGGTGATTATGACGTTGACGGAATGACCGCCACTACAGTGCTTACTGAGTCATTTAGAGCCATGGGTCTTGATGTGGTTAATTTTATTCCATCACGCTTCATTGATGGTTATGGCCTGGGTGAACGAGGTATTCTGGAGCTGAAGTCCCAGGGCGTGAAACTCATAGTAACCGTAGATACAGGCTCAATTGCCTATGAGCATATTGATTTTGCAGGCACGCATGGCTTGGACGTGATTGTTACAGATCACCACAATATTGGCGACAGGCTACCTTCGGCTGTAGCGGTTATAAATCCTAAGCGTGCAGATTCGGATTATCCATTTAGAGACTTGGCCGGAGTTGGCGTTGCATTTGGTTTAGTGAGGGCGCTGCAAACTAAGTTGACTGGACTTGATCCAGGTCAAGAAAAATGGCTTCTAGATTTGGTAGCACTTGGGACCGTATGCGATGTCGTACCATTGCAAAGCGAAAATCGAACACTTGCATATTGGGGCTTACACGTGGCCAAGCAGTCACGAAGGCCTGGCATTGCCGAACTGGTGAAGGTGGCAAAGATTTCTTTAAACGAGTTGGACTCCCGGTCATTTGGTTTCGGATTAGGGCCAAGACTTAACGCTTCAGGCAGGCTAGATACTGCAAAGAATAGTATGGACCTGCTGTCGTGTGATAGTGTGGCTAGCGCTGAAACTTTAGCTCGTGAATTGGACAAACAAAATACGGCTAGACGTAAAATACAAAAAGATGTTTATGACGAAGCGAGCTTACTAGCAAAGAAGCAAAATGGTGACATTATTGTCGTGGCTGGTCGTGGCTGGTCTCACGGAGTTGTCGGTATAGTTGCAGCCAAGTTGGTGGAAGATTTTAAGAGGCCGGCATTTGTGCTAGGCATCGAGGACGACGGCACGGCTACGGGATCTGCAAGATCATTTGGAGAATACAACCCTGCAGTAGCCATAAAAGAAGCAGGAGAGCTGGTGATAAAGGGCGGAGGGCATGCCGCAGCCGCCGGGATGACAATAAAAGAAGAGAATATCGATAGTTTTAGGAGTTTTATTAACAACTATTACAGCAACCTGTCTTTAAGCGAGCAGCAACTAGCCAACTCGCCTGTCGCAGATATGGAGTTGGCAAATTTTGAGTTGGTGGGCCCTGCATTAGTGGATCGAATTTCATTGCTTGAACCATTTGGCGAAGGTAACCCTGTCCCTCTTTTTAAAGTTAAGGCATTTGTTAAAAGCTGGAGAGCAGTAGGTGCCGATGGAGTCCATGCAAAAGTTGACCTCCAGGATGCCGATAGTCGAGTTGTTTCCGGCATTGGGTTTGGTCTGGCCAAAAAGGTAAGTCTCATCGAGGGTGAGGCGGAAGCGTTGTTTACTCTTGGGTACAATCATTGGAATGGTAGAAAATCAGTACAACTTCAGCTGGTTGATATATTTGAATAATTACCCCTGTTGGGGTATAATAACGCAAAATGTAGTGTGAGGTCGTAGGTTTTTTACGAAAGTGTCTATACGAGAGAACCTTGTACTAAAAATTTATAAATAAATTAGGAACCAAAATGATTCAAGTTACCAGAAAAGACAATAAAGAAGCACTAGAGAATATGATTAGACGTTTTAATCGTAAAGTGCAACAATCTGGCGTATTGGCAAAAGCGCGCTCTTCACAGTACTTCGAGAAGTCTATTTCTAAGACTGAGCGCCGACAAAAGGCAATAGTTAGAAAACAGCGCAAAGAAGCCAAGCTTAGAAATATTAGAATGGGCGTTAGACGCTAGCTTATCGATATTCATAGTGCTAGACTTGCATTATGTCCATAAAAAATAATCTTGAAAAAGACATAAAAACCTCTCTTTTAAGTGGCGATAAGTTGCGAGTTTCTGTTTTGAAGATGCTAAAAGCCGCCATCCAAACCGAAGAGATCCGCATAAAAGGAGAGCTCCGCAACGATGACATACTAAAAGTGTTGCAACAGGAGCATAAGAGGCGAAGAGACGCTGCCAAACTTTATATTGATAATTCAGAAGACGAAAGGTCCCAAAAAGAGTTGAATGAAGCCAAAATAGTGGCAGAATATTTGCCTCAACCTATGACCAAGGACGAAGTTATGCGAATCATTGATGAGGCGCGCGGGGTTCATGGCGATAATATTGGCTTAATAATAAAGACCGTCATAGAGGCAGGCAAGGGCCGAATTGATGGGGCTATGGTGGCCGAGTTAGTAAGGTCATCTCAGTGATTTTAATGGAAGGTCCGCCTGGAGCCGGTAAGACCGTCCAAGCAAAGTTGCTTCGTGACAGGCTTGGGTTGGCATGGATTTCTATTGGTAGGGTGCTTGCCGCTACAGTCGATGATGAACTTTTGGAGATGATGAAATTAGGCAGGATGCTTCCCGATAAGATAGTGGGTGAAATACTCGAACAGGCAATTGATGCTGTTGAAGTTGATACCAAAATTATTCTAGACGGCTTTCCTCGCCGCCAGAGTCAAGTAGAGTGGTTCTATGAATATTTGAGCAGATCTCAGCGCAGTCTTGAGGGTGTGGTGCATATTATGGTTAGAGAGTCCGAGGTGCAGCGCAGACTACTGTCGAGAGGCAGAGTCGACGATACGAGCAAAACTATAAGCGACAGGTACGAAATCTATCTTAACCATATAACACCAATGATAGATGGCTTTATTGCAAATGGAATACCTGTTGCTAAAATCGATGGCGAGGCAGACATTGAGTCTGTACATGAACGCATCGATCAATTTTTGAGTGGAGTGATTTAGTATGAAAACTCAAGTTAAAACTAGTCAAGAAATCTCAGCCATTAAGGAAAGTGGAGCGATGCTTGCTTTAATTTTAGATGAAATCCAGCAGGTTGTTGAGCCGGGTGTTTCAGGTTTAGATATTGATCAAATGGCCCGAAAATTACTTAAACAACATGGCGGAGAAGCTCCATTTTTGGGGTATCATGGATTTCCGGGTGTTATTTGTGTTTCTCATAATGATGAGGTTGAGCACGGTATACCACGAGACATAAAAGTTAAGGAAGGGGACATTCTTAGCCTGGACTTTGGCGTGAGGTATAGAGGAATGATAACTGATAGCGGCCGAACGCTACCGGTAGGAGATATATCTAAAGCACGTCGTGAACTACTTAATAATACTGAGCGTGCGCTGTATAGCGGCATAGATGTGGTTCGCGACGGGGTGAGAGTGGGCGATATAAGCTCTGCAGTGCAATCGGTGCTGGATGGTGCTGGGCACGGGATTGTACGAGATCTGGTTGGGCATGGAGTTGGCCATGAACTTCATGAAGACCCCGAGATTCCCAATTACGGCACTGCTGGAACCGGTATGCCCCTCAAGGCGGGCATGACTATAGCCATAGAGCCAATGGCTACGCTAGGCGACTACCGAATTATGATTGACAGCGATGGTTGGACTATAAGGACCTACGATGGGTCTATGTCTGCTCATTTTGAACATACGGTTTTGGTTACAGATGATGGGTTTGAGATCCTTACTTCGTCCCAACTGTAGCTGCGGCTAAGTATTTTTATTGATTAGATAATACAGATTGCTCCTAAGGTAGTTTGCTGTGTATACTTAGGCTAAATTATGAGAAGTTCAGAAAACATATACACCGGCATAGACATAGGTTCTCAAAATACTAGAGCTGTTATTGGGGTGCTAAACGAAGGTGATAGCCAGCCGACCATTATTGGTGCAGGGATTGGTGCTTCTAGGGGGATGCGAAAAGGTGTAGTAATAAGTGTCGAAGAAGCGGCTACAGTTGTGGCAGACGTTGTAGAGGAAGCTGAAAGAATGTCGGGTCAGCACATCGAAGGCGCTACTGTGGGTGTGAACGGGGCGCACGTAATTGGCCTGGACTCCAAAGGCGTCATCGCAATTTCTAACAGCAGTCACGAGATAGAAATTGATGATTTGGAGCGTGTTGAAGAGGCGGCAACCGTTGTTCAGTTGCCTCCTAACAGAGAAATATTGCAAGTTTTTGCGCGCAACTACTCGCTAGATGGGCAGCAAAATATCAAAGAACCTCTTGGCATGAGCGGTGTTCGGCTGGAGGTAAACGCCCACTTGGTCACCGCATCTACACCCGCAGTGAAGAGTCTTGATCGTGTTTTGGAGATTCCCGCAATTGAGCCTCACCATCATATAGTATCTGTATTGGCTGCTTCAGAAGCAGTTTTGGGAGCTAAACAGCGCGAGTCGGGGTCGGTTGTAATAGATATTGGAGCATCAACTACCGGTATAGCCATCGTAGAAGAAGACGATGTTCAGCATGTGGCAATACTGCCAGTTGGAAGCGACAACATAACGAACGATCTTGCTATTGGTCTAAAAACCGAGATCGAAGTCGCTGAATTAGTAAAGATAGAGCACACCAATATGAGAGCTGCGGCTAAAAAGTCCGTTAAGTTTGAGTATGCTGGCAATAAGTTTGAATTTGACCCTACAGAAGTTTCAAGTATTGTGCAGGCAAGACTGGATGAGTTATTTGAACTAGTTAATTCTGAACTATCGCGCATAGGTAGAGCTGGAAAGCTGCCAGGTGGTGCTTTGCTTGTTGGCGGGGGTGCAAATTTAAAAGGTATAGATGTGTCTGCAAAGGAACATCTGCAGCTGCCTGCTCGCGTCATGCATCCCAAAAATAAGGCCGTTGTTGCCGATTCTATTAACTCGCCAGAAATGTCAGCCGCAGTTGGATTGATGTTGATGGATTATCAGCTGGGCGGTACTAGGGGTGGAAGTTCAAAAAGTAAAAAGGGTGTTGCCTCAAAGCGCGCAGGCGCTTTAGCAGGTTATTTTACTGATTTATTAGGTAGATTCAAAACTTAAGCTGAATATTAGTTTCTGAACTCCAGCTATGAGTTAGAAAACTTCGTGAAGCACCCTGCAAATGCGATAGTTTCTAGTGCTGCATGTCAATTTAAGACATGGTTGCGCAGCCGTTTCATTTTTAGTTTTTGATCAAATATCTTATTCACAACAATGTTGCGAACAATATTTATATACATGCTTGCACAACAAAAAATATATAAAAAATTAGTGAATAACATTGTAATGCGAATAGTCAATAAGTATACTTAAGAGCATAAATTATAGGAGAGTTTTTATGCCCGAGGTTGCCCCAGCGATTGAGTCATTCGCTAGAATAAAAGTTATTGGTGTTGGAGGAGCTGGTGGGGCGGCCGTCAATAGAATGATCGAGGCAGGTATAGATGGCGTGGAGTTTATTGCCATTAACACCGATGCTCAGGCTCTTCATTTTTCCAAAGCTCAAACTAAAGTTCATATTGGCCGTGAAACTACAAAAGGTTTGGGTGCGGGTGCAAACCCAGAAGTAGGTAAGCGAGCAGCCGAAGAGTCTGCAGAAGATCTCTCTAAGGTGCTGGGTGGTGCAGACATGATATTTGTAACTTACGGTGCTGGTGGTGGAACGGGTAGTGGTGCAGGCCCTGTTATAGCAAGTCTTGCTAAAGGTGACGAAGTTTTGGTAGTGGGCATAGCCACTAAACCATTTGCATTTGAGGGCGAGAAGCGTCGACGTAACGCCGACGAGTCAATTCAGCAACTAGCAGATTCTGTAGACACATTGATAACGATTCCAAATGACCGACTACTGCAAACCATAGATAGGGACACCCCTTTAATGGATGCATTCAAGGTTGCAGATGATGTTCTGCGACAAGGTGTCCAAGGTATCTCAGATTTGATAACCATACACGGTCTAATTAATCTTGACTTTGCAGATGTCCGAACTGTTATGAGCAATGCAGGTTCGGCATTAATGGGTATTGGTCACGGGTCGGGCGACAACCGTGCTATTGAAGCTGCACACCAGGCGATAGAATCTCCATTGCTCGAAGTTTCAGTAGATGGAGCACGGGGCGTACTCTTCAATATAAGTGGCGGCTCCAACATGTCCATGCACGAGATTAATGAGGCTGCAGAAGTCATAACTGGTGCAGTTGATCCAGATGCAAACATTATTTTTGGCGCGACACTTAAAGATGATATGCAAGATAATGTGTCTATAACCGTTATTGCAACTGGTTTTGATGTTGATTATTATTCTAATCGAGCTTCAAGATCGGCAGCAGGTGCTTATGCGACCGACCTAACAGGTGCAGATACATCCTCAGAAGGGTCAATATTTGAGAGCGAAGAAGAGGACGTAAATGAGTCAATAGATGCAGACGATACTAGCAACTCATTGGACGAAGGCAATTCAAGTGATATCTCGCCTCGGCACAATCAAGACGATAATAAAGCCAAGTCGGTCGAACGTATCAGCAGCAATGGTTCAGACGAGCTGCGGCCCAGTATTTGGTCGTACGATTCTGACGATGAAAAATACGACAAACCTTCTTTCCTTCGCAGAAAGAAAAAGACGCAAGAAGAGTCCTCCGAATCAGATATTGATCTGTAGAAATTTACAATCTTTAACTACTGATTTTCACATTTTTATCTAAGATTTATTAGGTAAATTTTGCAACAATAAAATATTGATTGACACCATATTTAGTGCTAACATTAAATCCATAACACTAAATATAGATATACAAATGAAATGCCCAAAAGCCCCATATGGTAATACGAAAGTTATAGAGTCACGACTTGTCGCGAGTGGTACGGCAATTAGGAGAAGACGGCAGTGTATTGATGCTGGACATAGATTTACAACCTATGAACGTGTCGAGAGGCCAAGCATAGTCGTTGTTAAGAAGAATGGTCAACGACAGATATTTGATCGAATGAAAATTACCGAAGGTATACAAAGAGCATGCGATAAAACCACAGTTACGGTTGAACAAGTTGAAGATTTGGTAGCTTTGGTGGAAGAGAAGATATATGCCACAGGTAAGGCTGAAGTTAATGCAGATTTTGTAGGTGAGTTGGTCATGGAGCAGCTTGCTCAGTTAAATGATGTGGCATATGTGAGGTTTGCCTCTGTCTATAGAAGCTTTAAAGATATATCAAGTTTTGAAAGAGAGCTGTCTAGGCTCAAGAAGCGACTTTACGATGATTAATTTGGCGCCCTTGTTAAAACATGAGCGCTAAATTAGTTGTGGTGAGCTGGCAACTAAAAATATAAAAATTTGAACTAGCCATTTTAGTGTATTGAATGGCGAGACTATGCAAGGTGTAAGGGGTATTATGGCACAAACTACAAAGCTTGGAATCGGTAGATATTTCACAAACGAGAAGACTTCGGCATTTGATATGCTAGGGTGGAGAAAATTTGATTCAGAGATTATTAACCCGCTTAACGGTGAACTTGTTTTTAGGCAGTTGGGAGTCGAGTTTCCTGAAGGCTGGTCCCAGAATTCTGTTAATATTGTTGCCCAAAAGTATTTCTCTGGCACCCCTGGTAGCGAACAACGAGAGTACTCAGTTAAGCAGTTAGTGTCTCGAGTTGCAGATACAATTACGCGAGTTGGGCTAGATAGTGGTTATTTCTCAAGCTCCCAAGAGTCACGAGTATTTTGCGAAGAGCTCAAGTTTATATTAGCTACTCAACGGGCAGCTTTTAACTCGCCAGTCTGGTTTAATATTGGCTTGCCAGATCGAGTTCAGCAAGCTAGCGCATGTTTCATACTTTCAGTGGATGACGAGATGAAATCAATTTTGAATTGGTATTACGAAGAAGGAATGATCTTTAAAGGTGGTTCCGGTGCAGGAGTAAACTTAAGCAAAATAAGATCGAGTGTCGAAGGTTTAAGTTCTAGCGGCGGATTGGCTTCTGGCCCAGTGAGCTTTATGAGAGGAGCCGACTCGTCGGCAGGGAGCATATCTAGTGGCGGCAAGACTCGACGAGCAGCAAAAATGGCGATCTTAAACGTTGACCACCCAGACATAGAAGATTTTATATGGTGCAAGGCTGTAGAGGAAAGGAAAGCTAGAGTTTTGCGAGATGCTGGATTTGATATGGGTTTGAATGGCAAAGATGCGATATCAGTTCAATATCAGAATGCAAATAATTCAGTTAGAGTCAGCGATGATTTTATGCGTGCAGTCGAGTCTGGGAGTGAATGGAATCTACAGGCAGTAAATAGTGACAAAGTTATGAAAAAAGTGGATGCCAAAGACATATGGCGACAAATAGCCGAAGCTGCATGGGAGAGCGCGGACCCCGGAGTTCAGTTCGACACTACAATCAATAAGTGGCACACTGCACCGAATGCCGGTAGGATAAATGCATCAAATCCTTGTTCCGAATATATGCATCTGGATAATTCTGCATGTAACTTAGCTTCTATTAATCTTATTAAATATCTTGAAGCAGACGGCAACTTAAATGTTGGGGCTTTTAGGCATACAGTTGATGTAATGACCGTAAGCCAGGAGATACTTGTAGGGTATTCAGCTTATCCAACCAAGTCAATTTCTAGGAATGCCCAGAAGTATAGACAGCTGGGATTAGGCTATGCGAACCTAGGTGCGTTGTTGATGGCTCAGGGATTGCCTTATGATTCACCAGAAGGCAGGGCACAAGCCGCGGCTATAACGGCACTGATGACAGGACAAGCATATTCTGCCAGTGCGCGTATCGCAAAAATTATGGGACCTTTCTCGGGGTTTACTAAAGATAGTGTAGCTATGATCAATGTGCTCAAAATGCATAGGTCGGAACTTTCTGGCATAGACGCGTCTCTTGTCCAAGAAGAATTGTTAATTGCTGCCGCAGAATCTTGGGATGATGCTGTTGATTTGGGTGAAAAGTATGGGGTTCGTAACTCACAGGCAACTGTTCTGGCGCCAACCGGAACAATTGGTTTGATGATGGACTGCGACACGACTGGGATAGAGCCAGATTTGGGACTAGTAAAACACAAGAAGCTTGTTGGTGGTGGGAGTATGAGTCTTGTTAACAAGACTGTACCAGTAGCACTTAGAAGTTTGGGTTATAGCCCAAAGCAAACCCAGAGCATAATGGAATATATAGATAATGAAAAAACTATAGTCGGGGCACCAGGAATAAAGGCAGATCATCTGCAGGTATTTGCATGTTCTATGGGGGACAATACTATTCACTACGAAGGTCATGTTAGGATGATGGGCGCCGTGCAACCTTTCTTGTCAGGCGCTATTTCGAAGACAGTGAATATGCCAGAAGAAGCGAGCGCAGAAGATGTTGCCGATTTACATTTTCTTGCCTGGGAACTTGGAGTTAAGGCGGTCGCAATTTACCGAGATGGCTCAAAAGTAGGGCAACCACTTAGCATGGCCAAGAAAGATAGTAAAGACACTGTGCCTGAAGTGAGCACCGTAGCAGGTGCATCGGACAATGAGCAAAAGTCTGCGGGCACTGGCTACGTTATAAAAGGTTCGACTAGGAGAGAACTGCCAAGGGTGCGTAGTTCAAAGACATACGAATTTTCAGTATCTAGCCTTAAGGGCTACTTTACAGTAGGAGAGTTTGAGGACGGGAGTCTTGGTGAGGTGTGGCTGAATATATCAAAGCAAGGCTCCACCTTGGCTGGTGTGATGGATGCATTGGCGGTCAGCATAAGTAATGGGCTGCAATACGGAGTGCCATTGAAAACATTTGTCAAAGCTTTGACAAACAGGAATTTTGCTCCGTCGGGAATGACAGACGACCATGAGATACGCACCGCCAGCTCTATAGTCGATTATGTATTTAGGCGAATCGCACAAGATTACCTGTCGTTTGACGACAGGCTTGAGCTGGGGCTTGCAGATATCAATGAGGTCGACACCAACCAGGTAGAGCTATTAGAAGATAGTATCGTGCCCAAACCAGAGGCAGAAGACGTGCTGCAAAATGAAGCTGCTTCATCTGCAGAAACACAATTAGAAAAAGACACAACTAATGCAAATAATGATGTCGTATCTGTTGCACCACTTTGTAGTAATTGTGGCAACGCCACTCAGCGTAGCGGTTCATGTTATGTGTGCACCAGCTGCGGCAGTACGAGCGGTTGCTCGTAACCGCACTAAAAGACATATTTTTATAGTTGGCGTACTTAAAGAAACACCTTAACAAAACTTTCTTATTGACACGGGTATAAAACACGGAACTCTGGAATAAGTATTCTGTTGCTCAAAAAGACAGGTTTTGCTTTACTTTGACTATAGCGTTTTTTACCTTGCTGAAGGTATGTTAAGATTAATTTTAATGAAAGCATTAATACTTTATCGACCCAATTCAGAACACGAAAGAAGCGTGATTGAGTTCGAAGGTAACTTTATGCGCCAAACTGGAAGATCTTTGGATAAGCTAAACATTGATTCCATTGAAGGTTCTCAAAAAGCTCGTCTGTATGACATTGTTAGTTATCCGGCCGTCATTGCTACAACAAATGATGGCCGTTTGCTGAAAGTTTGGCAAGGGGAGAGGCTGCCGCTCATTAATGAGGTATCCTTTTACGTAAGCGATGGACTCCCTAGTTAAAAAGCATGTGATCCTTTAAGCTATTTTGTCGTCTTTCATTTTTTAAATTTTTGTCGTGGTTCATTTCTGGCAGATGCAGGTATGTGCGCTGTGTTAATCCCAGTGCCCATTCTGTAGAAGAGCGACATTGCTATACCAACAAACAAAGTACTTACAGATACGTAAGTTAAGAATAAGTATTCAGTAAAGCTCTCCGGGTTTCGTAGTTGGGCGAAATTGTCTGATAGGCTTATTGTTAGTCTGTATGCGCCGAGCATCAACACTATATAGGCTACGGCCATAGCAGCAGACGCCGTTGGTTTAATAAGCTTTGCCGCCTTGAATCCTAGAACAAAGAGAATGACAAAAAATATTAGTGAACCAATGAGGATGGTTAGAGTAGGCCTCCCATATTCACATGTTGCGCTAGTTGCTGATAAAGTACCCTCAAAACATGCCGAGAATAAGTCGTACACAAATGGGTTTAAAATTCCACGGCTTAATTCTGTAGCTGCCAGTGCCGCTGAAATTATTAGAACAGACCTCGATAGGTTTAAGTGTTTCACGTTGACTCCCAATGTTTATCGTTCTATTATATATGTATTAACAATAAATGGGAAACATGTTTGGGCTGTTGTTGTTTGGGTCAGCTCATAGAGTAGTTATCAGCTACGATTTCTGTATATGATCATGCATTTTAGTGGTCATGGATGCATGATGGGAAGAACGACTGTGAAGTTTATTAGAACCCAAAATATTTGCATAAAGTGTGCAGTAAACAAGAGCTAGGCATCTAGTCTAGAATCAGGATGGTACCGTCGCTCAAGTAGTTGACTCCTGAATTTAATAAATTTTGGAGAACCAATGAACAGCCACTACCCCTCAAGACGCACTGCAAAAGAATACGAAAAAAGCCAATCTGATCGTTGGGAAAATAACAACATTTTTTCAAAATCAATTGCAGGTAAAGAGCAGGCAAATAATTTTGTCTTTTATGATGGTCCGCCGTTTTTAACAGGAAAACCTCACCACGGTCACCTGTTAGTATCTGCAGTTAAAGACTCTATTGCTAGATATCAAAGCATGCTGGGTAAAAGGGTCGATAGGAGATGGGGTTGGGATTGTCATGGACTTCCTGCAGAAGTTTTTGTAGAGAAGAAGCTTGGTATAGCAAATAAAAAAGAAATTGGCACAAAGATAAGCATACCTGACTATGTTAAGGAGTGTCGTTCGGCCATGGTGAAAACAGGCACTGAATGGGAAGATGTGATTAAGCGAATCGGAAGGTGGGTTGAGTTTAAGGGCGCATATCGCACGATGGACAAAGAATACATGGAGTCGGTTTGGTGGGCATTCAAGCAGCTTCATGATGACGGAAAGATATTTCAGGGGGAGCGTGTTTTAGTTTACTGCACCCGAGATGCTACACCGATAAGCAAGTCTGAAGTTGCAATGGAGGACAGCTATAAAAAAATCACAGACCCGAGCGTCTATGTATTTTTCAAGCTTGAGGGTAGAGAAGAGTACATGCTTGCCTGGACCACAACTCCCTGGACGCTGCCTGCAAATGTTGCACTAGCGGTCAACCCGTCTGTTGATTATGTCCTTGTAGACTATGAAGGTAAGAAATTTTATCTTGCTAAAGATGCCTTAGAGCGTGTGATGGTGGATGATAAAAATAAACCCTTGAGCTACAAAGTAAAATCAACGGTTAAAGGAAAGTCGCTTATTAGTTTACGATACGAGCCAATCTTTGAAAATCGTGGCGAGACTGCACATAGAGTTTTATCGGCAACATTCGTAGATTCTTCCAGCGGTACGGGCATTGTTCACGAAGCGCCTGCTTATGGCGAGGAGGATTACGATCTTTGCAAGAAAGAAGGTTTTCCACTGGTATCGGTTGTCGATGAAAATGGCAACTACACAGAAGGGCGCTGGGTGGGTGAGTCGATATGGGACTCAAATAAGCAAATTGCAAAAACCTTACGTGATGAAGGCACTGTATTCAAAATTGAATATATAGAACACGATTACCCACATTGTCATCGCTGCGGGGGTAAGTTAATGTACCGTGCACACCCAAGTTGGTTTATGGATATAACCTCACAAAAGCAACAAATGATAGACCAGAACAATGAAATAAACTGGATTCCTGGGCACCTTAAACAAGGTAGATTCAACTATATTTTGGAGTCAGCGCCTGATTGGAATATTAGCCGTGACAGGTATTGGGCGACACCGCTTCCGGTTTGGGTCGGGCAAAAATCTGACGGTACAGAGGTGATAAAGGTGGTGGGCTCGTATCAAGAACTTGAAAAGTTAACGGGTAAGCTTCTGGACGACTATCATTTGCCTAGTGTGATGGACTTGAAGATGGAGATTGATGGTGTCGAGTTGCATCATGTCGGGAAAGTGCTTGATTGTTGGTTTGAGTCAGGATCTATGCCATTTGCTCAGTTTCATTACCCGTTTGAAAATGTCGACAAGTTTAAGCAAAATTTTCCAGCCGACTTTATTAGCGAAGCCATAGACCAGACCCGGGGATGGTTTTACAGCATGTTAGCAGTAAACGTGGGCATATTTGGCGTTTCGCCTTACAAGAATGTCATTTGTACCGGCTTAATAAACGCGGCAGACGGAAAGAAGTTGAGCAAGAAATTGGGAAATTACACTGACCCTCTGGAATTGATGGACAATTACTCAGCAGACGCATTTAGGTTTTTGATGTTGTCTAGTCCGCTAACAAATGGAGAAAATTTTTCACTATCCGACAGAGATGTAGCTGATGCATCAAGAAAACTTCGCATGGTTTGGAATATGTATGATTTCTTTACAATGTATGCGAACGTCGATGGGTGGCATTGGGTCGGCAAGTATGAAGATCCTAGTAGCGACCTGTCCAATAAGTTGGATGTATGGGTGGTGTCTAGGCTGCACGAGGTTGTAGAAGAAATGACCTTAGCCATGAATGCGTATAGTCTACAAGGTGCGCTTAGACCACTACTTCCTTTTATAGATGACGTATCAAACTGGTATATTAGACGATCACGGCGACGATTCTGGAAGACAGAAGATAGCAAAGATAAAAATGATGCCTACACTACTTTGCATTATGTAATGCTAACCCTTTCGCATCTTTTAGCTCCATTTGCACCATTCATGGCCGACGAGCTATTTGGCAACCTCACGCAGGGCACCCTGGGTGAATCAGTTCACCTTCGCAATTGGCCCATTGCTGGCACGATTGATAATGAAACGGTCAAGCACATGGGTTATTCGAGGGATGTTGTAAAAAGAGGTCTTTCGTTGCGTGCTCAAAATCAAGTGAAAGTTCGCCAGCCGCTGCAGTCTGTAATTGTCTCTGGCAGCAGTGGCGCTCCCGACGATTATGCAGATATCATTAAGCAGGAGCTTAATGTTAAAGAAGTCCTCTTTGAAGAAAATGACGACGGCGAGGATAATGTTTCCCTTGACTTTACGATTACTCGTGAATTGGAACTGGAGGGTGTTAGTAAGGAAGTTATACGACAAATACAAAGCTTTAGAAGAAAGCTGGATTTGGAAGTTGATGAGCGGATTAAGCTTAGTTTGGTGTCAGGGGATGAGAATATTCTAGAGTCAATAAAACAACACTCTCAGGATATAAAGAAGGAAACTTTAGCTGTATCAATCGAATCAAGTGATCCATATAGTCAAAATACTGATGTAATTTTAAACACATATCGACTTAATATAGGTATTGAAAAGAGCACCGATTAAAAAATATGCCTCGCTTTAATATTAACTGGTTAATAGTTGTCCCGTTGCTGGTTTTAGTGTCAATTGGGTTCATGGTACAGGCATCAATAGGTTTGAATTCTAGAGGCTATCCAATTAACATTAACCTGACCCAACAGGCACTAGCGCTAGTCGCAGGTTTGTTTATTGGTCGACTTGCTGCGCGAACCTCCAGGCACAAATTAGAAACAGCTTATAAGGTAGCGTACGTTATTGTTTTAATAATGTTGCTAGCAGTACTGGTGTTTAGTCCAGAAATAAACGGGTCGAAGCGTTGGCTTTCGGTTGGAGGTTTTCAGGTGCAGCCTTCTGAATTCATGAAACCTATACTAGTTTTAATCTTGGCGCGCATGTTCTCTGGTTCAAGTAAAAAAACAAATACTCTTTTTAGATTAATCCAAGCAGCCGGGTTAACTATGCTGCCAATTGTTCTTATTGTGATAGAGCCAGACTTAGGGAGTGCAATTGTGCTGGGTGTGATATTTGCTGGGATAGTATATTCGAGTCGCCTGGCAATGTCACGACTGGGGTTGCTGGCCGTAGGGGGGGTTCTTACTGTTGCTTTAGCCGTGCCTTTTTTGGCAGACTACCAGCAACAAAGACTGGTTAGTTACTTTAACCCAAGCACAGATTCAGCAGGCTCTAATTACAATGTTTCGCAAGCAAAAATTGCAATTGGTAGTGGTGGAGTTTGGGGTAAAGGGCTGGATGCCGGGACTCAGAGTCAGTTAAACTTTATTCCTGCACAAAATACAGATTTTATATTTGCCGTTACTGCCGAGAAGTTAGGAATAGTTGGTGCGTCAGCGGTGGTGTTGTCGCTCTGTTTGTTAACTACAATTATTCTATGGAGAGCATGGAGTGCTACGGATATTTTTAAAGCACTGTGTTTTCTAGGTGTAGCATCGTTTATGTTTTTTCATTCGTTCATTAACATCGGTATGAATTTGGGGCTCGTGCCAGTAACTGGCCTGCCTTTGCCGTTTATATCATATGGCGGAAGCTTTATGCTCACGTGCTCTGCGGCTATCGGTTTTGTGATGTTTTTAGACAGATCTTAGATAGCTCCAAAGTTAGGTCGGGCTGCATGGTTAACGTACAATGGAGTTGTGCTAATCGAAGCCCTTTGAAAGTAACTGCTCGCTACGTTCGCTATTAAGGAGGAGGTGACTCCTCCCCCTTAGACTTCGCTGTCGCTTCGTGATCCCCCTCCCAGCCTTCGGCAGATGGGACGCCAACCCCTAGAGCATAGCTCTAGAGGGTGTCAGGATCTCTCTTTTATTGGTTGTTTGGGTGGTGAGAGGCTACCTTTGAAATGCTTTACATTTACAGGGGCATCTGGTAGCATTGTTGCTGAATAGGATTTTTATTTGCATAAAGCAGTTTTCTTGACAGACTGCAGTAGTCGCATAGAAATTCAATATAATTATTTTAAAGTAGAAAGTTTTGGCATGAAGGCAGTAATTGAATCTGGCGGGAAACAGTATATTGTTGCAGTTGATGATTTGGTTGCAGTTGATTACTTGGGTGAATCAACCAAGAAGTCTATTACCTTTGACCCACTCATGCTGATAGACGGAGATAAGTCTGTTATTGGAACTCCGTATGTAGAAAAAGTCAAGGTGAGCGCAGAGTTAGTCGAACATGATTTTAAGGGTCCAAAAGTCACCTCTGTAAAGTTTAAAGCCAAAAAACGAGTTTATTCTAAGCGTGGCCATCGTCAGCACTACAGCTTACTTAAAATTACCAAACTGTCTTAAATAAATAGAACGTCCATAAACCGCTGGTTTTAATATATGGACTGTGCAATAATCGAAGAAGTCTGTATCAAAATAAAAATAGATATTTGATAGTAATGACTAGATGTACGAAAAGGGCTTTACGTATGTCTAGCAGGGCAAAAAATGAAAACAAAAAGGGCGCAAAGAACTTACCACAAAAAAAGTGGGAGGTCTTTCAAACAAACTCAACTAGATCTTTTAAAGACGCTACTTATACCGTCTGTTTTGCGTTGGGTAGGATTTTTACTTAATATATTGCGTTCTGTAGACTCAGTTTCTTGCGCCCTAAGGCTGGGTCTACAGAGTGCGATAGGAGTATTGTTGTTTGGGTTACGTCGCTGGGCTGTATTGGTTGCGGCACTTGTAATACTGAGCGCCCCTATTGTTGCCAATACAACAGTGAACGCCGTTGAATTTAGCGAAATGAATTTCCAGGCTCGAATTTTGGCAATAGAGGGCAACCTTGTTCCTGACGGGGATTATCATATAGAGTTTAAGCTTTACAATGTAGCAAGTGGCGGAACTGCCGTTTGGACAGAAACTCGAACTACAGGCAGCCTTGTTTCGGTTAAGAACGGATATATAAGTGTTAATCTGGGCAGTGTTACTGCTTTTAGCGGCGCTATAGATTGGTCCCAGGAGAAGTGGTTGACAATGAACATCGGGGGTACGAATGGTAGTGCTAATTGGGACGGTGAGATGAATCCGCGCATTAAGCTTACGGCCGTTCCTTATGCATTCAATGCAGCGGAACTTGACGGTAGGAGCTCCGATGAATTTGTACAATTAGATCCTGGCGCCTCTCCGCAGCCTGTAAATACTTCAAATGCCGTAATTTCAATAGATCAGGATGGAGCTGGAGATTTACTTGATCTTCAATCAAGTGGCTCGCAAGTACTTGGACTTTCTGCTTCTGGCGATCTTGAACTTGCCGGTGATATTGTAGTTTTGGGCGGAAACGTTACTGCAGGCGATGCTTCTAGTGTCGGACAGCTAATCATTTCCGATGGCTCCAGCAACACAGTCACCATAGACGTAAACCCACTAGCAGCTAACTACTCAATATCGATACCTTCCATTGCTGCAGATGATGAATTTTGCTTGAAGACGGCTGCTAACTGTGGCGGAACATCACTCTTCACCGATGACGCAGGCTTCACATACCTTACAGATACTGTAGAAGACTTGGTTATTGGCGGAAACTCACCAGCAACAGCCGGCATACAGCTCCAAGCAGATGGTGATGCAGATTTTGCAGGACATGTAGCTATTGGTGATGATGCATCTATAAATGCCACTTATGATCTTTACGTTGCTGAGACTAGGGACTCTAGCCTGGGGACAAGCGACTTGACACGAATTGAGTATACAAGAGACGGTGACCACGGCTCATCGGGAAGCTACGGCTCTGGCCTAGCTATAATTACCACCAATGAAGCTACTGGTACGGGTGGAAATGGCTTGAACGGTGTTCATGTTGGCGCTAGTACTGCCGACGACTCCGACAGTCAATCAGTGGTTGCTTACAATGCCGACCTAGAAGTTCATGATGTAGATGATGTTGCCTATGGGGTTTACGTTTATGATGACTTAGCTGATGCTTCTACGGCAGGATCTCTGTATGGGGCGTTTCTATCTGTTAATGATGCTGACACCAATGATACAGGTTTGTTTATAGCTGACACATACAGTGCCGCACTAGGAGACACTGACTATAATATTCACTCCGCTGGCTCTCTCTCTGACAACTACTTTGAAGGTAATGTGATTATTGATGAAGATTTAAGAGTTTCTGACGGCTCATCCAACTACGCCACCATAGACGTAGACCCACTAGCCGCCAACTACTCAATATCCATACCTACTGTCGCAGCCGATGATGAGTTTTGTTTGAAGGCAACTGCTAATTGTGGTGCTAGCAGCACTTCAACTGCGGCCCAAGGCGGCATGACTGCTAGTACTTGGCACAGAGTTGCAACCAGTACAGCTTCTAATGGGCGCTTTGGTGCAAGAATTGTCGTTAGTGCTATTGGCGGCGATGGTACGCCTTCACAGTCTGTGTTTTATGCAAGCAAGAGCTGGACAAGTACAGGTGCTAGCATCAGTCTAGTTAGTCAGACGGGAGCTTTTGAGTTTGACAAAATTCGGGTGTCTACAAACTCTGGCAACACAGAAGCATACGTAGACATAATGGCTACTGGCGGTGTGAGCGCCGACAACATGCACGTCACTGTTATTCCAGAAGAGGCGAGCGTAATTGGCGCAGTGACTGCACAGGCTTTCACTGCTCCCAGCGGTACAGATGTAACCATAACCACCCTGGACGTGGACAGTAACGCCTTCTTTGGGTTCGCTTCAGACTATACATCAGATACCTTCTATAAGGTGGACGACACAAATATTACCTACAAAGGTTCTGGTATAAACATAGGCTCTACGACTAACGCCGGTAGTTTAATCATCTCCGACGGCTCTAGCAACACGGCCACTATAGACGTAGACCCGCTAGGCGCTAACTACTCAATATCCATACCTACTATTGCTGCAGATGATGAGTTTTGCTTGAAGACGGCTGCTAACTGTGGCGGAACATCACTCTTCACCGATGACACAGGATTCACATACCTTACAGACACTACTGAAGACCTAATTATTGGTGGCGCAACAGTGGCAACGGCAGATATACTCCTAAACGATACAGGGTCGGCCACCTTTAACTCACAAAAAAATGCCGTAGACTTTAGAGTTAAGGGAGACAATGATACAGACTTGTTTGTAGTGAATGGTGCAGATGATAGTGTGGGTATAGGGACG
>CALFBO010000047.1 GCA_937951635.1 Candidatus Saccharimonadia bacterium
AACATGAGCAAAGAAGATATAGAAAAGGCACAAAAAGAGGCCGAAAAACACGCCGATGAAGACAAGAAAAAGTTAGAGGTAATAGAGTTGCGAAACCAGCTATCTACATCTATCTATGCTGCCGAAAAGTTGGTGGCCGACAATAAGGATAAGATTGCTGGCGAAGATCAAAAAACCGTCCTCGATGCCGTAGAAGAAGCCAAAAAACATGAATCTTCAGACGACAAAGAAGAGCTAGAAAAAGCCTTCAAAGAGCT
Organism: Candidatus Saccharimonadia bacterium; assembly: GCA_937951635.1. Lineage (GTDB taxonomy): Bacteria > Patescibacteriota > Saccharimonadia > Saccharimonadales > CALFBO01 > CALFBO01. Next base: position 258 of record CALFBO010000047.1, read on the forward strand.
GAATGAAAAGGTTCAGCCTATTGGCATGAAGATGTACGAAGAGGCTGCCAAGGAAGCAGGAGCTGCAGAAAGCTCAGACGCTGAAGGCAGCGACGACGCCAAGACCGACAAAGATTCCGAGGAGGTCGTCGAGGGTGAGGTCGTAGAAGAAGATAAGAAGAAAGACACCAAGTCTAAGAAAAAGTAATAGCTTAGCTATCAGTGCATTGTGCTTGGCTATATGCGCTGATAGCGTCATTCCTGCGAAGGCAGGAATCCAGTAAGAATGAAACAACCATACGTGTACATGCTGGCCAGCAAGCGAAATGGAACTTTGTATACTGGAGTAACATCCAGCCTAGTCAGCCGAATTGACCAACACAAGGTTCATGCAGTAAAAGGATTTAGCAGTAGGTACAAGTTAAACATTTTAGTCTGGGCCGAAGCCCATGAGACAATGCTAGAAACAATAAACCGAGAAAAGCAGATAAAGAAGTGGAAGCGTGAGTGGAAGTTAAACTTAATAGAGAAAGATAACCCGGAATGGAAAGACTTAAGCAAACAAATAGCATAATTGACTGGATTCCTGCCTGCGCAGGAATGACGGAGTCATTTTTGGCCAGTAGGGAATAAGTATGCCTTCTCCAGAGTCACTAGAATCGCCATTTAGCCCCGAGCAATCGATTATTGCTTTTGACGCAACTGACCATGGGATCATTTGTGCACGGTTTGAGATTGCGTGCTTGAACTACGGGGCACTTAACCGCTTTAGCTGGACTGCGCCGAGCGGTGTGTCGTATAAGATAGTTCGAAAGGAAGAGGTTGTTGTTGAAGGTTACCCTGTCAATGTATGGGATGTCTTGATTAGCGACACTGAAGGTGAACCTGATGAGTTCTTAGAATTCAACCCTGCTTTCAGCAATGCATTAATTGACCGCCAATCCAACTCTCTGGCACCATTTTCCGCATATGCCAAGGTGGCAGTTATGGCGCATGACTTGTCTAGAGAGATAGACGCGCATGCAGGCGATCACATGTTGCTAGCGTTGCCCTATGATGCTATAGCCTCAAACCCGAGGTATGACGGTGAGTAAAAAAGACTACTACGAAGTACTTGGCGTAGCCAAAGCTGCATCACAGGACGAAATCAAGAAAGCCTTCAGAAAAGCCGCCATTAAATATCACCCCGACAAAGAAGGTGGCGATGAAACCAAGTTTAAAGAAGCTAACGAAGCATACGAAGTTCTAAGCAACGCCGAAAAAAAGCAACGCTATGACCAGTTTGGTCATGCCGGAGTTGGCACAAGCGCTGCAAGTGGTGGAGCAAGGCCAGGCGCCTCTGGTTTTGAAGATATATTTAGAGGTGCCGGATTCGGCGGTGCTGGAGGGCAGAGGGTTAACGTTAACTTCGATAATCTGGGCGTAGATATCAATGATATTTTCGATAGTTTTTTTGGTGGGGGCGGCTCCAGACGGGTAAAACAAGGCAGAGATGTGCAAACATCTTTAAGCATCAGTTTCGAGGAGGCCATAGCGGGAATAGACCAAAAGACTATTCAGTACGATAAAATTACTCGCAAGGCAGATGGGAGCATGGAGCGCAAACGTACAGACTTTAAGATGAAAATTCCTGCTGGAATTAATGATGGTGCCGTCATTAAGCTAAGTGGGTATGGCGAATCAATTCCAGAGGGCAGCGACGGTGATTTGCTAGTCCAGGTGAGAGTAAAACCTCACAAAAAATTTATACGCGAAGCCGACCTAATTCTTTCACAAGAAAGCATCACTATGGTCCAAGCTGCTCTTGGCGCAAAGTTGAAGGTCGATACGGTAGAAGGAAGCAAGACCTTGAAGATTCCAGCTGGAACTCAACCCGGAACAGACTTTAGGCTAAGAGGCATGGGCGTGCCACACGTACGCGGCAGCGGACGTGGCGATCATATAGTGCAAATAAAGGTAGAAATCCCCAAGCGCTTAAATAAAAAACAAAAACGCATGCTTGAAGAATTTGGCAAGAGTGGTAAAAGATTTTTCTAGGCGTTAAAAATAATAGTTCGACTAGGTGATAGCTGGCAGGCTTGCTCGTAAGTATTCTGTAGTGCAGTAAAGTTATTGCATTTTTCCACAGCTAGACGTACAATCTCACCTGCAAGCAAGCGGAGGCTTACAGTTGAAGTCGATAAGAAAACGATCATTAAAAGATAAAAAGACAGTAATAGGTATGGTCGAGCTGGTAGATTTTATAGATTATGGCTTAAGCCAAATCCCTGCCAAGGTTGATACTGGGGCTTATTCTAGCTCTGTATGGGCCAGCAACATACAAATTGCCAAGGACAAGCAGTTGTCATTTTGCTTTTTTGACAAAGATTCGCCATACTACACTGGCCAAAAGATTTTGATAAACGATTACTATCGTCTAAGAGTGCGTAGCTCTGGTGGGCATGTGGAACACCGTTACGTAACTGTTCTTAAGGTGAGAGTGGGCGAGGAGCTGCACAATGCCAGATTTACATTGGCGGACCGCTCGCAGAATCGATACTCAATATTACTGGGCAGAACAATTCTAAGCGAGAGCTATCTAGTGGACGTCAGTATTAGGGCAAACTTAGACTCAGGACATCATCAAAAGGAACTAAAGCATATAGTAGTAAAACAATGAAGATAATTATTCTATCCAAAGGGCCAGACAATTACTCAACTAGGCGATTGTTAGAAGTTGCCACAAAAAAAGGTCATGACGTACGGGTTGTTGATCACGGTCAATGTTACCTCGACATTAAGGCTCAGAATCCTAAAGTCTTGTACAAAGGGGAAGACCTATCGGCAGTAGACGCAGTCATACCTCGAATAGGTAGTTCAATTACAAAGTTTGGCTCGGCTGTTGTGCGACAGTTCGAAATGCGTGGCGTATATACAACTGCAAAATCTATTGCAATTGCACGATCTCGAGACAAGTTGCGAAGCTTACAAATATTAGCCAAAACTGAAAATGTTAATATACCCAAAACTGTTTTTTCACGTGAGACATCAGAGGTACAGGTGTTGTTGGATCAGGTAGACGGTGCACCAGTTATTATTAAGCTAGCCAGGGGTACTCATGGGCGAGGAGTGGTATTAGCCGAAACAACCAAGGCGGCGAAGTCAGTTATTCAGGCATTTTATGTAGAAGGCGTTAACTTTATGATCCAAGAGTACATTAAAGAGTCGGCAGGTACAGATATACGTGCGATAGTCGTTGGTAACCGCGTAGTTGCGGCCATGAAGCGCCAGTCATTGGATGGCGACTTTAGGTCCAACATACACCTGGGCGGCAGAGGCATTGCAGTCAAGCTAAGTGCCCAGGAAAAGCGTGCTGCCGTTAAGTCAGCCAAGGCCATGGGTTTGGCAATTTGCGGCGTAGACATGATTCCGTCGGCTCGAGGCCCTTTGGTGCTGGAAGTAAACTCTTCTCCCGGCTTAAGCGGTATAGAGAAAGCAACCGGCCGTGACATTGCCTCCAGGATAATTGATTATATTGAACTTAATGCTAGGCGCAAACAAAGTAAAGATCGGGTTGGTGCTTAGACTACTTGCAGTAGCTGCCAGTATTTTTCTTGTTAGCTTTGCCTCGTTCAAGCTGCTAAATTCTACAGATGGTCTTTCGGAAGTTGTTATTGGGGGGTCTGCTGTCGAGGTAGAGATTGCTCAGACTTTGCCCGAGCGCCAGCAGGGTTTAAGTGGCAAGGTTGGCTTAAAGGAAGATAGGGGTATGTTCTTTATATTTGATCAGCCCGGCTTGCACGGCTTTTGGATGAAGGACATGAATTTTAGTATAGATATTATTTGGATATCCGACGATAAAAAAGTGGTTTATGTAGAGGAAAACGTTTCTCCGAATAGTTACCCACAGGTTTACCGCCCAAGCGTCCCTGCTAAGTATGTTTTGGAAATGCTATCTGGCTATGCAGCAAATAACAATATTGCTGTTGGCGAGAACGTCGACTTCGATTTTGATTAATTCAACACGCGTTCTGGCATAGGCATGTGCATCTAGGTCTCGGGCAATCGCTCGCTATTAAGGAGGGGGTGACTCCTCACTTAGACTTAGGCTTTCGCTTCGTGATCTCCCTCCCGGCCTTCGACAGATGGGACACCAATCCCCTATAGCATAGCTCTTGGGTGTCGAAATCTATCTTTTATTGGCTGCTTGGGTGCTTAAGGGGTTACGGTCTCGGCCTGGGTAAACTCGCAAAAAAGCTCTATAATGTAGCTAATGAATTCAGATATTATCATTATGGCTGTAGCTGCGGTAGTAACGATAGGGCTACTTGCCTCAAAGACACACGTCTCTTTTGTGTTTTTTGCCCTAGCATCAGGCTACATGGTAGGTGAACTTGCAGGATATCAAATTGAAGACAGTGTAGGTGATTTAGTAGGGTCGTCAAGCTTTCCTGTTGACTCTGCAGTACGGGTTGCTCTGCTGTTACTGCCAGTTTTGGTAGTGGCTTTCAAATTTAGAAAGTCGCGCAAAGGTGTATTGTCTATGATGCAGCAAGCACTGCTTGCTGGGGCGGCAGTTGCTTTGGGCTTGGTTCTTGTGCTCGATCGTCTACCAAGAGACACAAGACGCTCAATAAGCTCTGGCTCGGACCTAGCAGTCTCTTTGCCAGATAACGCTGGCTATATTGCAATGTTTGCTCTGTCTTTGGCGGTCCTAGATATTATAATTATGCACGGCCCCAAGAAAGAAAAAAAGAAAGGCCCCAAGGGCGAATAGGCATTACTCATTCTGCTGTCAACGAGGCGTTTGGTTGCATGATGGTTATATTTGATATATAATCACCCCCGTTAAACAGCTATAAGCCGCACTGTATTAACAACATGCGGGCCATTAGTTTGAGGCTGGTTGGCGCCTGTGGCCAAGAAATATAGAACCGTTCCGTGCCCTAGCCTGATGAGCCAAAGAATAGAGCAACTTAAAAACTAAACAGTGATTAATAAACCACACCGTATTAACAATATACGGGCCATTAGCTCAGCTGGTTAGAGCACGGGCCTCTTAAGCCCGGTGTCCTGGGTTCGAGTCCCAGATGGCCCTCCAAATAAAAGGTCCACCCTTCCTGGGTGGGCTTTTTGTTTATGGTCGCCAATATCGGACTCGAACCCGAGAGGGCATGAACGTCCAGTGGACGTTCATGTTTTCCTTGCTTGGCCGACGAGCAATTTTATGCCAGTGGCATGAAATTTTGCCGAGGAGCAAAACAATAATTCCGAGTCCCAGATGGCCCTCCAAGAAAAAACCACCCTTCGGGGTGGTTTTTACTTTGACGCAGTGTTCAAGCTGATGTTTTGGGTGTCACTGGCAGTCTTTATAGGCACTAGCTTTAGCCTGGGTGTTGAACGAGCCTTACTTTACGCAGCTATATCTGCCGTCCTTTTATAAGCTATTATGTTTTATGCTCTATCTCACGTAGAGCTAGCGATAACTGCAACCATTCTTACCGCCTACCCAGTCATAGGGTTCTACTATCTAGGCTGTTGAATGATGAAGCCCTGTCTCTAGGGCCTGGCCTATTCGTTGTGCTGACTATTGTTGGCAGTATATCTGGGCCAATCTAATTGATAAGAAGTCCGAGTGTAAGCTAAGGCTACGCAAAGAGATTGTGCACCCCTTTGGGGTTGGTACTGTCGTTGGGTTATCCGACACTTTATCAAAGGGGCGTATCAACAGGTCGGATGATTTTAGTCTGTTCTTTATGCTTAGTCTAGTTCAGGCACCTATAGCCTTGATTCATCTAAGACTTGAAAAACAAAACATAGCGCATTCAATCAAATCAACACTATCGAAAGTTTCGGTGTACTGGTTTGCCCTGATCGCTGGGCTGTTGAACATAGTCGGTGCAGGTTTATTGTGGTTAAGTTTTTCGTTTACAGATGCACGGATTGCTTCACCGATTACAGGAACAAGCGGAGTATTAACTATAGTTTTTGTTCATTGTTTTTTAAAAGACAAAGTAACCGACTAAAAACATCTAGAGATATTCATAGCCTTCATCGGTGTGGTGGGTATAGCAATATTGAGTGCTTCATGCGACAATAATTTGATGAAGTCATCAAATATAAGTCCCTTCGGAGAAGGTGTCCAGAAATACTGGGACAAGAGATATCTTTACTTTTCAAAGTTTGACGAGGGGATTCAGATAGATAAGGAAGGGCTTTATTCAGTTATCCCAGAAGAAACAGGGCTAGCACAAGCAGCCCTCCTAGAGGCTAGTAGTGTATACGATGCTTTTGCTGGTGTCGGCGGCAGTGCAATAGCGCTGGCTAGATCAGGTAAAAAGGTCGTCTCTTCTGAGATTAGTTCAGAGCGTGTTGCCATGTGCCGCAACAACGCAGAGGTGTACGGTGTTGGTAGACAGATTGAGTTTATAGAGGGCGACTTTTTCGATGTAGTGAAAACTGTAGACGCCGAAGCCGTTAACCTCGATCCGCCATGGGGTGGAACAAGCTATAAGGAGCACGGCAAGTTTCTGTTGGAACATTTTAGCCCTGACGGTGGGGAGATACTAAAGGCGTGTATGGGTAGGTTTAAAGAAATAATGCTGAGAGTGCCAACTATCTTTGAAATGGCTGAGTTGGATAGGTTCACTCAAGACTATCAAGTACATGATGACGTTAGTGATGGCAGGACAATATCAAGAACTGTGGTTATTCGCCAGTTTTAGACTAGAACTTTTATCCACTCTCCTGAATAATAGTTGCAATCTCAAGTACAGTGCACCTCCAAGACAAGAGCCCGCCGTAAGGCGGGTGTTATAGATGGTTCCGAACTAGACCAAGACGGTGTAGTGAACGGCGTAATTGTCGATCCTGCCGGCCCCGCAGTTCAGGGCTTGAGCGCAACAGGCGCCAAGGGATGGCAGGCACTCTTAATTGGGCTGTCAGTAGTAGCTATAGCAGCAGGCGTGCAGCTAGCTTCTGCTAGGTCTACATCGTCAGAGATACAGTAAGAGCTGTTTGTGCTCGCAAGCACCGGTCATGCGGGCTTACCTATCCGTAGGTACGTTTTTCAACAGTTTACCTGCTGCCAAACATCTTTGGCAGGTAGCGTAGTTCTTGAACGGGCACTGACTGTATTTGCAGCTCCTTTACTTGTCAGCCATGCTTAAATCTTAGCCAAATATAGTGTGGAATGGCGGTATCTGGATATGTGCCTCTGCTGCTGCAGATACTGATAACCAGACTCTAAGCTGCAACTCTGGAACTGGAAAGCCAGACACCAGTCATGTGCCCATTAGTATAAGAATACCGGCTCACATGGCTAGGGGTTGGTGGTTCGTGTTCGCACCTTCTATGGCTGCGATCCATACTGGGCCAGACTGTTATTTACTGCGGGTCTTCAACATTAGTTTTTATAACAGCGGTATCTACGATTGGTGCAAAATTAATTATTCTATTTTCTTCGTACCGGTATATGATTGCTCGCTGTGGGTATAATATTAAATAGTCGCCAATTTGTGAGTCATCATAAAAATCATCGGTTTTTGCCAATTTGGCGGGGTCTTCAATTTTTGCGACGGTTGGGGCAGATTCGCTGTTCGTAAGCAAGATTGTGTCTAGGCTCTCGATGACTTTTTTGCTTAGCAACTTGTTGTCTGCATCTGCCTTAATTGAGTCATTGTTATTCGAATATTGCATCCCAATGATGAAAGCCAAGAAGCCAATTCCTATAAAAGTCATTACGATTGGGAGCCAGTTAGTTTTTTTTGTTTTGACTTGAGTTTTTGGTTCAGGATTCATATAGCGATTTTACATTAAGGACTCATGCATAGCTAGAGCTAGTGACAAATCGCATGCTTTTTCACATTACTCTATAACTTCAAAGTACCATGTTTCATCGACAAGCGCTGCAGCCCCATTTCCGCCAGCTTTGCTTGTTATGCTAACAGTGAATGTGGTTGTTGTTTGAGCTGAAATTTTTGCAGTAGTTACGTCGTTAGTTGTAGTTTGAAATACAGAAGTGTTAATTGTATAATGCGCCGTGCTCGCAGCTGTGTTTAAAGTAATTGTATAGTTGCCGACAGAGTTTCTGACAGATGTAGCGCCAAATATTGCTAGTGCGTTCCCCGTAGCTCCATCAATCTTGCCGTGGGCTGTAGTTAGTTCGTTGACTTTACAGTCCCAGCTAGTGGTCGCCGCTATCCATTGCAATGCCTCGCCGTCTGCACAGTCTGTCCGCAATCCAATTGTGTATGGACTTCCTGAAGTTCCAAGCCCTGTTCTTATCAGGCCTCCATTTGCTGTCGCACTAAGTATTTCATTACCAATCACTCCGTCAACCTCTGTCCCTCCGTTGTCTGCGCCGCAAATCCATGCGCTAGAGCCGCTGCTCCACTTTGCAATCTCTCCATCACTACAGCTCAGGTTGGCTAAGGTATCCGTATTGTCTAAGTAACCAGATAGATCTACACTTCCGCCATCTACTAGACTTAGACTATTGGAGCTTAGGGATAGGGTTTGGTCGTCGGTGTCTACAGCCGCAGAGGCACACACCCAAGCTGAACCAGTTGCATTCCACTGAGCTACTTGGCCATCGGCACAGGTAAGAGCAGCCAGTACGTCTGTATTGTCTAGGTAGCCACTAAGATCGACTGTAGTGCCGTCATTGGTAAGGCTTAGAGTGTTGCTGCTAAGGCTTAGGTCTTGAGCATCAGTATTATCTAGATAAGCGCTAAGAGACACACTATTACCATCTGCAATTATTAGGTTATTAGATCCATCAATGCTTAGAGTCTGGTCATCTGTGTCAGTATCTAGTGAAGATATGTCTATGGTATTACCATCGGCTATGGTTATCTCTCCAGTTCCAGAGTTGTAGCTTAGAGTCTGGTCGTCAGTATCTACAGCTGCAGAGGCACATATCCAGATACTGCCATTCCACTGAGCTACTTGGCCAGATGAACAAGATAGATCTGCTAGAGCGTCGGTGTTATCTAGGTAGGAGGATAGATCTACTGTAGTACCGTCACCACTCAAGGCTAGTATGTTAGCACCGCTAAGCGTCAGGTCTTGTATCTCGTTAGTAATAGATCCGTCGACCTCTACAGTAAGATAGCCATTGTTGTTGGCGTAAGCGTCTACAGTGGCTTCGTCTAAGACTGTGTCTACGTCATTGGAGCAAGCCCAGACACTACCGTCATACTTGGCCACTTGGTTAGTAGAACAAGAGAGTCCAGCTAAAGCATCTGTGTTATCTAGATAAGTACTTAGATCTACCATGGTGTCTGAACCAGTTCCATTACTTAGAGTAATAGTATTAGAGCTAAGAGCTATTTGCTGGTTGTCTGTATTGTCTAAGTAACCAGATAGATCTACACTTCCGCCATCTACTAGACTTAGACTATTGGAGCTTAGGGATAGGGTTTGGTCGTCGGTGTCTATTCCAGAGCCTGGCTGACCTTGAGGACCAGTAGGGCCGGTTGGGCCAGCTACACCACGAGCCCCGGGAGCTCCCTGGGGGCCGACAGGACCTAATGATCCATTTTCACCGGATTGACCTGCAGGCCCTGGTTCACCCTGTGAGTAAGCTGCGCCATATTGAGAGGCCTTTATAGATGCACGGGTAGAAGAGTATGGCGCAATTGGCATGTTTTGGCCTGAGGTGCTAGAAGTATCGCCGCTGTAGCAGCTCCCATCTAGGAGAGTGTCTCGTTCACCTAGCAGCTTATCTACAAGGCCATAGTGGTCTAAATCTATAACCTGTGGACACTCAGCGTACGGAAAGGCTAGCTTTTTTTCTACAGGCTCCTTGCAGCCGGGTTGAACGCTAGCAATGGAATCGGGCGTGGTTGTGGGCTGTGTGCTTCGACAAATTTGGATAAGATGTTGGCCAGTAGGTGAATACCGGGGGAGAGTGAGAGGTAGTTTGTAGGAGCCATCTTCAACTAATGTGTCAACGAAGTCTTGAGATAGTGTCAGTGTGCCGTCTGATTTACTGAATGCTGCAACTCTAAAATCGTAGTATCCATCGGCGACAGGGTCGCCGTTTGCTTGGCGCAAACTACCGCTAATAGGTGCAGATATTGGACTTTTTAGAATCGTGATTGTGGTGATCGCGATTGCAGCAACGAATAATGAGACTAGGAGTCTTGTTGGTGATAATTTCATAGAGAGTTGTACTAGATTGCGCTTAGGCATATAGTACTGTGTTTAGTCCTGGATAATTGTATACATAAATAGTATGACACTTATGCTTATATGGCAAAAGCAGAACATACATTTATAGCAGTTTTAATGCCATTTTTAACTATAGCTCTCTAATCTAATTAGAAGGTGTCGCACACCGACGGCTGGCCGTTGGAGTATAGGCCAGTGTTGAACCAGCGCACTCGTTGTGCGCTAGAACCATGAGTCCAGCTTTCGGGGTCTACTCGTCCTGTTGTAGATTTTTGTATGCGATCGTCTCCTACTGCTGCGGCCGCATCAATCGCCTCTTGTACTTCGTTGGGGTCAAATACACCGATGTCTGAAATTGAGTTTGCCCAAAGACCAGCAAAGCAGTCTGCCTGTAGTTCTAGTTTTATAGATAAGTCGTTGGCATTGGGGTCTCCAGAGCGTTTTGCTCTGTATACTTGCTCCGACAAGCCTAGCTGTTGCTGAACATGGTGCCCAACTTCGTGGGCTATAACGTACGCCTCTGCAACATCGCCGCCTTTAGCTCCAAACCGTTGTTGAAGTTCTTCGAAGAACGTTTCGTCAAGATAAATTGTTCCGTCTAGAGAGCAGTAGTGTGGGCCTACTGCTGAGCTTGCGCCGCCACAGCTTGAGCTTGTACTATTTCTAAATAGTACAAGCTCTGGTTCGATGTAGGTTCTAGAACTAGCACTAAAAACGCTTTGCCAATAGTCATTGTTTGAGCCAAGGACCTGTGAAGCAAAGGCCTTGTATTCATCGGCAGCGTCGAAATCTTCAGTGCTTATTTCTTGATTAACGGATTGAGTGGCAGGTTCTAGCTGGCCCAGTATGTCTACAACATTTGTGTTCCCACCCACATAGCTAAATAGCAATATTAGTAGCACTGCAGTGATACTAAGTCCGCCCATGCTTCCGCCAAGCATTGGGATGGGTAGCGACCCAAAACCAGGGTTGCTGCGTCGATCGTCGACTTTTCCTCTACTTTTTATCTTTTCCCACTTTGCCATGCTTGCTCTCCAGTCCAAATTTAGACAACGTTAGGCCTGATTGTTTGCCTCTGTTGATTAGAGTTATATTAACTCATAATTAACTATTTTAACAATATCTGCAGGCATAGGCATAGACAATATTTGAATGACTATTCATCTGCAGTTATTGGTGGGAGCTTTGGGGGTGTTTGCGGGTCTAGTAATGTCGCGCTTTGGTGGTGTTGGTAATTTTGTTGTAGTCAGTGGTGCATGTTTGGTTGCTGTTTTGTTGAAGATGTCATTGGTCAAGAATATGATTGGCGGGCTGGTAGTGGCGTCTTTAGTCGCAGCTTTTTGTGTAGGATTTGCATTCGGTGCAGTTAGAGGAGGTAGTTATTTGGGCAACCTAAATAGCATAGTAGCCAACTACGGCAACAAGGTAACTCTAAATGGACGAGTAATAAACGACCCCGTGTATGGATTTAGGGGACAGCTTAGCTGCATGATCAGCCTAACCAGCATTGATAATGTGCGAGTTGTTGGAAGGGCTAGACTTTCGGGTCATATTAATAGCTTAAAAATGGGCGATGAGGTGGTGGCTTCGGGGAAGCTGCGTGAAGGGTTTGCAGGTTGGCAGGCTTCGGTGTCGTTTGCACAAATTAAAGTCGTAAGCGAAGATAGTTCGTTATTGGCTAAACAAAGAAGTAAATTTATAGCCAACATCAATAGCTTGTTGCCCGACGCCCAGGCGTCGCTGGGGCTGGGTTTTTTGATAGGCGTTAGGTCTTTGATTGAAGAAGATTTAAAGAATAACTTGTCTGAAACAGGGCTAACACACATAGTCGCTGTTTCTGGCTATAACTTAACAGTTTTAATCGTAGCGGCTAGGAGTTTGCTGCAGTCTAGATCAAGAAAGGGGAGCGCATTGTTTGCAGCATGCTTGCTGTGGGGCTTCGTCCTTGTGGTCGGACCTAGTCCGTCGGTGCAAAGAGCGTCTATAGTTTCTAGTATGTCGCTTTTTGCATGGATATTTGGCAGACAGTTTTATGGGTTGAGTATTATTGTATTCTCGGCGACAGTTTCGGCATGGCTAGATCCCTATTATATGTGGTTTGATCTTGGTTGGCATTTATCCTTCTTGGCTTTTATCGGAATTCTTGTGGTTGCGCCTCGAATTATGACACGAGCTAAATCTGCGGGTAGACTAAAAGTGATGTTGGTAGAGACGGCTTCTGCGCAGTTGATGACTGCGCCACTTATTATGTTTATGTTCTCTAAGCTTTCAATAGTGGCCATGCTATCTAACGCACTAATTTTGCCACTGGTGCCAGTAGCCATGGTGCTTACATTTATAGTAGGGTGTGTAGCGACCATTAATTTTTCGGCTGCAGCCTGGTTGTCTTGGCCCTGCACTCAATTGCTTGAGTTTATGGTTGAAGTAATCGAGCTGTTGGCCAGCCCAAGCTGGGCAAGCGTTTGGGTTAATTTTAGCTATTGGCAATTTTTATTTAGTTTTGTGTTGATTGCA
>CALFBO010000048.1 GCA_937951635.1 Candidatus Saccharimonadia bacterium
AGGAAGTATATGCGACACACCTCTTTTGCTAATCAGCCAGTTAAGGCTGGATTTCCTAATGCAGCGCAGGATGCGCCTCAGCATAGTCTTGATCTGCATGAACTAGTTGTTAAAAGGCCCGCTAGCACCTTTTTCATGCGCGTAGAAGGCCACTCCATGGAGAAAATGAATATCTATAGCAATGACCTGTTAATTATTGACAGATCGCTCCAAATACAGCCTGGCGACCTTATCGTAGCTTACTCGGAAGGAGAATTCGTGCTGCATAGAATAAATACGCAAGACCCATCAACCAGTAGCGACTCAATAGACATGGAGTATTTTGGAGTAATAACGCATATTGTGCATTCTGCCAAGCTGTAAAAGGTCGGACCTTTTACAGAGGTGGATTTAGCAAAATTTATAGTACACCTCTGTTATTTATACCTCAGGGGCGTGAAGATTCTACTTCTTTAGTTTTTGCTCCAAGTACTGCAATAGTTCTGGGAATTCTGGCTTGTCGTAATCGTAGCCAAAGTGTCCTTGACCCGGCAGCTCAATAAGCTCACTGTCTAGCTGACTAGCAATGTAGCGTGGTTCTTTGATGTCTATATAGGGGTCATCCTCGGCTGCGAACACCGCACTCCAGCCCAGATTTGTCTTGATTTGAGCCCAGAGCCAAGGTTCATCGAAATAGCCGCTGGTCTTTTCGTCATCGTACCCCAAGTCGGTATAATAACCGCCAACTACCACCACGCCGGCAAGCTTATTTAACTCTGCATAGCGCAGGGCTGCAACGGCTCCAGAAGAATGCCCTACGACTACATCATTGGGGCCCAGCTTTAATTCTTGCTTCATAAACGGCAACCAAACAGATGCCTTGGCTGCTACCGGATCGGGCATATTTGGAGCAAGACAATCGAATCCTCGCTGTTTCAAATTGGCCTGCAAGTAAGGCAACCAGTTGTCTGTGCCCTTGCCTCCCCCGTTGCCGTGAATTAGTACGAATCTGTTCATATGTTGCATTATATCAGGCCAGTTCACGACAAACGGAGATTCAGCTGTAAGTAGATTAAGCAAAGTGCAATGCAATCAGTCCTGTTGGGGTAACTGCATGTACAAAAACTGCAAATAATCGACCTGCAAAAGGTCGGACCTTTTACAGGGGTGGATTTGGCAAAATATGTGATTTACCCCTGGTGTAGTTTCGTGACTTTTGTTCACAGTGTCAGCAAAAGTGAATGCTGATTAATTCAAGGCTATAATTCCATAAAAACAAACCCTACACAGGCCATAAGAACTGTATTACTTCGCACTATATCTTAAGGATATGCTTTGGTGTAATAACAGCTTATCAAGCACTTGCAGTCTTTTGCTCAAGAATGCATGTTTTGTATTTAGGCAGCTACAGAACCACAGAATACGGGTTGTTCAACCAGCTGGCTCCCCGCCCCTTACTCCGCACTTATTGTTAATCTGCTAGTTTTAGGTAACAGAATTATGATATAAAATGTTTGACCAACAGCTATTTTTATTGTAGAATACTAGCATCATCGTTTTGCGGCAAACATGGGTAGGAGTATCCGGCGAACGAACCGACCAATGCAAGTACAATGCACTTTGCGGGGTCAGTTTTTAGTTATGGAGCACCCCCTAGTCCAAAGTGATTTGGGCACGTTAACAAGTCAAATCATTACAATTCATTATTCGCGAGCATTTTGCTCGCACGTCATTATATTTATTTTCAAGGGTAAAAAGGTTGTCCGCTGGCTTTATGCCATGTTGGTGCTAGAATTTTGCCGCAAACATTATTCTTCTTAAAGTGCTGCAAGCTCGTATATTGAGCCACAGCCAATAGACTGGACGTTTTACGACCAACTACAACCAGCGCGCGGACCACCCTTTTGCCCTTGAGCGATCGATTTTGATCGTATAAATCAATGGCAAATTTTGAATTCTACTACAAACGTAATATCGAGAACACTTCTCATACTACAACCACACATGAACTGTCTATGGCCTGTGGCCGACGAGAAACTTTGCACATGCAAATTCTTGGAAAGTACCTAAGTTAACATGCGTGTGCTAGTAATTACTTCTTTGCAACACCCAGGTGCTAATAGCTAGCCTTCTTTACGATGGCAAGCTACTAGCTAGGCGTTGAAGGTATTGCCTGTCTATATAAATATGTAGCCAGCCAGTACCTTCACGCCAGATGCGTGTATACATAAAACTTCGAGCTGCTCACACCAGAACAGTCAAGAAGCCAAGTGTAGCCTCGCCGAAAGGTGTGTGCGGTACGAGTGCCTGCAATAGGGCATCAACATGTTGCTGAGTGGGGGCAGGTTGGATCATCCGACTCGACCTGCTCTCACAATCCGAACCAGGCACTTTGTGCCGCAAACAAGGGAATAAACTATGCCCGCTATAACTCGAACTACCGCCACCGAAAGTGTCGACGAAATAATCGAGCAAATCGGTGTTGTTTTTGACCAAATCATGGTCATTCTGGAAGGACCTAGTGAAGACGACCTGAACTACGGACTGACCGACGACCATTCGGTTGAAGCATCTTCGGCAAGAATTGCTCGACTGAAAAGCAACCTGCGATCACTGCAAGTGATCTCCAGGGTAGCGGAATCAGTTGGTGACCTCGACGCTATCATCGACGCAAACACCGCAGAAGTAGCAGGAAGGGTGTTGGGCGCAATGATCAAAGGTGGAGTTGATCCATCCGTAATCGACGCTGTTGTCTCCCAGGCAACCAAAACCACCGGAGAGGTCGAACCAGTGACAATTCACACTCCCGACCCTACCACTACTGCACCCGAGACACCCGCTGATCTTACCCTTGATGCAGCCACGGCAGAAGCCACAGCTCCTGTAGTAAATACCGCAGCGGCTCAAGACGCCGACACCGACAATACTGAAACATCCGACAAAACCCGAAGCCTGCTCGCCAAATTCCTGAACAAGGCCGAAGACTAGGAGAAACGATGACCTTAATAGCACTAATGTGTTTTGCGGTGATCTTCGTGATCCTCGCCTTGTTCTATGCAGTGCGTGGCCAGTATTCGGTCGCGTTTGCAATTTGCGCCTTACCAATTTCACTGGCAGTTGGCCTGCTGGGCTTGTTTGGCAGCTACGACCATGTCCAAACAGTTCACATTTCGGCCTTGATTTTCTCGGCCATAGTGAGCGCATGGGCATTCTTTGGCAGCCGCACCAGCCCTGACAGAGTAGCCATGGACAGATTCGCAGCCGGAGCACTAGCTCTAGCTCTTGTCGCTGGGTTCATTGCCATTAACCAAGATAAGTATGTACCGGGAGACGGAAAAGCTAGCGCAGCAGATTCTGAAGCAGAAGAAAAGGCCACCAAAGCCAATTCTGATACTGAAGAGGTAGTTGCAGCAGCCAACGACTCTAACGACGAAGTCATTACCATCGAAATACTAGCCGACATATTAGGCATTACTGTAGAGGAAGTGCAGAATGCACGAGGCGACGGAGATGAGAATGGCGTACTTCACCGGTATGTGACTCTAGAGGACTTCAAAACCCTGGAAACGATCATCTTTGGCGAAGACGGCGACAATGGCCTGTTGGCAACAAGCAACGGGACAGCTACTTCTGTTGCCAAAATCGAAGAAGCCCTAAGCGTCTTCAAAAACGACGAAGGCGAAATCGACTTTGGCAACTTCCAAATTTGGCTCTACGCTCTTGAGGAGCAACAGGGTTTTAACCCTGGTGTCATCGCCGACATTCGTCATCGTTTTGGCGAATATTGGGATCTTGAGCAAATGAGCAGCAGCAACCATGACCCAGGTGACCCCATTGCAAATCCAGCAGTTGGCCGGGCTAGTAATAACGGACACCTATTCGGCACACCGCTATGTTCACTCAACCCCAATGGGTTGTCAGGAGCGAACCTGGAAGGCTACCTCGCCGACCTAAACCACTCTGCAGATGAAGTCATAGAAGAGTGCGCCAAAGAGCTGGCTGGTCGCATGACCAGATCTAATCGTCAACTAGCAGCAACTGCACTGTGTGTCTGGGCCTCGCCCAGTGGCATGACGCAGTATGATTGCCAAAGCGGACTTGACGAGGCAGCATTTTATGCCGATGTCGAGAAGCTAGCCGCTAGCTACGATGCCAATAAAGATTTGCGTGACTGGACTCTGCTGACAATCTTTGGACTAAATGGCCAAGAGCCGTTAATCCAAGAGGTGAGCGTTGGCTGCTTTGCCAGCGGCCTAGTAGTTGTTGAACGCTACGGCCCCAACGGCCCGATCGAACGACAAGCGCCACGCCCTGCTGAATGTGAGCATGAAGTCACTCTTTCGATTGACTACAGGCTATACGGCGGCAACGACGTGACGCGAATCGACTACCGTGTTGACTGCGGCGGCCAAGGCTCGTTTAGGCCGGTCGAAAAATCTCCCCCCAAAGAGACGACTACGACCACAGAAGCAAGCACCACTACGTCAGCAACACCCACCACGGCAGTCGGTAGACCAACGACAGTGCCCACCACAGCAACCAGCAGTACGTCGACTAGCTCAACCACGAGCACCACCTCGACAACGGTCACAGCCACGGTTGAGCTGCGACCTTCCGCAAGGGCAAAACTGAAATGTGGAGTTATTGATGGGATCAATCAATACACAATCGATGCCTCTGGGCAAAACATTGAGTATTGGCTCATCAACGGCAAGCAAGGTAGTCCCGGCGACTATCGTGCAGCTGGACTACAGCCAATCAACGTTGCGTTGATTGCAGTTAGCCCTTCCGGACACCAAGCCCCAGCAATCATGCTCATAGGCGACGGTAGTTGCGGCAAAGACGCCAGCAAACTACCTACCCCAGGCAACAAAGGTAGTGTCCCGAACACAACCACAACTGCCCAGAGCATTACAACAACCGAAGCAACCCGCCCACCAGCGATAACTGGCACCCAGCCAGAAACCCGCAAGAAAGGTGAGCCCGAAGGAGATTCTGGTAGTATCGACTACTAGCAATCAACTTCGGTGAAAAAGTAGTAGGATTCACCGGCGGGCAGCAAGAGTAAAAGACAACGAAGTCTTGACACTTAAGCTGCCCGCCGCAAATCCAAATAATACTTGAATATAGTGAATATGTAATGATTTGACTTGTGTTTAGCTCATAAAAGAGAGCACTTTAACAAACATAACCTCTCTTGCACGCCTTACGGGCGCAAAAAAGGTTATTAAGTACCCAAAGTTTGTTGCGTACGAACTGCAGAATCCAACAGCACGCACATAGACTACAGACCAACCCAAATGCTCACCGACCGATCAAGCTCAATTAAGCACCGAGTAATTATCTTGGCCGCGAGTTTTGCACTCGAATTTACAGCACCAGAAACACCAACTGCACTGCTTCTGGACACCCCTGGCAGCCCGACACCGAGCACAAAACTCGTGTAAAACAAAAACCTCGCCTACTTCTAAAGTAGGTCAAACACACAAATTGCTAAACAATAGCCCACAATCAACACTCTTGCCCTAGCGGCAAGGCCATTGTGCTTCAACCGTAATTTATGAAAACGGCCTAAAATATCACGCAAAGTAAACAATTTAAGAGGTAATATATGAATAACTTCAAATACGTCCTAACCGGACTACTAGCAGCTGCTACAGTGTTTGTACCCAGCGCAGTACTAGCCAACTCCGGCCAAGAACCAATCCAATACAAAGGCCCGGGCACCCCTGGAGCCAACCAGGTCATGTTCAACAACATGACAAATGTACCCAACATCGGCGACGAACGTAACTTCCTGCACGGACAAGTAGTTGGTACAGGTGAATATAGCGATCCTGTAAATGCCAAAGTTGGCGACGAAGTGCTTGTACGTGTTTATGTGCACAACAATGCCGACTCATCTACCAACGACAGTGGTAAAGGTGTAGCTAAAAATACCAAAGTAAAAGTAACCCTGCCTACAGCGTCTGGCAACAACCTACAAGCTAGCGCTACAGTGTCTGCAAGCAACGCAACACCAAAGCAAGTCACAGACACCATAAACATAAAGGCCGACAACAACTTTAGCATCGATTACGTAGAAGGGTCTGCTCGTATTCGCACCAACTTCATGGACAAATCGCTTAGCGATAATCTAGTAGCTGGCGGTACGCTCATAGGTCACGATAACCTTAACGGCGACATGAACGGCTGCTTCGAGTACGCAGCATACGTTACCTTCAAGGTAAAATTGGTGGAAAAGACACCAAAGCTAAAGATTGCAAAATTTGTAAGGTTTGATGGCCAAACTTCAGCAGACTGGAAGACTAGCATAACCGCCAAGCCAGGTGACGTAGTTGAATACAAAATTGCTTTTGACAACGTTGGTAATACTCAAATAGACGACCTAATAGTTGGCGATGATCTACCAAATGGCATGAGCTATGTAAAAGGTACCGACAAGGTAATAAATAGCTTAAACGCTCCATCGGGCGAATCTCTTGCCGACCAAATTACGTCTGTCGATGTAAAACTACTAGATCGCTACAACCCAGGCGTAGGTGCAATTGTAGTCTACAAGGCAAAAATTGACGCCCTTGCCGACAAGTGCGGAAAACTAACCCTTACCAACAATGCAAGTGCCCGCACGGCCAGCACAAATAAAGTGCTTGCAAGCGCAGATGTAGTTGTGGACACAGGTAAATCATGCACCACCCCTGTGGTGACGCCTCCTGTAACAACCACCCCGCAGGTTCTACCTACAACAACCGAGCTACCAAATACTGGTCCTGCCAGTGTACTTGGTGGACTATTGGGTACTGGTTCTATAGCAGTTGCTGTACGCAACTGGCTAGGCAGCCGTAAAGCTTTAAAGACTAGCTTCCTATCGAACTAGTCGATTAGCCGAACTGACCGCACCTAACCATGCTCTCGACAAAAAGCCCCATTATGGGGCTTTTTGTTTTAGTAAAAACATCCCTACAAATGACCGTTTGCTGGAATAATCCTACACGAGCAGTTTTTACAGATTTTTATAATAGGGGTTTAATCATCTTATAGGTCTCTTCCAGCCGCCCCAAAAGCACCTCTGTTGAAGAAAATCCTGGAGTCACAGCAAACAAGTAGTTGCCCCTAATTTCGTACTCAATACCATACCAAATATCGCTCTGGCTGCTTAAAACTGCCTCGATCACCCTAGCGGCCGAACTACCTGCAGCCGGGTCAAACAATACCTTAATCCTCTTGGCGGCCTTTGGGTGTAGCCCTAGGTTGTATTCTTGTAAGTTATCTAAACCACCAAAATTACTGACATTTTTAAATAAAATATCACCATCGCTTTGATATTTACTATCGAAAACTATGTGCGGTGCACTCTGTTCTAGTCGAACATATGCCACAGAAAACGACTTACGACTATATTTGCCCATGCCAACGCGTTGATTAAGCTTAAAGACTCCCAACTCTCCAGAATTACGAACAAAGTGGTCTTTTACTTTAACCGAATTGCCATGCTGTATGGGTGAAAAACTCTGCAGAGCCAAGTCGGCCTGGCTATCCACTGCCGGCTCGACAAAGCCGTTGACAGCTAAGTCTTGGGCGAATTGTTTTTGCCGCTTACTGGCCCTATATATGAACTTCGAACTAAAAAACGCGTATGACAAACCAACGGCAACCAGCAGTGGAACCTGCCTGCCTTCGGGCAAGACAAATTCGTTGATGAGCGCCAAGGCTATAACAGGCAGACTCAACTTGAATAAGCCTAGCAGCAAAATAACCTGCAGTGGCCTGCCCGAAGCAAGGACTTTCGACTGATCCTTTTTAAAAAATTATGCCAAAAGGCTGCTTGCTAATTGGATATTCATCTTTCATTTGAACTTCAAGTATACCAGGCCACAGAAGACAAACGATCTGCTAAAGGATCTTCTAAAGGTCAGACCTTTTACAGGATCTTCTAAAGGTCAGACCTTTTACAGGGGTAAATTTTGCAAAATTTAATTTTACATCTGTAAGTTCTGTATTGTTGTATGTAAATAATTATGCATACAATACTATACAAAGTCATGATTTTATGTTTTAGTATTGACATTTTGTCAAACTAGTACTATAATATAGTCATAAATTAAGGTGTGGAGGTTTTGATGATTATCAAACTATCAACAATTACAATATCAACTATCGGCTTTGTCGGTGCAGGACTCATAAACACTGCTCCTGTAAATGCAGCTGTAACTTACCCTGCTTCAAGCTGTGAGGCTGGTTCTACGAACAGCATAATTGCCAAGGACAACACCTTGCTTATGCCTAGTGAATCACATTCTGACATTAATATTGCCCTAAAAGCTGGTAAATATGATGTAGCATATCATTCATTTGATGCTCATTCGGAACACGGCGGCCAAGAGCAACTCGAAGAACAGTGGACATTTACACTAACAAATAACGCAGGTAAGGTTTATACCTCGCCAGCAACAGCCGACATTGCTGAAGACGAAGACACAGTAATAGGTTCGTTCGGCGAAATAGAAATATCAGAAGATGTATCTGGCATGACAATATCTCACAATATTGCAAGCTGGGACAACGCTAAAACTGCAGAATCCGTCTACCCAGTATGTGTAAGCTTTACACCTGTAGAAGTCGAAGCAAACTGTGAATACGACACGACTATCAAGGCGAGCGATGAAAATTGCGAAGAACCAAAGGTGCTAGGCGACAACTTTACCCCACCAGTAACACAACTACCAAATACTGGTGCGAACCCAATAATTAGCGCTCTAGGGCTTGGATCTATAGCTGGAGCTATACGCTCACTAGTCGATCGATTCAAAAAATAACAAAACTTTAAACATCAACTATCACAAAATACGCCCCGCCTGGGGCGTATTTGTCTTATGCAGCCATGATAAAATTAAGTCATGAGCAAAAAAAGCAAGAAAGCAAAATCTCAAAAACGACGCCGCAATAAGGCTTACTCTGGTCGTGATGCCGCCGCTAAAACCCCGGTGGTCACTAAATATACTGCTGTTAAAAAATCTGCACTCCAAGAAAAACTGGATCGCTACAGGCCAATTATAAAGCCTCTTGCGATAACCATGCTAGTGGCAGGGGCCATAATTTGGCTTATATTTGCACTAGTTGCGTGGGCATTCTAGGCAAAATTAACCCTTAGACACCCCAATAAACATCAAACCCAAATTAATTGTTAGTATACTTTGCCTGATCTTCCTTAAGCTTAATTTTGGCATAGGGAAAAGTAAAACCAAACGTAGACCCTTTACCTTCTTTTGAATTAAAGACGATCGACCCGCCTTGATCAACCACAACTTTCTTAGCCATGAACAACCCCAGTCCAGTGCCATCTGGCCTTGCCTTCCTGGCATTTGCTGCTCTGTAGAACTTGTTAAATAGCTTCTGCTGTTCTTGTTTTGGCACACCTATACCGTCGTCGGTAACAGTAAAGTCAATCTTTTTGGAATTTGCTGCCACCTTAAGGATGATCGTGCCACCATTAGGGGTGTAGTAAATGGCGTTATCAATAAAATTCATTATTACTTGACGTATCTTGTTTTCGTCGAGCATAACTATAGGAAAATCTTTTAGCTTATTGAATTTAAGTTTAATTTTGCGGTTCTTTGCAGTTTCAGACAATTGCTGTATTTCGTTGGCAACAATCTCGGTAAGGTCCACTGGCGTAGGTTCAATTACGAACTTGCCAGTCTGTAGCCTAGATACATTCAGCAAGTCGCCAATCAAGTAAACCATGCGCTGCGAACTAGTGAATGCAGACGACAAAAGCTTTCGCTGTTTTGCGGTTATCTTGCCAGCGTCACCCTCCATAACCATGGACACATAGCCTTTAACAGAGGTAAGAGGCGTCCTAAGCTGGTGAGATGCCATGGTAATAAACTCATCTTTTGCCTGGTCGAGCTCCAGTAGCTTCTTGTTGGACTTTCTAATTTCTGCAGTCGCCCGCTCAACCTCCAATTTCAAAGTATCGTTAAACCGTTGAATCTGGTCAAAGCGCCTAGCGTTTTGAATAGCTATTGCTAACTCTTTTGCAGCGGTAGAACTAAACTGTGCGTCTTTACTGTTATAGACTCCTCCGCTTAGTTTTGGACCAAGCAACATATAGCCAACAATCTCGTCCTTTGTATTGAATTTTACTGCAAGCGAGACTCCATGCTTTTGCAATGCCTTAACTAGCTTGTGTTTTCTAGGTGGCAAATCACTATATTCGTCGTATTCGTCCAGAACAAGCACAATTTCGTCCATAACAGACATCTGCTCTACAGCTTTGGCCGAAGCTATTTTTGGGGAACTTGCTAAACGATACTCGTCGTAGAACTCGCCCCTGCCGTCGAGCAATATTATCTTGCCTGTTGTTGGTCGCAAGGATTGGCTAATCAAATCCAGGGCCGAACTAACAAGTTTATCGATTTCGTATTCAGACACTACGAGTTCGCCTAAACGGTCAATTTGTTCTTGAGTATCATAGTTTTCTTGATAAAAAAGCTGGTCTGTCGCCCTATCAAAGTACTTCTTCAAGGGCTGAAATGCCACTGCCAAAAACAGGGCCAGTAACAAAAAAGGCACTTGGCTAGAAATGTCGATGTCTTGGTTGTAAATAAATGGCAGCGCAACCGAAGCCAGCACAAAAAATATTATAGAAACAGCAGCTATAGAAAGGACATATGCCAGAGTTCTTGTAACCACTAGCCTGATATCCAAGAAGCTATGTCTCAATATTACATATGCTAGCGCCAAAATTACTAGCAGCGACGAGAATGGTGTGTAGTTGCTCAACAAAGATACACCGAACACTTCTGGCAATAAGACAAATGTAGTCATGGCGAACATAATGGCGACTATCAAGCTATAATAAATAATTTGCAGTTGAGTTCTATTGGCAATTGACGAGGGTCTATGTAGCCGTTGCCTAAGCAACAATGCAGCCCAAAACGACATTATCGATATAACAGCAATCCCCAACCAGTAGAATTTTCCTTGCAACGGTTCTGTCGTTATTCCTGTGGCAGACTCATAGGCGCTAACCCCTTCTATAACCAGGTCGCTAAACAGCGCTGCTGCACCAAAGACCGCAACCACCCCAAGAAAAAACCAATGCTCTATCCGACTTAGGCGCTTATGCGAAACGTGCGCCAAAAATTGCAACAGAAAATAAACCATCCAAAAAACAGCCACAAAAAGTAATCTATAATGTGCGGTCAAGCGGTCGTGGTTGGAGCCATCAAGCAGTATGCTGCTCTGCCAAAACAATGCACTTACAGAAAACAACACAAAATAATGGTTGACCTGGCCTTTGGGGTTCTTCAGGTACACTACCGCCATTAACGGGATTATTACCATGAGTATGATAATGTAGACTATTGCCATCCAGCTCCTTGGCTACAATTTTGCCTTCACCAAATTTCACACTAATGCAGTGTCTACTGCAAGAGTCGAATCGGTGTTCATATTTATATATTAACATTAGCACTATAGATGTCTTTAAACTATGGTAAAGTTTAACCATGCAAAATAATGTAACAAAAATTGCGATTATCGAAGATGACATTGCCATTGCGCAGATGTACCGAATCAAGTTTGAAGTAGAAGGCTACCAAGTAGAAACGGCCGAAAATGGATTAATGGGCCTAGAACTAATCAAAGAAGTCCAACCCGACATAGTGTTGCTAGATTTGATGATGCCCGAAATGAACGGCAGAGACATGCTTGTAGAGTTGCGCAAGAATGACTGGGGCAAAGATGTAAAGGTTATAGTCCTCACGAACATGGGGCGACAAGAAGCTCCATCCGACCTAGATGCTTTAGATGTCGACTCGTTTATAGTTAAAGCCGAAATGACCCCCAAGCAAGTGGCAGAATTTGTAAAAACTAGACTTCAGCCCCGCTAAAAGAAGCCTAGCCGCCCTTAGCCCAGGCTTCTTTTTAAAACCTCTATAATACTCTTAACATGCTTATGGGACATACCTACCCTTGATATTACGTTTGGGTTGCCTTCAGAATCTAACCCCTGTATAAAACTAATTACCACTCCTTGTGAGCTAGCAACTACATGAACTACGTCTGTGTACAATATCTGATCTGAGTCGGATAGTGAATCTGCTTTTACAGGCTTGGGTACAAAAATTTCCTGCAAGTCTGCACTAAGCGCGCCCGACATGGCGTCTTCAGTTTGCAGGTATCCCGAGATCTTCCTTATTCTATTTGCCTCGTTACTGCGAAGAGATAGGTAGCTCACAATTAGCTCCAGCATTTCGGCGTCCGGTCGTTGGTCGCCTTTAAGAATCCCGTCAACAACACTCAGTTCGACTTCAATTGCGCCAGCCATATCTTCTTTAGTTTTGCTTGCAGCGATGCGGTGAGCATTAATTGCCGCGCCTAGTTCATGATGCTCTGGCATTGGTTCGCTACTATTCATAAATAAATCATATCATGCACAGTTGTAAATTTGATACCTATAAAGCACTTTTTTCACCCTAATTCATGCTCAAAATACTTAACGATTGCTCGGGCATTCTGCTATGAGACTAGTAAATCAGATCCGCCAAGAACTAACCATGCTTGATAAACCAACAGTATTAAGCCAAGATTATGGCTTATTTTCAGCTAAGCTCATGCGCAGGCACCAGTTATAGGCCACGTTCAAACTAAGTAATCGCCAGCCGAAGGTGCCAAAGTAGCAATAAAGTAGTATACTTTCGCTAAGCTATGGAACAGAACCACCTATACATAGCCGGGTCCCTGCAAGCTGCGTGGCAGCAAAAGGATTTCGATCTGCTATATTCGGTTTTGTCCAATAACATCTCGTGGCAATACGACCCGTTCGAAGCTGAACTAACCTCTGCAGAAGCTGTCGTCGACCACTGGCAAGACGATTTATTTAACCAGCAAGATATAGTTGTAGACATAAAATTGCTCGACTCAATAAAAGAGAGAGGCTACTATCATTTTCATGCAAATTGGCTAGATAACGGAGGCGAAGCCTTCGAGCTTTCTGGAATGTTCGTTATTGCACTTAACGACAACGGAAAGATATTGTCATTCAAGCAATGGTGGAACGCAAAGTAGGATAATTGGCATAGCTAACTATTTTTATGCTTAATCAGCCAAGTAAGTGGTACAAAAATGGTCGCCGCTAACACCGCATAACGTAAAGCCTGAGTATCATCTAGCATCAATGCGGCCAGCAGCACTATTACCCAGCCGCACAGCTTGCCGAACTCTCCAAACAGCTCGACCCAAAAAACATAGTTCAGGGTGTCGTGTTTAGCATTCTTATGATATTCGCTACCATATGGAATGCCATAGAACGAGTTGCTGGTAACTTCGTTGAAGGTATTGGTCGCCACTGCAGAAATTGGGTCGACTGCCAAAAATCTTAGTGGAAAAGACGATATTCGAGCCCAATAGCCCGCAGTGAATATTCCTGGCCTAGTGTCAGCTTCGTTCTTAACATATAACACTGCGATACTTCCAAGCACCAAGCCAAAACTCATTAAGAAGCCAAGGTTATCAAACCCGCCCACAATCAAAAATATGTACATTGGCCAGGCATAGGTGCTAACAGTAGACGTAAGGTTGTCTGCCCAACTAGCGAGCGAGTAGCCGATAATATTTCGGCTAGGTTTGCCTACACGAAATACCTCTCCCTTAGGTTCATGGAACATATCACCTTTAAGTACAGCTGTGGCTATAATCAAAACCACCAAGCCCATTATAAATATATATTCGGGACCTAACACAGTTGCCGCTACGCCACCTACCAAAGGCGCCGAAGCGCCGGCGATCATGCCCAAAAAAACAAACAACCCAATGTTCTTATTCATAGACTTTGATTCAACGAGTCGAGCAAGGTCGATATGCATGGCCGACCAATATAAAACATCTGCTATGGCCGCGGCCAACAGCGCGACAACCATGCCAAAATCATGGTTTTTTGCCAAAAAATAACCCATCATTTGCAGGCTTGCAAACAAATAGCTAATGGCAATGGCATGATTAACACCAAATTTTGAAATAAGTTTTACGACGGGCAAATATAGTAAAGTCTTGGTTAACTGAACAACCATAAAAAACAATGCAATAAACTCTAACGATTTACCCAGCTCATACAAATAAACAGGCACAAAAAGCGTCGAAAGACCCAACGCAAAGCGTCGAAGCATTGCAGAGATAAAGACATGCGACTTCTGAGACCGAAAGCGACTCATCGTGCCAACATGGCGCATAGTTAACATAAGCTCTAGTGTATCACCAGCACCCACAAAACCCCCACCCAAAGGTCAGACCTTTTACAGATGAGGATTTTACAGTTTTTAAATTTAGATCTGTTAGTGCTGCTAATTACTCTGCAAATTATTGATGGAGTGTGCGGCTCAATACGTTAACACTATAAAAACAATTACTTAGTCACCAAAAATAACTCTTTGCACAAATGCCGCTATAAGACCAACAACCCCCACACTAAACACCCCGTACACGATATAGAAGAGTATGTTAAATATAGTATTTCCAGTATCTATATCTGTGTTGCTCTTAATTAAACTAGTTGCTACTGTCAGCAACACAAAGAGTACTACACCAACGCCAACTATTATTGCAAAAGTTTTTATCCAGTTTCTTTTCATGAACTACTACCTAATTACCTTTTTATAACGGCAATTATATCATTAAGCATAGCCGTTTTATCGAAGCGCTCATTGGCCCGTCAATAAAAAATCCAGCTATATTCTGGCTACAAAGACCCTTCTTCTAGGGCCAACTTCTTTATCTCTTCAATTAGTGGGCGCAAACATTCTGCCTTACCCACAACCCTATACCTGTTTTCTTTACCGCATTGCCCGCAGTCTATTAATTTTTCTTGACGCAAGGTTGTTAACTTTTTAGACAATGTCACAGGATTAATTTGAGTCATGCGCTTAAGTTCATTGAATGATTTTTCACCAAAATTCATAAGCTCGTACAAAATTAACAAGTTGTGAGCATCGCCGACTATTTTAGTTACTCGTACTGTACGTGCAACCTGTGCTTGACTATAGACAATTCTCATTGGTATACTTTATTTACTAGTTAGTATTAATTACTGTTAGTTTAACAACCAATCAATACTTTAGTCAAAACCTATGTAGCATGGAGGGTGAAATGAATTTTATACAAAAACATACCATCAGGCCTAAAAAGCTTTCAACAAGACTCCAGAACGCTCTTGAAAAAGAGGATCTAAAATTTCTACAGATAAAAACCAATGGTAAAAGCGTTTATAGAAGCCTGGAGCAGGCATATAGACGAAGACCAAAGCACAGAGGTTCGCAATATTCATTTTAGTGCTATAGTCTACTAATACAGAGGAGATAATTTAACTTATGAACGCATTTATAAAAACAACATTATTATTGGGTGTAATGACGGGACTATTCTTGGCCGTTGGTTACAGCATTGGTGGTAGCGGTGGAGCTATTGTTGCTCTCCTAATGGCAACAGTGATGAACTTTGGCATGTACTGGTTTTCGGGCAGCATTGTGCTTAAGATGCAAAAAGCCAAACCACTCGACACTCAAAAATACGGCCAAATCGAGCGTGACGTGCAGGAGCTTGCCCAACAAGATAACCTACCGATGCCCAAACTGTACTTCGTTGACACACCTATACCTAACGCCTTTGCAACCGGTAGATCACCAAAACAAGCAGTTGTTGCTGTTACCAAAGGAATAACAGAACTGCTCAATGATCAAGAGCTTAAATCAGTTCTTGCACACGAGCTTGGTCATGTAAAAAATCGAGACATGTTGGTGTCTACTATTGCTGCGACAATTGGCGGTGCCGTTGCAATGTTAGCCAGAATGGCATTCTGGGGTGGCTCGCTGTTTGGCGGTAACGACGAAGAGGGCGGAAACATGTTTGGTAACTTGGCCATGCTAATAATCGCACCAATGGCCGCAAGCATAATTCAAATGGCAGTATCTCGCAGCCGTGAGTACATGGCAGATAGTCATGGAGCAAAACTTATTGGTCATGGCGACGACCTAGCCAGTGCTCTGCAAAAGATGGAAGCTTTTAAGCCAAAAATGCAAAAACTACGCCCCTCTCCACAGCAAGAGGTTACCGCTCATTTGATGTTTGCAAATATGTTCAACGCCAAAGGCATGGCTAGTTTGTTCTCTACCCACCCGAGTACAGCGTCGCGAGTTAAGCGATTGAAGAACCTGTAAGCACCTATCCCAATACAACCTGAAAGTGCTCCGCACTGCAACCGACCCAAAGCCAAAGGGCTAAATAAATACCCAACAGTAGAAGTGGCTACTAAGCGTCTTGCCTCATCTCTAGTGTACGAATAAGACCAGAGATCGCTTGAGGCATGAACCCGGCACGACGAAGATTTTGTGCAAGTTCGTCTGTACTAGAGCTCTTGTTGATGCATTCCCTAATATGTGACCCCGAGACATTGTTAACTGGCAGCATACTCAGACGCACAACCTGCAGCCCCTCCCCTTCAAAAGTCTGGGCTTTATGTATGTCTGCAGCATGACTCATTTATGCAGCCTCTGAAAATTTAGTTTAAGCATTATTAGCTCCTTTGCTTGGGATTCGATATATTCCGTTCTCAATATAAGTTAGAACCAATACAAAAATCTAGTGAATTAAACTTCACGGTTTTGAAGAGCAAGTTAGCTAAAACTAGCATGTATATTGCGTGAAGTAATGAATAGCCCCAGTAGCCGACAAGCCATCATTGTAGCAATTTTTTATACCCATAAGGACCTGTTGCGCCAAAACTATGCCGCAAAAGGATGATCGTTCACAGCCCCAATAGTGTTTCTTTGCAGTCAAATGCTACATCGATTTGCTTTCTAATATTAGCCTCGAGCTTCAAACTATCGAGCTCATGACGGGCAAACCATTTTACATCCGATGTGCCGTCCAGAGGTTTTGCCTTGCCAGAGTCATGCTGACACAAAAAATTAACAGCAATAGTCAAACTGCCATCAGATCGAATAAATGTATTATTACTAAACATGTGCATAGATTTTGCAACAACTACACCTGTCTCTTCAGTAATCTCACGCCTGGCTGTTGCCTGAAGTACGTCCCATTCGTTAAAAATAGGCTCAACCTTACCCCCAGGCACAGCCCAGCAGCCCGGTAGATGACCTTCGCTTTCTGAGCGCTTTGCAAGAAGCAGCTTTGCGCCTTTAAATACAAATACCCCAACAAATATTATGTATTTTGGTGATTTAGAGCTCATTGAAGCCGAACAACCACTCTAGCGTATTGTGGTTATCGTCTGGGTTTTATCGGCAATAAACGACCCGTCAAACTTTTTGGCTACCAAGCGGAGGCTGTGAACACCTTCCTGCCAACGCCAAGTCTCTGCCAGACCTTCTTTATGGACAGAAGGTGTGTTGTCGTTAACCATCTTGTGTAGTTCGCCGCCATTTACCTGCCAATACAAATCGTAACTATCAATTGCAGCCCCATCAATAAGTGCTCTTATTGGCTGATTGCCACGAATAGAGTCCTTGTTGGGCCACCAAATTTTAATTTCTTGGGTACTTTTTGCAGAACTAGAACTGTCTACATTTTCGCTGCTAGAATCTTGGGCCTTTGGCTCGTGCGTAGGTAATTTGTGGACGGGTGAAGTTGGGCCCTGGTAGTCTTCACCACCTACACCAACTGTAAATTCAGGCACATCTACGCTGTCTTGCTCTGCAGGTGACTCGGGGATATCGACGCCTACCGAATCGGTGTCATTATCTACAGTTGTAGAGTCGGGCGCCTGGTGAGTAGTCATAGATTCACACTCGGCAGCACCATCGTGCATATACCAAGAACAAAGTGTTGCCTGGGCTGGTTTGTTTTGGGGTGTAAAGCTAGTGTCGTTTTCACCACCTGCGTTCGGATCTACCTCCCACGCCCAAATATAGGTACCTGCATAATACGGCTTTGGAGTCCAAAATGAAAACAGGGAGTCATAGCTACGCACTTGTTCCTGCAAGTCAACTTCGGCCTCACGCCAATAGGAATACGGGTCGATATGAGCATCGACTACGCTTCGGTAGCCTGCCTCGGTAAATGCAATCGGCCTACTGTACAGTTCTTGTGCAGATTCAATTCGAGGTTCATACTTTTGCCAAGAATTACGAAGCTGTTCCTCTGGTGTGTTGCCACTGGCAGTTAGAGGAAAGTAGGCAGACACACCTAGAATATCTAGCTGGTCGCCAAAACCAAGCTCCAACAACTCGCTGCGCCCGCCCGAATGCTGAGTTCCATACACAACGCTTCCGCTATATACAGAACGGACCTTAGCTATCATTGACTCCCAGCGCCAAGTGTTGTCGGCATTATAATTATGACTAGCAACCTTGTACATCTCTGTTCCGATAGATAGCTGTGCCACATTATGCTGCTGAGCTAAATTTGCGAGTTTTAATAACCATCCTTCATAACTAGAGAACCATGAATTACGATCTGCTGGGTCAATATCTGCATGCCAAACACCGTCGTCGTTATACGCTTTTGCCGAAAGCATTACGTCTAGGCCCACACTGTGAGCATAATCAATGCCGGCTACCAGTGCTTGGTCTGTAGGGGTATTCCAGCCAGCAACTAGTCTACTGCTACTAACATTGGGTTGATATAGACTGTAAAGAAGCGCCACGTCGGTAGCACCAGTGGCAACTAGCGAGTCGATGGATTTTTTAAAGTTAGTCGAGCCATAATCACCTGGAGACTTACTATACACTGACGCGCCTTTTTGCAGCGGGCTAGCACCTGCCACGCCAGGTCCGCCCAAAATCAAAAAACCCGACATCAAAGCCACTATAAACACCGGTATTCTGTGTCTACTAAATAATCCCAACATGCGCTACCCCCGCTCGTTAATCTGATAGCTATATCATGCTGCATTGCATAGTATTTGTAAATCAAATGTATAGGTTATATATACAACCTTTCTCCACAGCGCCCAGCTACTAAAGCGATTCCTCCCAAAGGTAATACTCTACGCCCTCTAGTCCAGCGGCATACTTGGCGCCGTCTGCCTGAGGAATTGGGTTTTCGACGAGTCCACCTTCTAGTAAGTGGTTGTTTTCAAGAAGTATGTCCTTAACCCATTTGGGGTTATCTGCCAAAGAATAGTCATCGACAACGTAATAGCGCTTGTCTTTATAGACGAAAACATAAATTGGGCCCCGAGCATACAGTTTGGATTCACTAACTCTAAACTTCTTTAAGTCTGCCGCCTTAATATTTGCATCCGCCTTGAACGATGCCAATAGCCGTGCGCACATTTCTTTTTGTGATTCCATTCTATAACTATAGCAAAAAAGATAACGTCGTTTTTTGCGAAACACATACCTCAGGAGTATTGACGGTTGTACGGTTGGGATGTACAATTGAGATACAATAGGTGTACAGTTGAGATACAATAAAGGAATTTCTATGAGCACCAAAACTATAGCCGCAGCAAAATTTAGAAACAACTTTGCTAGCACACTAAACGCTGTTAACGACGATGATATATTAATAATCACCCGCCGAGGCAAAAAGGAGCGAGTGCTAGTTGACTTAGACAAGTTCGAAGATCTGCTCGCTGCCAGCAACCCCGAGTATTTAAAGGAAATAGCTATAGC
>CALFBO010000049.1 GCA_937951635.1 Candidatus Saccharimonadia bacterium
GGTTCAAGTCCCATCATTCGCCCCAAGCAAAAAGACCCATAATTGGGTCTTTTTGCTTGGAAAGACAACGCACACAAACAAACCCTACCTACTTCTTGACATGCTCCACGGCTTGGCTAACAAAATCTGCAACACTTTGAACACTTGTAATTTCATACCCGACAATTCGTGCAAAAGCTATATTAGACCAAACTGGCTTACCTATTTGGTATATTTGCAATTTCTTTCCACGGGCGTATGCGTAGCCATTTTCTAACTGCACTCCAGCGCTAATCCTATCCTCCAGGAGCACTATCACACAGTCGCTCGAATCTATCTGGTCAAACTCATGCTGCAATTCAGCTGCGGGGTCTTTATCTGGACCGCCACCCATAGTCCAATTGGCGTATTCTAATGCCAAAAAATATGTGTGTCCCGCACTTTTTATAGCTTCAGTTAATTTTGTGATCTCCTTGCGATAATCTTCAAAAACCGCGCCAGTGTCGTCTACTTTTGAACTAAATGGTAGTGATAAAAAATATTTCATATACTAATTTGGGTTTATGCTAAATCTTGACAGCCAAACTTGCGCAGCATACATTGATATGCCACCTCTTGCAATACCGGTACACTTTAGGGCCGACTTAGCGAGCCCCCGTGGGGCTAGGTAGCAGTACAGCTAATATTGCACGCTTAAAGCCGCTGACAAAGGTGCTTTGTGCACACTAGCCGCAGCTAAGCCAAATAAAGGCAAAGGCAAAAAACCACCATGACAATCAACAACAATTGTCACCACAGTCAAAAAGCATCCAATTCTATACGAAGCTACACGACGAGATCACCTACATGTTCCTCAATTGAATCAGCTACCAAAATAGCGTGAGCAGCATACTCAGGGTGGGCAAGCCTAATTATATCCCCTGATTCCACGCTCAGCGCTTCACTGCAGCTGCTTTTCTTTGCCAATTCCATATCTGACTTGCTAGAAATAAAATCTACGTAGCCAAGAACTTTTCTACCCACTGGCTTTACTTTTACGTACTTGTAAACTGAGTTTGATTGAGCCATCTTAACAGGCTCGAGCAAGCGACGATAGTCTGCGTATCCATAAGTTGGATCAACTAAATTTTTCATTTGAGTCTCTAGCTCTAGAGCTTCTTCGTCAGTTTGCAGATACAAAGCGAGAACACAGTCGTTCTTCAAGTATAGCCCCAGTACGTCTACAACCAGTGAATTAGCGGCTTGGTGTGCAAGTATCATTCGATCAATAAATAAGCTATTTCCCATGAAATTTAGTGTAGCAAAATACTGCACTAAATGCATGGTCAAAGCCCCCGCCAAACTACTATATTTAGCGTAATAATACTCTGCAAAAAATCTTATTGACACCGCTATTTTACAGTAGTAAATTAGCTCGGTCATTATGTAATGGAATACAAATTATTATGCGAACAGTTGCAAAAAGAATAAAGCAAACATCACGACTAGAAAGCCTAGGCTGGCTAGGCATGGCACTGTTTCTGTTTTCCTACCTCTTGGTGGTTACAGGGACACTAAAAACCAACTCCTACGCCTATCATTTAATGAACGTAGCGGCAGCCTTTGCCTACACATATTTTTCATATAAAAGAGGCGTCTATCAAAGTGTGATCGCAAATGCCATTTATGCACTTATTGGCATATACGCAATTGCCGGATTAATCCTATAGCCACTGGCAGCTGCACACCCATCGGTTCGAGACTTATACGAAGTACCAAGAAAATAGGACCCCTTGCGGGGTTAATCTTAACGGCGCCGGGTAGGACTTTACACCACACCATTGCCTCCGCTAGCGCTATGGCAGCAGCAACTAATGTTGCTTAGCGGAAGGGTCCAGCTGCCACTGGCAGCTGCATACCCATCGGTTCGAGACTTATACGAAGTACCAAGAAAATAGGACCCCTTGCGGGGTCCTATTTTCTTGGTACGCCGGGTAGGACTCGAACCTACGGCCTAAGGGATAGAAGCCCTTTGCTCTAATCCAACTGAGCTACCGGCGCTTATGGTATTTTCTAATTATGCTCCCGCAATTTCCGAATTTACTTCGGTAATTGTGCCCTATCTGCCGAAGGCGGGGAGGGGGATCCGAGCCGAAGGCGAGCTAAGGGGGAGGAATCACCTCCACCTTAAAAGTGAGCGAATGCGAACGTAAACGTGGTGCGGGTGGAGAGAATCGAACTCTCGTCCTCAGATTGGAAGTCTGATATATTAGCCACTATACGACACCCGCAAATTTGTGCCCACTTCTTGTGTCAACCCGTAGATTATACCATGTCACTATGTGCAACCAATCATCAACATAAAATCAAAAGGCTGAGATTCAATGGACGAATTTAGAAGATACATACCAACAATTATTAGAGCCTCGATATTTAATCTAGTAATGAGCGTGTTTCGAGGTAAGCGGGGTCTTGTGGTGCTGGCTGCAGTGTTATTTTTATATTTTTTGAACTCGCACTATGGCTGGGTTAACCTGTAAAATGCAAATATTGCAAAATCGGCCCCTGTAAAAGGTCGGACCTTTTGGTGCGGGGTGTTGCTGGGGGTTATAGTAGTGATTGTAGAAGAATTGCTGCAAAAAATGGCACTGCTAGATTGTCGAAACCTGCTGATACTACTGCTTCTACTATTGTGAGCACTAAGCTGCCTATTAAAATGACGGCCACGGTATACGGGGTGATGCTAGATTCTAAAATTACAAAAGTGCTTATAAGCGCCAACGTAACACCAAAAAATGCTGCACTACCCACAAAGGTTTTGTAGCCACCTGGTATGTAGTACCTGCGTTTGCCGAACTTCTTGCCAAAAACCGCCGCTAAACCGTCTGCAAGGGCCATAATTAACGCTGCAAAAGAGTATACTCGCATATCGCTGTACATAAACACCAAGAGCAACAACGATAATGGATACAAAAACTGCCCAATTGTCCAGCGCTGGACGTCTTCGTATGCTTCAAAAAACTTAAACACGCCCGATGCCAAAATTATGCCAATAAAAAATAGACTGTTAAAGACGGCAATACCGGTTCGGGTCATAAATATGGGCTGGGCGGCAATAAGCACACCTATAGAAATGTGTATGGCCTTGCGACCATACTCGCCCTTTAGTATGCCTAGCCTGCGAAATCCTTCGGTAGTCATATAAATGGCTGCAATGGCCAAAAATGAAAAAACTATATTGTATAAACTAAAGCGCTCTAGCATCAGCTACAAGTATACATTAGCCTGTCGGCTGCCAAACCAATCGCCCCATAAAGTAAGTATTTATTTTTTAAGGGGCTATAGTGAATCTATGCATACTAATTGATAATCACGCAACAAATAGTTACTATAATACAAGTGAGTAGACGAATTTACGCAAATCTTACCCAGCTTTCCTAGCAAACAAGGGAGTGATATTCATGCCCAATTCAACAGCATACCACTTGTCGTGCTTTCTCACGACCAGGCCCACCGAC
Source organism: Candidatus Saccharimonadia bacterium (assembly GCA_937951635.1). Taxonomy (GTDB): domain Bacteria; phylum Patescibacteriota; class Saccharimonadia; order Saccharimonadales; family CALFBO01; genus CALFBO01. Next base: position 3,477 of record CALFBO010000049.1, read on the forward strand.
GATATCTGGAGGGCCCAAACCAGCAATCTAGAACCTTTAGAGCTACCGCTAGACAAGCTTTGCGGAGTCACCGATGGCACGATTGACCCAGGCAAGCCCGCGGCTACACATCCGCAAGACATACACCCGGGGTCTACAGCAGTAGTTGCGCTCGTCAACGGAGAAGTCTCGTGCTGGTCTGTCGACTAGGTCCCTCCTAGCTCATAAGTAGCCAGTGTTTTCAAGATTTTTCCAAACGCTAGGCACGCTGCCTTACCGATGGTTCTATCGACAAATACTGGATGCTTATGGGCGCAAACTGCAGTCAAGCTTGTCTAGCAAGGCTCGATCCTCTACCCAGCTACTCACTATCCCCACGCATCCTGCTAAAGCTAAATCGTATCTGTAAATATTGTGCGAAATGAAAGTCTGATTCTAGTTTGTAAGACTCCTTCAATAAACTGGTTTTATTTTACTTTGACTACACACAAGCCAACCAGCAAATTTGCAGTTTCATATAACAATGATATAGTAATTGTCACGAGTAGGCCGTTGGCCGAATTACAAACAAGGACAGTAATGTTCGGGACATTAACAGCCAGAGCGACTAGCCAACCGCAAACATCCCTACCAGCAAAGAGGTTTACAAATGGACAAAGTTAGGATCGACTACGTTGAGGGCACTCTTGAACAGCTCGGCCAAAAAGGTCAGTGGCTTGCGAGAATAGACACACTAGGCGATGAGCTCGTAACATTGCCAACTAACAAACTGTGCGGCTTTGGTGAATCAGGAAGACCAAACCCAAACAAGAGGCCAAGGAGCGTCCAAGAACTGAAGGCGGACTGCAAAGTCGGGGTTGTGCAAAATGCAAGAAATAACGAAGTTCTAGGCTGGTGCATTCTCGCAAACAAACCAGACTAGACCAGGGACAGCATGAGCCTTCAGCTAGTCAGAGCATTCATTATCTCGCACATGCAAACCGTTTCGACAGGTATGCAGGGCTAACCCTAGGTACCGACAACCCACTACACGAGAACCTGCGCCTAAGTCTGCGCAAAGAGCGTGAAGTCTCTGCATGCATGTCGGGCGAATTGCCAGAGCTCAATAAGGAAACGAGGTTATCCAGTCCGGTAGAAGCGCTCACACCAATAATTGCCGAGGTGGCCTCTAGCGACCTAGCAAACCTAGCCTTGCGCGTTATTGAGCCTACGGCATGGGCACTACTGCCAGTCGACAACACACCATAACACCATCGCCTAAACAAACTAGGCACGAGCGCCAACAACGCCAAGAACCGTCTTGGCAGAGTTGGGCTCGTGCCGCAATTTGTAAAAAGCCGGCCTACTCGTATGAACCTTGCTTTTTTATCAATATATTTTACTTTACTTATATAAAGTGATATGGTTATTTTAAGCGAGTAGGCACTTCCTGCTTTAAAATTACACTGGTACGAACCTATACATTTATGAATTTTCGAGAACCAAAAGGGAAACATGACAGTGCAAGAACTAGTCATTTCAGGACACATGGGCGGAACATTCACCATACGCCTTGATGGCAAAATACTCACTCTTCCTGAAATCCACAAACAAGGTTGCGCCAAGCCATACGTCAACAAAAAAGTCAGAGTACATCTGTCAACTACCAATGGTGAAACCGTTGTCATTGGCTGGAAAGTCCTTTCATAGAGACGACCCAAAGGGTCGAGCCGAAATCTCGTCTCGACCCTTACATGGTCCAACCCCAAGCAACAATTCTCGAATACCTACTCGCCAACCTCTTCTTCTAAATCTGCCACGTCCAGGGTTATAGTTTGCCCAGCAAGAGACTCGCTAGATAGCAACCTTTTAGCAACAATATTTTCTACGCTACGCTGCACTGTGCGCCTAAGTGGCCTTGCCCCTAGCCTGGCATCGTATCCCTCGTCTACTAGCCATTTTTTTGCCATATTGGTTAGCTTTACTGTCACCTGTTGATCGCTCAGGCTTTCGTTTATTCCAGCAAGCAGCATATCTACCAAGCGCAATAACTCTAGTGGCTTCAGCGGCCTAAACACTACCGATTCGTCGAACCTATTTATAAACTCTGGCTTAAATAGCCTAGTGTCTATCAATTCGCCAATAAAATCTGTCTCGAACTCTTTAACTTCCCTGCCTTCTTCAATGTAGTGACGAATTTTGTCGGCACCGGCATTTGATGTGGCAATAATTATAGCGTCCCTAAATGAGTAGCTCCTGTTTGCAGAGTCGCTCATCTTGCCCTCGTCCAACATCTGCAATAACGAGTTTATGACCTGGGGGCTGGCCTTTTCAATTTCGTCTAGCAACACTACACTGAATGGGTTGCGCTGTATTTGAGCCAACAAACTCTGTGGCGGTGCCGAATCTGTAAGCTTGGATACATCTTGAGCTTGCACATACTCGTTCATGTCCAATCGTACGATTGCGTCGTCGCCACTAAAGTACTCTGCGGCAACAGCTTTGGCCATTTGGGTTTTGCCCACGCCCGTGGGGCCCAAAAACAAGAACGTGCCTACTGGTTTATCTTTGTTGCCGATACCACTTTGCGCCCGTCGTAAGGCGTCTGCCACGACTTTTACCGCTCGGTTTTGATTAATCATTCTAGTGTGAATTTTATCTTCTAGATTAAGAAGCTCCTGCTTGTCTGACTGTGTGGTGGCACGAACTTTAACCCCAAAACTACTTTCTACGGCCACCTGAACCGATTTTTTTGAAACAATAGTATTATCGGCATAGCCCACAGACATTTCAAGCAGCTTAATAGCTCGCCCTGGCATAGCTATTTCGTGCATGTACTGATCGCTTAGGCGCTGAGCCTCTTTTAAGGACTGGTACATAAAGCGCACACCATGCCTTGCCTCGAGCATAATTGTTTGGTCTTCCAGAATTTGCATTGTCGCCTGCTGGCTAGGAGGAATGAGCTTTATCATATTGAGCTTACTTGCTAGCGATTTATGTTGTTGTTTGAGCTTTTGCCATTCGGTAGGACCTAGCGCAAAAATTAATGGGACGGCGCCAGAGTTAACCAGAGGCTCAATTGTATTGGCAATGTCTATACTGCACTCGCCGTGGCTAAAAAACAGCGATGCTTCGTAAAAAAATAGTACAATATTCTTGGCCTTGCCTGCTTCTGCCAGTACCTGGTGAAGCAACGACTCTAGTTGCATAGATTTATCTGCACGAGCAATTAACGTAGAGGCATCTAGCATGACTATGTTGTCTAAATACAAGTCGCCAACGAGCGAGGGATTGGTTAGCATAGCCTGTGCCAACGAAAACACTGTAGTAGTCTTACCACTACCCAAGTCGCCAACCAAGACTACATTTCTGCGCCCCTGGCCGAGCATAGGAATCATATCTTTAACTGTTTTTGAATGCACAGATAAATCGCGGTGCCAGTAGCCACCCTGCTGTACGTCGTCGCTCATATTGTGACCAATGTGGTTTAGCAGTGGCGTAAAACCAGCCGTCCAGTTGCGAGCCAGGCCACCAAACTGTTGATGCTGGCCAATGCGGTTTTGCACCTGCTGGTGATGAGCCAACCAATCTACACACCCTTCTAAGTCTTCTATAGTAAGTGAAAATTCCGCCAGAAGCTTGCTGTAATTGGGTATGCTCACCAACAATGAAGCCAGCAGCGACCCGGTGCTAATATAGTCTAGGCCGTGCTTTTCGGATAGATACCTTGAGTTGGATATAATCTGCTCTACCCCGCTGCTCGCACCCGGCAGCAACTGCTCGATAAGTTCTGGCGGAATTCCCAGGCGGAGCGAAAAGAAATTCTGCTCGTTAGTGCCTCGAATAGCCTGCCAAAGATCTGCCGGAGTGTCTGCCGAGCGCAACCTGCCTACAAGTTCTGTCTCTAGCGACTCCTCCAAGTTGCTGCTAGCAAAACTGGGCTTGAGCTGGGATAAGTCGTATCTATGCCAAATAACCGGCAGAGTTAGCCAAACCCCAACACCAGCCAAGACCATACCCAAAATAGAATTACTTTTTGCAAGCAATACACCAGACATAATCATTACAAACGCCAGTGCAACCAATACCATTCGCCCCAAGCTAGTTAACGAGCCAGCAATGCGAGCCTTGCGGGCACGAATCGAATTGTAGTCAAAATTCATAGCAACCCACCTATAAACACCAGTATTGCTGGGGCCAGCGGCAGCAGCGGCCACATAATAAACCAAAAGACACTGGCCACTACCACCAAAACTATTACAATGCCCCCGGCAATGATCGTCATAATGCGCACCATGAAACCGACGACTCTGGATACTAGGTTGTCAACCATTGAATCAAACCTGGCCTTTAGACTACTGTCACGAACTGGCCTATTTACTATTTGCCGCCATGGGTGAAACAATGTCTTTAAAAGAATACGCAGCGAAAAAAACTCATACCAGTTTTTAATATGAATTCCGGCCAGGCGCATGCGACCTATCCAGCCCTTGCCGTACCACCAAACTAAAAAATCAGCCAATAGTGCCATCTAATTACCGTTTTGAACCATTAGCACTATTGTACACGATTTATAAACTGTAATCCGACTAGTCTATCGACACCACCTAAAGCGTTTTGGACAGTTTTTTATGAAAATCTAGAAAATGCCCTTTGCCTATTGACCAAACTCCATCGAAGGGTGTGTTTAAGTCATCGATAATAAGATAATTAAGCACAATTGCAATAGTCACCCCGGCCACTATAAGTAAGTGAATGTATACATTGGCCACATGCATAAGTATAAAGCCCACAATTAAGAATACCGACATAAACAACAGTAGGATCTTAAGCCTAGGTGGCAACTGCGCATCTGCAACATTAATTCGTTTTGTTCTTAATGTAGTAATGTTAGAAATTTTCTCGACAAGCAACTGTAAGGCAACCTGGTCGGAGTCATTGCCTACTCTCACTTTGGCGACAGAGTTAATCAGATCGGTAAGCTCCATGGAAGTATCTGAATCAGTTGGCTTACTAAGATCTTGCATTTCTTCCCATTCATCTCCAGAAACCTTGTCTACGTAGCCCGCCAAGCTTTTGATTATACCTTTCTTGGTAGCATCCTGATTGTCCAGATAAGTCAGGAAGTCCCTAATGTCTTGCAAGGCATTCAACTCCTCTTCTAACGTCGCAGACAAACTAGCAAATCTTTGCAGCACTTCCACCAGCAAAAAACCGGCTATTATTGCATATATTACTCCGAAGACCGAAAAAAACACACCCCATGCGGAAAGATCGGTATCTATGCCTTCATAGGCGAAGCCATTTCTGAATATAATGGTCAGTGCCAACGCAGGAATAACCGACATTATTACGTTTACAAAAGTTTTAGACATTTACACCCCTCTGAACTTGATCATTATTTACTAAATATGACTTTCACTAGTATCATCCAGTGTTTCTAAAACAACTGTTGGCTATACATCTGTTTTTTTGTTTGTAGTGATGCCTCAGCATCATTTCAACTAAATAAAACAATAAGTATCATCCATTATTCTAGAAAATCTACCTGAGGCTCGCTAAAGTCCTACTAGACATTATAGGGTTAGAGCCAAAACTATGTCTATAGTAAATCAAAAACATAAGCGTGAACGCCGGTAGACATTAAAGTTAGGCGTTGAAATTACCGCTGTTAAATCATATAATCAACTAAGTCTATCGGGGTATGGCGCAGTTGGCTAGCGCGCGCGCTTTGGGAGCGTGAGGTCGCAGGTTCAAGTCCTGCTACCCCGACCAAGCTAAGAGTCACCATTTTGGTGGCTTTTTGCTTGGCATCGGGTAGCAGGACTTATGTTGCGACCGATAGGCATGAGGCGCCAGTGGCGCGTCATGTTTTCCTTGCTTGGCCGACGAGCATTGAGATGCCAGTGGCATGTCAATGTTGCCGAGGAGCAAAATTAGAGTCTTGGTTCAAGTCCTGCTACCCCGACCATAAAGAATCTCAGTCCATCAGGGCTGGGATTTTTTATTGTTGGGCTAGAGAGACTTGAAGCTGCGACCGTAGGCAGAAGATGCCTGTGGCATGTTCTGTTTTCCTGTAAGCCAAGCTTGCTTGGCGGTAAGCGAGTATTGAGATGTCAGCGGCATGTCGATGTTGCTAAGCGCAGAAGGCTATCTCGGCAGGTTCAGCCTCCGCCGCTGCCACCACAATTGAATCGACTCACTAGGCCACAAAACAAGCGCCGAAAGGGGCGTCCCGCGAAATGTCGAAGTCAAACTACTCAACTCTGTTAAACGCAATACGACTTAGCTATAATAGCAGCAATGAAAGTTAACTTAAGTATTTACCGCATAACTAAGTCTAGGTTATTTAGGTTGATGTCTACAGGATTTATAGCTGTTGTAATTGGCGCCTTTGCTAGTGGCTTGAGCGTAGGACCGATAAGCAGCAATCCCTCTGCGGAGAACCTGAGCAGAGATAGTCTGGCGCAAGATGAATCAGACTTTGACCGTAGCATAAACAAGGCTGAAACATATGTATACTCCTCAGTGCAATCGGGGTTAGCTGGCAAAGTGGTGGGTGTTGCTACTTTTGGGGCACTACCTGATGACAATATAGATGATACTTTAGCCATAAGAAAGGCAATAGCTAGCACCAAAACAACAGGTGGCACTGTTGAGTTTGAAAAAGGGGTTTACAATATATCGGGCCAAGACGACAAGGGCTATGATTCTTTAGGCGAACGTCAATATTTTGCTCCAATTTTTCAGCTAAACAACTATAACAATTTGCATATCAAAGGCAGCAACACGCTATTTGAGGCAAAAAACTGGGCAACAGTTTTTGCAGCTTCAGACTCCACGGATATAAAAATATCAGGCTTGACTCTTGACTGGACTAACGATTTGCCGTTTACGGCTGGCGAGGTGACTGCTAGGTCAGCAGACTACGTTGACCTTCAGGTACTTGAGGGTCATCGTGCAACCGATGTAGAGAGTGTAGAGTTTTATAGCGAGTGGGATTTTGCTCGAAAACGACCTAAACCTAACGGATTTCGCTACAGGCAAGATTCTTCTGCCCCAGGATGCAAATCACTTGATAGTTCAAAAGTTCGCTGCTCCGTGTCTATGAGCTCAGACGCCAGGGAACTAAAACCAGGTGCAAAGGTTTTAGCTACTTTTAAAAAGAACGGGTTTAACTTTTTGTCGCTCAGAAGAACTGACGGGGTAGAACTAGATAGCGTCAACCTATATTCTATGCCCGGTTTGCTTGTAGGTGGTGCAGGCAGAAATGCCAATATACGCATAACCAACACACGCGTTATTCCACCGCCTAATTCCCCAAGGGTTATGAGCACCAGTGCAGGCGCTACAAACTTTAGCTCAACTCAACATAGGGGCAGTGCTGTTTTTGATAACGTTGTGTTTAAAAGTATGGGCGACGACGGCATGAATATAGGGTCGCCCATTTTGAAAGTTATCAAAGTAGCTTCAAGTGGTGAGCTTACCCTTGCCAAGGCCAACAGTGCTGAACGGTCAATATTCCCAGATAACTCTGGGCTTCCGTTTTTGGGCGACAGACTTGGCTTAAGTAGAACCGACACACCTCTTGTTGAATATAGCAAAGTAAGGGTGATTTCCGCGAGGCACACTAATTCTGGGGGGTACGTAGTTAGCGTTGCACATAATGGTAGCCGTGTGGACGTAAAGCCGGGAGATATTGTGGTTAACTATTCGGCTGCGCCCACGAACACAACTATAAATCGCTACAGGTCTGGCAACAATCATGGCAGAGGAGCAGTTGTTCATTCTAGCAACGTACTAATAACCAACTCTATATTTGGCCCATCGTCTGGCCCTTCATTAATAATCGATGCCTCGATTGGTGTATTCGCCGAAGGCCCAATTCCTAGTAGTGTCTACGTTTACGGAAACACTTTTAATGGCGGCAACGACGGCAGAAATGTCAGTAAAGAGTCCTCTGTCTATGTGTCTGCCAGCATCAATGGGTCTGCGATTGAGCAAGACATTATTAGCGATATATACATTTGCAATAACCAGTTTAACAGAACCAGGCGAGCCGCCATTTATGCCGAAGTGTCATCAGGAGCTGTATCAAACAACCTATTTGATTCATTGGATCCTGTCATACTCAAAGGGGGCATTGTTGAACAAAGCCAGAAATGCCCCGATTTTGAATATGCTCCTTACATATCGTCTACACTAACGGCACTGGATCCTATACTGCCAGTAAGCATGCAGGCAATTGAGTATAGGGGTTCTTCTAAAATTAACTGTCAATCAGCCTCGAAAGATGACTCAAGGTTTAGGCTTATTAATGGCTCTGACCAATCGATTTACCTTGCACTTCGCTCCCCTGCCCAGTCCGGTGAATTTTTAGAGGTGTGCGTTAGGACAGTGTATAGCGAAACGCAGGTTCGCGAGCGAGCTTATAAAATCAAGTTCTAGGCAGAAACTGTCTAGTCTTTAGTGTATTGATTCACAATTACTGCAATTGCGCCAATCAAGGTGCCAGGGGTTTGCTTCTATAGTGAGGTTTTATGAAGCGTATAATATATGCGAACAATAAGACCCTGGCAGCCAGAGACTATTTGCATAGTTAAGCATTATACTGTGGTTATGAACCATATAATCAACTAAGCCATGGGGGTATGGCGCGGTTGGCTAGCGCGCACTTTGCGACCGTAGGCATGAGGCGCCAGTGGCGCGTCATGTTTTCCTTGCTTGGCCGACGAGCATTGAGATGCCAGTGGCATGTCAATGTTGCCGAGGAGCAAAATTAGAGTCCTGGTTCAAGTCCTGCTACCCCGACCATTCAAAGAGTCGTCCATTCGGGCGACTTTTTGAATTGTTGGGCTAGAGAGACTTGAAGCTGCGACCGTAGGCAGAAGATGCCTGTGGCATGTTCTGTTTTCCTATAAGCCAAGTTTGCTTGGCGGTAAGCGAGCGTTTGGTTGCCAGTGGCAAGCAAATGTTGCCGAGCGTAGATAGTAAGCCGCAAAGGTTCAAGTCCTGCTACCCCGACCAAGCTAAGAGTCACCATTTTGGTGGCTTTTTGCTTGGCATCGGGTAGCAGGACTTATGTTGCGACCGATAGGCATGAGGCGCCAGTGGCGCGTCATGTTTTCCGTTCAGCCAAGCTTGCTTGGCGGTAAGCGAGCGTTTGGTTGCCAGTGGCAAGCAAATGTTGCCGAGCGTAGATAATAAGCCGCAAAGGTTCAAGTCCTGCTACCCCGACCTTCACAAAGCATCTTTGCTGCTAGGATAGCCCTTGCAAAACAATCCAGAACAGGCTGGCAATGAGTTGCGCCAAGCTCATAAATTATACAAGCTCTCTGTATTTACATATGTTTTTCCTGTTATAATCGTGATTACTCATGTGGTTTATTATCTGTGCTGCCATACTTTTGTTTGCTGCTTTAGTGCTTTTATTGACTGGTTTGGTGTTGTGGTTAAGAAAGATTCGGTCGCTCACAAAAAAACAACCAAAGAAAGCTGCTTTACTGACGATAATTCCGATTCT
>CALFBO010000050.1 GCA_937951635.1 Candidatus Saccharimonadia bacterium
CCCTAGGTGCGATTGGCTTGGTTGCTCTACCCGTTGCTGCTTCCACACAACTTGGCACCACCCCATGCTCGGCCGACACTCAAGCCCAAAACGAGCTATCGCATGTAGTCGTAGATAGTTTTGATAAAGCCCTATCAACAATCGGCTCCAACCTAGAAGACCTAGAAACCACTGCGCCTGAAGGCGGCCAGAGTCAATTTGGCATAATACGAGGGCTACTAGATAATTTTCGTAGTATTACGAATTTAGACGCCCAAAATAACTGCGAATCCTAAACCTTGGCCACTAAAACCGCTTCTGATTCGCTCGTGGTTACGAGCTCCACCAAGCCGTTTGCACGCAGCGTACTGCCGGTTTCTACCAAGTCATATATGGCATCGGCAACACCGGTGCGCGCAAGCAGCTCAACCGAGCCTGCTACCGAAACAACCTTGGCGTCTACACTGTTTACTTTAAGAAATTTTTGCAAGCCCCTTGGGTGAGAAGTGGCAATAACTTTGCCATCGAGCTGGTCTATGCTGTCTATCCCCGAGGTTTTAGACACAGCAATCGCCATTCTACACTTAGCAAAACCTAATCGTTCGATTATTTGCATCCCTGGCTCGAATTCTTCAAACTGATTCTCGCCAACTATGCCAAAATTCGCCTGGTCAATGGCGGCCAGCATGCCGACATCTTGCCCTCGTGCCAGCAAAACCACGGCTCCTGTATTTGGGCACTCAATTACCAAATCACGACCAGGTTTTTTACTAAACTTCATTCCCTGTGAGTTCAAGTACTTGATAGATTCATCAAACAGCCTGCTAGATTTTTGAATGGCTATTCTTGGTGGGGTGGCCTGGCCTGCCTCAAACAAGATACTTTTAGGTTGTGGGGCTTTGGATTGTAGTACAGTTGCAGCCAACTTCACCTTACCGATTATCATTATTGTGCTCCTAGATTGACAATTGCTGCGCCCAAATCGTCTAGCTTACAACTACGCTGTTCACCGTCGGACATTCGGCGAATTGTCACTGTGCACGAGGCTTGCTCGTCTGGCCCGATTATCGCAACTATAGGAATTCGTTTTGCGTTTGCATATTTGAGCTGTTTGGCCATTTTTGCAAAGTCCATATACAACTCTGCTGCTACGTCCTGATTCTGGAGCATGGCATACGCAGCCAGACTCGCTTGTCTCAAGTTGTCATCAAATACTGTTACCAGCACCTCGGTACTAGATTTGGGTGCAGGCAACAAAGAAAGCTGGTCCAATAAAAGCATCATTCTTTCAAAGCCAAAGGCCACACCTACACCACTAAGTTCGGATTTGCCAAATCGTTCTAGCAAATTGTCGTAACGACCACCGGCGCAAATTGTTCCTAAATCACTGCCAGGATATACAGCCTCAAAAACCAACCCTGTATAGTAGTCCAACCCTCTAGCCAAAGTTGGATTCAGCTGCAAACTAGAACTGTCCACCCCCAATAGTTCGCAGGTTTGTAAGAATTCCTTAATTTCCTGAGTGTCATAAGCTGAAAGCTTTTCCAATGTTGCATCCAGGCTAGATTCTGGCGCAAGCAAGCTCATTAAAAGGTCGGCCTGCTCGACACCAACCTTTTGCAGCTCCTGTGCAACTGATTCTTGGCCAATTTTGTCTAGCTTGTCTATGAGTCTAACAGCCTGGTCTTGAGATTGCTGCGAGACACCATAGCCGTCAAGTATAGAATTAAGTAGCTTGCGAGAATTGAACATTACTTTTACTTCATCGAGCTTCAATGCACCAAAAACGTCTAGCATTATCTTGCAAAGCTCTGCCTCGCAAAGCAGGCTCTTACTGCCAACAATGTCGATGTCACACTGATAGAACTCACGCAACCGCCCTCGCTGCGGTCGCTCGGCCCGCCAAACACGCTGCATTTGATACCTTTTGAACGGCAGGGTTAAAGACCCAGCTTTGCTGGCCACATACCAGGCAAAGGGCACTGTTTGATCGTAGGGCAAAGCTATTTGGCGACCGCCCAGGTCTTCAAAACTATAGGTAAGCTTATCGCCCTCTTCGCCGTAGCTACCCAAAATTATATCTTTTGGGCACAAGGTTGGTGTTTCCAGGTTTTCGTAACCATAGCTTTTAAACACGGTTGCTAGCTTAGAAAACAGCCACTGTCGACTACTCGATTCTGCCGGGCCATACAGCTTGGTGCCTCGTACTGGATTTAGATTTTGCTTGATACTCATTGATTTCTCCGAATTTTTGAATTGGTGGGTGACAGTTTAGCCAGCAACCAGCCTACAAATGGCATGGCTGCCGGCTAGCTATGATGCTCGGAATCGCTATCGGCCATGGCCTTAATGGCAATAGCATACCCACCACAGCCGTTTTTTAACCAATCGCTAATTCTGGCGATAGTGCGACTACTTAATTTGGTCTTTTTGGCTATGTCTGTGTACTTTGAACCATCGGCCAACATCTTTGCGGCTTCCAGCCTAGAGCTAATTTCTGTAATCTCTTGCTTGGTGAGTACATCTTGAAGCACGCGCTGCATTTCTGCCTCGCCGTCTACCGCACACAACACCTGCACAATTGATGCCGCAGGCTGCTGCTCCCAAATTTTGTCTACTGGTCTCATATTAAACTCCACTTTATCACAGTAAAGTAGATTAGTCAATGTAAGTCTGGTAGAATATTATATAGTAGTTTTTCTACTTCGTCACTTCCTGCAACCAACGTTAATCTATAAGTAATGTTGTTTTAAGCGGCGACAAATTGCAGGGCAAAGCCCTCGAAACCCAGGAAATTCCTGGGCTTGAAATCGAAAGGACTGCACTCCGGTGAATATTCCCCACTCAAACCCAACCAATGCACTCACTTAGTCACACTGGCGAGGCCACACGCACACTGGTATTACTGCGCCGAAACGAAGCTCAATCAAGCATGGTTGAATGGATTCGGGCAGGTCAGTTTTGGCGGCGTTTTGTCGAACTCCGCAGATTGTGGAACAAGCGCAACAAACTGCCACCTCGCTTTTTTTGCTAGCATCTAAGCCCCCAGACCCTGCCAAGAAGTTGAGCGTCATAGGTCTGGGGGCTTAGCAACATGCATCCTTTCGATTTATTTATAACTTATTTATATATGACTGCCCATTACAAGCACCATGAAATTTGATCACTACAATTCCACATTTAAAAGATTAAGCCCGCGCTTGGCCACTCGTCATAAGTAAAGAGCAGCTTAGATAAGCCACCTGCACCTACCTTGAAGCTTATCTGTTCAGGTTTAGTTTTGTGATTGGGGTAATCAATATTTGACTTTATTTATGTAATATGTAATTATATGTAAGTTCTACGAACACACCCTACTCTACCTCAGGAGGTAGTAAAACATGTCTGTATTCGGAAAAGCCGCAGATACAGTTCTAGGCACCGAAAATGATGGAGGCCCAGAAGATCACCTGCAAGAACCTGGAGATGTCGTTATTGCGGCAAAGCCAGTATGCAAAATTGAACAGAAATTCAAGATTTTGTTGGCTGATCTCAAGAGTGATATCACAGATTCTGGGGTAACTGACCCGAAGCTGACACTCCTGTATATGCTTGCTGAACTGCAACTCAGGACGCACTTCCCGCAGTTCTATCATCATGAAGGACCGAACGGCGATGAAGAAACAGCTGTGCTGGCATCGAGGCTTGCCGGCTGTGCAGAACGGGCAGCCAATAATGCAAACATCTCGGTGACACTCGATACAAATTGTGCCGAAAGTGCAAGCTCAGTGCTGGGGTTCATCAACATGATTACCGCCATCACGACTGCTGGTTTGGCAGAATACATTGTTGAGGTTCTGGCAAAACTTGCAGCCAATTCCAAATAGAGAGCCAGCTCTCAAACCCACCCGCCCAGCGAAAGTTGGGGTTAACGGGTGGGTTTTAAGCATATATATGCCCCATAATGTTCAGCTAAAACCTTAGCCGCTTGACGTAACTAGTGCCACTAGACTACATCTGTTATCATTACTGTTATCTTAAGAGGGGTAAACACACGGAGCTAACAGTATACTTTGTTTGTTGCTCGAACAACTGGATTTGCAGTCTACAATTTAGGACCAACACAATATGATAAATAAACTACTCAACTCAAACCTGGTAAAAAACAATCTTATATTCTTTGTTGGCGCAGTATTAACGGGCGCACTGAATTACGCCCTATATCCCATAATGGCCAGGTTTGTAAGTGTACGGCAGTTTGGTGAATTGCAGCTCATGCTATCGCTCGTGCTGCAACTGTCTATAGTCTTTAACGTAGTAAGAATATTCGTGGTTAATGTTGTATCCAATAGCGACGACGATCAAAAAAACAGTGTTTTCATACATGAAATAGAAAGAATACTGGGTTTCATGGGCATGGGCATAGGGCTAGTTCTGCTAGTTGCATCACCTTTACTTCGCGACTTCTTTAAGTTTGAGTCCGTAGCAGCATTCATTCCGCTCATAGCTATCTTGCTCTTTAATTTTCCATTCACAACCAGGATTGGCTTTATTCATGCCAACAAGCTATTTGGGCGTACGGCATTCATACAATGGCTGGCTGCATTTGTGAAGTTGGTATTTGCGCTTGGTGCAGCATTATTGGGCTGGGGTATTGCCGCCATCTTATGGGCAGTTTCGGTATCGAAATTAGTTGTCTTATACTATACGTCTCGTAGCGCCAACAAGGCGGGGCTCCAACCAAGACTAGGCAAACCAAAAACTGCAATACGTGCCCAAATCCAAAATCAACTTGGCGATCATGGTCGCTACCTTGTGCTGGTAGGGATAATCGCTGGATCAATCGCTTTCTTGCTAAGCATTGACTCGGTATTGGTAAAGCACTATTTTAGCCCCGAAGAGCATGGCCAGTATGCCGCAATTACTGTTGTAGCTAGAACAATCTTTTTTATAACCTCATCGGTATCTGGTGTCTTGCTAGCCAGCGTCAAGGTAAAAGACGACACCAAGCAAAGCATGCGCATTTACTTGGGCTCCCTTGGATTGGTTGGGTTGCTCGGCGGTGGAGTGTTGCTGCTGTTAAAAATGTTCCCTGTACTTATAATTGAAAAGCTAATCGGAACAGAGTATCTAGACCAAGCCAACTTACTACCCAAGCTGGGCCTAGCCATGCTTGCCATTAGCCTTATTAATCTGCTGCTTTATTACCATCTTGCACTGCGAGACTATGCAATTTCCAAGCTAGCAATTCTTGGTAGTGCAATAGTGCTTTTGGTTGTTCTGTTAAATCACGCTACCCTAGAGGCTGTAGTTAACTCATTCACAATAGGAACGTTAGGATACTTACTGCTACTTGCCGCTTGGTCCAGCCATTGGCACTCAGCAAAACTTAAATCATGAACAAATCCAATAAAACCATATCAATAATCATTCCGATCTATAACGAAGCAAATAATATTCGTCCATTGTTCGATGCTCTTCAGGGTGTGCTCGCTAGCCTAGAATACAATCACCAAGTTATTTTTGTAAATGACGGCAGTAAAGATGAGTCGGCGACGGTTCTAAAAGAACTGTGTTCGAACAACGAAGAAGTTAAGTGTCTTTCCCTTGCTCGCAACTTTGGTAAAGAAATAGCCCTAACTGCCGGACTCAACCACGCCCAGGGCGATGCAGCAATAATGATGGATTCCGACATGCAGCATCCGCCAAAATATATCCCAAAGTTTATAGCTGCTTGGCAAAACGGTGCCGACGTCGTGGTTGGCGTACGAGAAGTCGAAGGCCAAACTGGCATAATCAAAAATGGCGGTTCCAAACTTTTCTACTGGCTAATAAACTTAACTGCCGCTACAAAGTTGGTGCCTAGATCTACCGACTTTAGACTTGTAGACAAAGTAGTGATAGACGAATTTAGGCGTTTTACAGAACGTAATCGAATCACGCGCGGCTTAATAGACTGGCTAGGCTTTGAACGCACTTACATTGGTTTTAAAACTGCCGAGCGAGCCAGCGGTGAAGCAACGTATTCACTGTCAAAACTCATTAAGCTAGCTACAGACAGTTTTGTATCGCTAAGCCTACTACCACTGCGCATATCGGGTTATTTGGGCATTCTTATCGTAACCATCACTCTTCCCATTGGAAGCTACATGCTACTAGATAAATACCTGCTCGGGGACAATCATAACTTTACTGGTTCTACATCTGTAGGAGTGCTTGTTACATTCCTAATAGGCTTGGTGCTAATCAACCTGGGACTGGTCGCTCTGTATATAGCTAACATCCATGCAGAAGTGACCAATAGACCACTGTACGTATTAAAACGCCCCAAAGAAACAGATTCAGCCAAATGATCCTCAGTAACACCGACCAACAAAACATCATAGCCATCGCCAAAAAAGCTGGCACAGAAATCATGAATTTTTATGGGCAAGATGTCACTGTCAAAATAAAAGACGATGACCAAGACTCCCCGCTCACACTAGCCGACCAGGCTGCAAGCAAACTAATCGGGTTGGAGCTGGCAAAGCTTTGGCCCAATATACCAATTGTCGACGAAGAACAAACCAGTCTCAACAACGAAAAGGCCCTATCTTCTAAATTACGCTGGATGGTCGACCCTTTGGATGGCACCAAGGAATTTATAAATCAAAATGGAGAGTTTACTGTAAATATTGCCCTACTCCAAGACGACGTGCCAGTTTTTGGTGTTGTGTACGCTCCTGCACTGGATAAATTGTATTTCGGTGGGCCAGCCTATGGGGCATTTGTGTGTCTAGATGACGATGCGCCAATAAGCATTAACGTATCTGCTCGACAAGATGATTCAATAAACATCGTTGTTAGCCGCAGCCACTTAGACCTAAAGACCCAGGCGTTTATCGACCTATACCCCTTACACACTCTTGTAAAAAGCGGCTCGTCATTAAAAATTTGTCTGGTTGCCGAAGGAAAGGCCCATGTCTACCCCAGGTTTTCGCCACTTAACCAGTGGGATATTGCCGCAGGCGATGCCGTACTCAGGGGTGCTAATGGCGCAATTTTTGACCCAAGTACAGATACCCCTATAAAATACGGACCCGAACTGCTAAAACCGCAAAGTATTTCTAAGTCGCTCGAAAGTTAAAACTGATGAGTACGAAAAATCCCCAAAATATACTTTGGCTCAGCTGGAGATGTATTGATCATCCAGAAGCCGGCGGGGCCGAGCAAGTACAACACCAAATCCTAAAGCGTTTGGTGAAAGATGGATATTCGGTAATTGTTCTAACATCGCGCCCAGAAGGCATGACTAAGACTTCCAAAAAACATGGCTACAAAATTATTCGAGCAGGTAACCGCTATACTGTCTATTTGCACGCCTGGCGCTACTATCGCCGCAAGCTTAAAACTTGGCCAAATACAATTATCGAAGAGGTAAACACCGTGCCATTCTTTTCTAAACTGTATACAAGAAAACGCCATCGAATACTTTTCATACATCAACTTGCGCGAGAAATTTGGTTCCACCAGTATTTTCCGCCATTAAACGTAGTGGGCTGGCTGGCAGAGCCCGTATACCAAAGATTCATCGCTGGCGACAAAGTATTAACCGTGTCAAACAGCAGCAAACAAGACTTAATGCGTCATGGCCACAAGGCACAAAACATCAATATCATCAGTGAAGGCTTAGAAATTGAGCCCGTAGAGAGTTTTGGCGATAAATACGACCAGCCCACTCTACTTGCATTTGGCGCCGTTCGGCCAATGAAGCGCACCCATCTAGCTCTAGAAGCATTCCTGCTTGCCAAACAGAGTATGCCCGACTTGCTGCTAATCATTGCCGGAGACGACAGCGATAAGTACGCCGACGATCTAAGGCTACTGATTGCAAAATCAAACTATTCGGCAGACATTCAAATGCTTGGCAGAGTTAGTCAAAAAAAGAAAATCGAACTCTACCAAAAATCTCACCTATTGCTTTCTACCGCACTAAAAGAGGGCTGGGGCTTAACCATCAGTGAAGCTGCCAGCCAAGGCACGCCTGCTATCGCCTACGACGTAGACGGTCAAAGAGACAGCGCCAACTGCATTGTCGACACTACACCCCAGGCAATGGCACAAAAAATTGTAGAAATATTGGGCGATAAACATGCGTACAGTCACCTGCAAAACCTTGCCCATACTAAGGCAAGAGGCATCACCTTCGATCAAACATATTCTGATTTTTGTGCTGTACTTGACTAAAGTAGACGTTGCTGACAAAATACAGCTAGTTTGGACAATTCGCCTACCCAATGGCTACGCAAGGAGTCAAAAAGTCCTAAAGATCATTCATAGCGCACCCTAGCATACAATCAACATTTAGTTGGTGCAGACATTTACTACCTCGACAACCAAAGCAACCTTTGGTCCGCAAAATACCGTCCAGGCTGTAAACCTCTGCACCAGCAATGGTAACGATACTATTCAACGGCGAATAGTATCTAGAGGTACAAAGGGGAATAATGCACCAAACTGAACTTGGCATTTTGGGTGGCCCATCGCCACACAGGATGTGGATGTGCGCCAATGGCACACGCTGGAAAATCATATATGAAGACCCCAATCTAGCACTTTGCTGGCCGCACGAGCACTCTGGCAAAGGTGATTTTAGCCTTCTAGTAGTGAAGCGCAACCCTCATGGAAGAACCTTCACTATTATCGGCGACTTCTCTGTTCGGCGCTGGACAGAGAAAGTACTGCCCGAACTAGAGGGTATTGCTACCGAGACTGCAAGGCTGGAAATGCTGGCACGCCGTTCACCTGAAGAAAAGCCAGACTGGTCGCACCTTGACGCGCTACAGGAAGGTTTTGCAAAACTCTGCAACCAGCTCTAGGCGGTTCAATCGCCCCAAGGCATTGTTAGCGTTAGACTACTTTGTAGTCCTAACCAAAACATTTCCTTGGGGCAGTTTTTTTACATCCAACCCTTTGTCTGGCACAAAAATTATCTTTTGCATTTATTTTGGTTTATGTACAATATTAGTATATGGATGCTAAGACACGTGAGGGTGCACTACTAGAACAAGCTCCGCTGCCGGACAGGTTTGCTGAATTTGCAGATTTGTTTGAACGTGAAGGAATCATTGTAAGAGCCGTCGATGAAGATCTGGCTATTTATGCCAGCATAGACCCTACTCGACTCAGCGATGACGAATTGCTTACCGACCCCGATACCAAAGAAGCATACAAAAAAGACATAATCAGCCGGCGGCTAGCAGGTGAAGATTCGGGCCAAATAACCGATGTAGTTGTCGCAGTAGTCCCAGGCCAAGATAGACTATTTATAATAGATGGACTCCACAGACGCCAAGGCGTCGAAGAAGCCAACATTGCTGCAAGCGAAATAGACGGCCTTGAAAGCTTCGACCTGAACATTTGCATTAAGTACATCGCCGACATGGACGAACTGTGCAAAGAACGTATCTTGGCTTCGCTAGGAAAAGACAAAGTCAACTTTGCTAGGGCCGTATCTCTTGTCGAGGCTGCCTGGGAAGATACGCCCTGGTCAAAGTTATTGTCTGTTCGACAAGCTTTTTCTATCGATAAGTTAAGTGCCGAAGCCCTAGAAAAACTTGAGATAAACTCAACAACTCTTGCAGCAATGCAAGACTGGATAGAAGCTCGCGGGGAAAGCTGGGGGCTCGAAAAAATCCGAGAACTGCTCAAAGACTCTTCGGGAGTAGACAGCGAACTGGTCAAAAATGCAAGAACAAACCAAAACAAACGCGAACAGCCCGAAGGCGCACTCACACCCAAACAAGTAAAGCTACTTTCTAGATATGCCCCAGACAATGTTCCAATCCAATGGAGGATTTATCAATTCCTGCAAGAAGCTGAATCAAAGCCTTCGGATGCTGACCTTGAACTATTTTTGGGTTATTACAAATCCTGCCAGGACACACTTGATGATCGTGACCTTATCTCATTAGGTGAGTTCGAGCCGCTCATAAACGACTGGTCGGCAATTGTCGATACTCAAAAAGAGCTTAAGGTCCAAGCAAAGCGCTCAAAAACAGTCGATAATGCCAATCGCAAAGTTCTTGCAGCCATAGAAACCGCAGACACCCTGGAAGACTTGGAGCTTCTTAGAGAACTTGCAACCAACTGGCTTGGTGAAATTGGCGTCAGGCTTGCAGAATCTAGAGCAAATGGCGAGCCTGATGAGCTGCCCGAAGAGGAAGCACCGCAAAAAACTGACAAAGACGAAACATTACCAAGCAGTGCAGTAGACACTGAATCCAGCGAGACAGCTGACGCTGACCCAGCAGACACGCTAGACGACGACGCAGACTCTGAGCTGCCGTCTTTTGCTGACTATTTCACAGAGCATATCGACGTAAGCGATAATCAAGAAGTTCGTCGCCAAGCCCTACTTTTGATATGGGGTGTAGGCGACTTGGGCAATCTCCCAATTTCATGCACAAGAACAGAGATAAGAAAAATCAGATCAGATATCACAAAGCTAGAAGCTACATACAATTTGAGCGCCCAAGAAAAAGAAAGAATACGCCTGCTTCTCGAAGAACTAGATGCTATGAGCGACGATTTAAAAAGAAGTCGACGATAAACCAACCAGAAGCTTTCTCGCTTGAAATCTCAACAATCAACGCATCTTGGCCAACTGTACAGCTTCTATTGAATTGCATGTATAATCAAAGCATAAAATACTAGCTACATGCGCAATAAACACAGCACACCACTACCAGTACTAATCCTAGGCCTTGTCCTGTTGGCCATAGTTGGCTACATAGCTGTAGTCGAATTGAGTATTCCATTGGCATTTTTAGGGTCATTGGTTATTGCATTTTTAGCATCTAAAGTCCACAAGGCTGCGCCACTCTATTTGGCCATACTGGCAATTCCTGCTCTGATAGGCCTTAGCTATATCGCAAAAAACGGCAATGCCTGGGACAAGCTAATCCAGCAAGTTACGGCCTATGTAATGTTGATGATCATATTTGGCGGCTACTCACTCATTTACTATAGGTTTGCCAAACCCATAGACAAACGCCCACGCCATATACACGATGAGCTACTAGAACACTCAAAACCCATTACACCTATTCCTAACACTCGGGCCCAACCCACTTCGCAACAAAGCAAAAAAATAAGCACAAATCACTCGACTATTGTCTATAGCAATGACGCCTACGACAGCCTCAAGCCGCTACACAATAAGCCAAAGAGTCGCACCCCAAAAGTCACAGCAGTTAAAAAAAATACCAGGCGCACCAATACTGCCAGGAGGCCGGCCCGAAGTACATCACACCACGTTGATTTAAGTAAGGCCAAGCCGATTACTTCAAGAAGTACCAAAAAAGTTGCACCAAAAACTGTTCGCAAAAAAGTTTCGGGTTAGCGTAAAGACCCGTGACACCTGTTCTAGGCACAAAAATAAGCCTAAAAATCCAGAAGCTGCTTCCCGCAGTAAAACTTATAGCACCCTACTTACTGCTATCTGTATTGATAATTGGCCCGGGACTCGCTGCTGGCTACATATTGCTACTGGACATGCCCTGGGGGCCGAATTTTCATGCTAACGAACAGCTAGGCAGCCACCAGCTACCCGTAACTGCACTACTTTGGCTACTTAGTCATGCGGTACCTAGTTGGCTGCTACAAAAGCTTGTGTTGCTATCTATACTCACTGCAGCGGGTACAGGGGCGCATAGACTGGCAAATGTTGGCTTGGGTCAACATATCTGGCCGGCCAGGCTGACTGGTTTACTGTACGTTCTTAATCCTTATGTAGCAGAACGATTACTTGCGGGACAGTGGCTAGTGCTCGCTGGCTATGCGCTTGCACCGTGGCTAACTGTTTGGGCTATTAAAGTTAATAATGCCCCCAATAATGCTAAAAACCTAGTAGGGCTTGGCCTAACCTACATGTTACTGGCAATCGTGTCGCCCCATTGGTGGTACGCACTAACTCTTATTGTCATTGCACCGCTTGCATTCAAGCAAAGACAGCTAGTTATGACCAAGCCAAAACAGTTCATTGGCTATATTTTGGCTTTTATGGCGATAAACTCTCATTGGATGGCCAAACTACTGCAAAATAACGCCGGAAAGTTCAGCCAAGATGATTTTTTAACATTTGCAACACGGGCCGATAACGATTATGGACTAACCCTAAATGTAATCAATTTATATGGATTTTGGAGCGATAAAGTATTTTTGCCCAAGCATTTTTTTGGACCCTGGCTTGTCGTTGGTACGACAATGTTTGTGGCGGCGTGCACAGGCGCCTTCGTCTACTGGAAGACTCAAAATACAAAATTTGTGCCAAAGCTATTGATAGCTGCTACACCTGCAATACTAGTGCTCTGTCTTGGCCACAGCAGCTGGCTGGGTCGCCCCTTGATAGAATCGGCTAGGCATCTGCCTGGATTCTCGGGTCTGCGCGACACAGCCAAGCTAATAGGGCTACTTGCGCTATTCGTTTCATTATTTGCACCATTTGCGCTTGCGCGGTTTTCCAAGACTCGGTCTGCCAGGGTCTATACACTAGCCGCTGCCCTGGTAATAATTTCGATGAACGGGCTGCTTTTTGGGGCCAGAGGGCAGATATCTAGCGTCGACTACCCTGCCGGATGGAGCGAAGCATCCAAACTTCTTGAAAACACGCCACGTAACTCCACTATAGTCTTGCCTTGGCAGGGCTACTTAAACATTAACTTTGCTAAAGATGTATTCATGGCCAACCCAGCCAAGAATTACTTTGGCGAGAACGTCGTGACATCTAGCGCAACCAATAATCCATTGCTAGATAATCGACAGTCCAGCCTTGATATTCTGGTTAGGCAGTTTCCCGCAACTCAAGTTGCAGATATTCCCACCTGGCTAAACCAGCTACGCAGCAATGGCGTTGAGCGCATAATGCTTATTAAAACTGGTAACTGGAGTTATTATGAAGGGTTGTTTGAGGGGGGTGGTGGGGCGATGTTATTGTATGAAGATACAGATATATTACTGTTAAAAACCCCTTAAACTATTTCTAACCA
>CALFBO010000051.1 GCA_937951635.1 Candidatus Saccharimonadia bacterium
GGTTTCCAAACTTTTTTGGTCTTTTTCTGTGAAAAGGGAACAGAGTTTCCGTACTGTTTTCCTTTGCCGGTATAGTCGCATTTGTATGACATGATTGTGTTCTCTCGAATATTTTTTAAGTCACTATATTTTAACAGTAAGACCCCTGTTGGTCAACTGTATTTAACCCCAATCACAAAACTAACCCAGTCATATAAGCCTTCAGGGTAGGCATATCTGTTTAGATTTAGTTTTGTGATTGGGGTTATTTCTTGCAACCACTCACCACATTCGCTATTAAGGAGGAGGCAACTCCTCCTTAATAGACTTCTACTTACGCTACGCGATCTCCCTCTCGGCCTTCGGCGGATGGGACGCCAATCCTTAGAGCATAGCTCTAGGGAGCTCGAGTTCTATTTTCTATTGGTTACTTGGGTAGTTAAGGGGTTGGCATTTCTTTGGCTTTTTAGGCCTTTAAAAGTATGGCCAGCTTTTTTGCAGTATAGTCCGTGCTTTCATGACCTAGTCTGGGGTGGGCTCTGAGTTTTTCGGCTATGGCCACACCTGGTGTGCTAACATTGATTCTATGGATATACCAATAGAGCAGTATTTGGCAGTTGTTATAGTTTTAGTCTCTGTGCTGATATCTATGACCATGCATGAAGCTATGCATGCCTTTACTAGTAACTGGCTTGGGGATGACACAGCCGCAAGACTAGGGCGCTTAACCTTGAACCCCCTCAAACATATCGATCCATTTAGTACCGTAGCGTTACCCATTATTCTTTATATGATCAACCTGCCGCCATTTGGCGCCGCAAAACCGGTACCCTTTAACTCTACGAGAGTTAGATATGGAGATTTTGGAGCTGCGCTAGTTGGGCTTGCGGGACCGCTCACTAATCTAGTGTTGGCAATCGTTGCGGGGCTTTGGGTTCGGCTTGTCATAGGTCTGGACTCGGGGATAGTTACTGAAACTTTAGTTTTATTTATGGTAGTTAATCTAAGCTTTTTTGTGTTTAATATGATCCCTTTTCCACCTTTAGACGGATCGCGTGTTTTGTACGCATTTGCTCCCGATGCTGTACGAGACATAATGAATAGAATCGAAGCGGGTGGATTGTACTCAATCGGTATTTTTGTGTTCTTGGCGTATGGCTTTATCGGCAGTGCAGTGGGCAAGCTGGTGGCTGATATTTCAGAGCTGATACTTGGTCCGAGCGTGTTTTTCTAGAGTGGCTAAGTAGTGTGTTGTAAATAAAATCTAGAAACTTTGCTGGTGAGTTGATATAATTAGGTTGTCCCAAATGAGTGAGTTTGGTACTAAATATTCCTAACATTATATGATACGGGAATTCAATATTCATCACGGTCGTGGCTGTGATATGAGGATGCCCACCTCTAACAACGAGGAATCATTTCGTCCTTGCAACTCATTGGGGCTTAAGGCGTTGCCTTAAGCTTCATTAATCCGCACTTTGTGCGGGTTTTTTGATTCTGGCGCATGAGTGTCTTGCATCGTTTTTCACTAAGGGCGATAATGTCAGTGAGCGTTTGAGCCGCAGCATAAGTTAAACATGGAGAACACAGGAATTTGAATACAATCATTAGTTTTTTCAACAAAAATCCCTTTAAAGACACAAAGGGTCATGTCGTTATTGCGCAAACACCTAATTGGCAGCTTTTGGGCGCGATATTAGCGCACATTGGTCAGATTGTATTGGGTGATAGTAGTTTAGCAAACGTAGCATCGGTTTTGCGGCTAGTTTTTATACTTTTCTGGGCATACGAAGAGCTGTTTAGAGGTGTTAACTTGTTTAGGCGCTGTTTGGGCCTTTTTGTTATTGCTGGCGTTATTGCCACACTGTATAGGCTTCAATAATCAAGCTTATTTTTGGTAGAAAAGCTTGCTGTAAATTCGAATTTAAGTAAAATAATTTTTTTGTGTGCGGCGATAGGTCTTGAAATTGCGTAAACAACTTTCTGAGCTCGTTGGCATTCGCTTGCCGCCGAGTAAACATTTGGCTTAAAAGAAAGCATGAAGCGCTGCTGGCGCCTAGTGCCTATCGGTCGCAGCTTCAAGTCCCGCCACTCCAATTCCAAGCAAAAAGCCGCCCTTAAGGCGACTCTTTGCTTGGTCGGGGTGATAGGACTTGAACCAAAACTCTCATTTTGCTCCTCGGCAACATTTGCTTGCCACTGGCAACCAAATGCTCGTCGGCCAAGCAAGGAAAACGTATTAGTCCGCCGGACTACTACGCCTATCGGTCGCAGCTTCAAGTCCTGCCACTCCAATTCCAAGCAAAAAGCCGCCCTTAAGGCGACTCTTTGCTTGGTCGGGGTGATAGGACTTGAACCTACGACCTCACGGCCCCCAGCCGTACGCGCTAGCCAACTGCGCCACACCCCGATGATTTGATTATATAACAAGTTAGTCTGGCACCAAGCCTTGAGGAACCTCACGGTCACCTCCGGCGACCCCAGAACTTCTGCCAAGAAAGCATAGCTTTCAGGTGAAGATTCTCTTGCAACATGCCCCCGGCATGTCTCACCCCAGCCTCTACGGCGCTAGCCAACTGCGCCACACCTGGATAGAGCGATATTATAACATTGCTTTATGGATAGGCCTTGATTAATTTATTGGTAATCTTGGCTGATTTGGAGCCGGCTGAAATTAAATCTACAGGACAACCTTTTGTCATCGATCTTAGTCCGGTGGATTTTGCTTGTGAACTTTATGAGTTATGATTAGTCGTATGAATAATCAAAAACCAATACACCAAATAATCGTAAGAGTAGCTTTGCGTAATAGCCAGGGTCGCTTGCTGGTGTTGCAAAAATCGGACTCTTCAGACCGTGCTGGCGCTTGGGAGTTTGCTGGTGGCCACATGGAGGAAGGCGAGTCTTTGGACCAGGCTGCAATAAGAGAGGTTCTAGAAGAAACAGGGATTAAAGTCAAAAAAAAGAAATTAAAATACATGTCGAGCAATTGGTATACGTTCAAAAATCAACAACGATTTGGTGTACTGTTTGTTTGCGACACTGCTTATGACAAGGTTATTTTGAGTAGCGAACACAAAGAATTCGATTGGATCGATTCAAGTAATTCTGACAACATAAGATTTGCCGATATATATCAAAGCTACTTCAAAAAACTATTCATTAAAGAGGGCGACAACAGCAGAACTGATGTAGATAATTCAACGGTGTCAGCAAAATTGAAAGTATATACTGATGGAGGATCAAGAGGTAATCCTGGGCCATCCGCCACGGGCTACGTGCTTATCAACGAGGATGAAGAAGTTATTGATGAGGGTGGAGAATATATAGGGATTACAACCAATAACCAGGCAGAGTACCAGGCGGTGAAGTTGGCACTTAAGCGTGCACGAGAGTATCCTGCCGTTAAAGAACTCGACTTTTTTATCGATAGCTTACTGGTAGTTAATCAAATGAACGGTGTCTTTAAAATTCGAAACAAAGATTTGTGGCCAATTCATGAGGCTATAAAAAAACTAGCAAGTGAGTTTGATAGAGTTAGTTTTACACACGTAAAAAGAGAGTTTAATAAGCTGGCCGACGCCAAGGTGAACCAAGCACTCGATGATTATAGCCACGCGAATAGATAGATTTTATTTTATTGGTGGCACTGGTGGGCACTTAAAAATATAAAACCCCAAATTTGGGGTTTTATATTAGCAAGACCATCGATAAGCCGGGTTCTGTCGTTGAGCAGCCATCTATCTGGGCATATCATTGCTGATAGGCTCGAGCGGTTCCTGGAAGACTCTAGCGGATAGCTTTAAGCGAGCCAACCCCTTGCTGCCAACAGGGTTTACCTCCTGAACTTGTCACCAAGCTCAGCTGTGAGCTCTTACCTCACTCTTTTCAGCTTTTCCCTGCACAGGTCTGTAATTATCAAATTGCAGACCTGTGCAGGGTAGTATTGTTTCTGTGGCACTTTCCCTACACTTTTACGTGCGGTCGCCGTTAGCGACTGTTGTATCCTGCGCAGCCCGGACTTTCCTCCCCTCAGACACTACCTAACACCTGATTCTTGAGTGTTGGGCAGTGTCTGAGGGGCGACTGCCTGACGATCTTGCACTGCAATTGTACACTAACTTAGTCTACTTACAATATGGCATAAAAAAACCATGAAAGAGTAGTGTCCTCGCTTCATGGTTCTCGTAATTTTGATTTATTTTTGAGCAGTGTCTACTATTTTTGCGAATGCTTTGGGGTCATTCATAGCAATTTCCGACAATGACCTGCGATCTAGCTTGATGTTGGATTTATTTAAGCGATCGATGAATTTTGAGTAACTAATGCCGTGATCGGTTAGTGCGGCGTTTATTCTAGTGATCCAAAGCCTTCTAAAGTCGCGTTTTTTATTGCGTCTATCCCTGTAGGCATATTGAAAAGACCTTGTCACCGCTTGTTTTCCTAGTCTATAGCTGCGCCTTCGACTATGGAGCATTCCTTTGGTCTGTTTTTTTATCTTTTTGTGCCGTTTATGGCTTACAACACCTGATCTTGCGCGCATATTATTCTCCTAGTTGGCGTTTAACGCTTTTTTGGGCTTTACCGGTAAGCTCGTACTCTTTAGAATAACCGCGCTTACGTGAAGCACGTTTCTTAGACAAGAAGTGATTACCATAAGGCCTACGTCGAAGCAGTTTACCGCTAGACGTTTTCTTTATTCTTTTGGCTGTCCCTTTGTGAGTTTTTAGCTTTGGCATTATTCGAAACCCTTACTACTATACTTAAATGTTTACCAGATAAATTTGGTTTTTGATCGACTGTAGCGATGTCTCCAACTTGCTCAAGCACACGATCAAGCAATTTATAGCCAAGATCCTGGTGAGCCATTTCTCTTCCGCGAAATGCTACAGTAATTTTAACCTTATGTCCACTCTCTAGGAAAGAGATTATCTTTCTTAGTTTTACGTCAAGGTCATGCTGACCTATCTTTAAGCCAAATCGTATTTGTTTAACATCAAGCGACTTGGAGCTCTTGCGATTCTTTTGTGCTTGCTTGGTTTTTTGATACTTAAGCTTACCCCAGTCAACAATTTTTGCTACGGGGGGTGAGGCGTTTGGGGATATTTCCACCAAATCTAAGCCTTGGTCGCGCGCCATATCTAGAGCTGCTTGCTTATCCATTACTCCAAGCTGTTCGCCCTGAGCATCGATCACCCTTAGGGTGGCAGACTTTATAAAACCATTTAAACGTACTCGATCTTTGGCTATGAGATTTTCTCCATAAGTTACGAAGAGGATTGTAACAGATGAGCCTATAGAGGTCAACCTATAGCCACATAAAAACAAAACATATAATTTTAGACGGGTCATTTTGGCTAGAAATTAGTTGATCCGCACTAAATCATTTGGAGTGTTTTGGTGCAATAGTGGTTCACTCGATACGTACATTCCCGTGCTTAAAACAAGATACATTTTGTTTTTATAAGGGGGCCATAGATTAGAAAGCGTCATTTTTATTGCTTGGTTTACAGGCCGCTCAAGATGCTTTGGGCTACCGCAGGCTTCGTTCTAGTGCGGCACCGAATTTTGAGTGCTGACGGTAGCCTAAGGCTTCGCGAATATGGACATCGTCTATTCGGTCGGCAGAAGCTAGATCTGCAATAGTGAGAGCCACTTTCACAACCCCTAGGTAGGACCTGGACGACAATTGACTTTTTATGGCGGACAATTCTAGAGTTTTGAGCGCGCCCGGTGTGATGTTGATTAATTCTTGCAGTTGCCTGGTTGAAAGTTGAGAGTTGTATAGCCCTTGTCGCTTAAGCTGCTTTTGGTGACAGGCACTTATATTCGAGCGTAGCTGCTTTGTATTGTTGCTTGGCTGGCGAGTGCTTAGCAGTTGAGTGTGCTTGACTGATGTTACAAAACTACTTAGGTCGATTCTATCTAGTAGAGGGCCAGAAATTTTTGACTGGTAGGACATAACGCGACCCAGACTGCAGGAACATTCCTGCAGTTCGTCGCCGTAGTAGCCGCATGGACAAGGGTTTAGGGCGGCAATAACTATGCATCTTGCAGGAAACGTAGAACTACGTTGAGACCTGGTTACGGTTGCATAGCCGTTCTCGATTGGCTGTCTTAAAGATTCTAAGGCCCTTCTGTTAAATTCTGGTAATTCATCGAGGAAGAGGACTCCATTGTGGGCCAGGCTGACCTCACCAGGCATGGGCTTGGCGCCCCCACCAGCTAAAGCTACATGCGACGCGGAATGATGAGGTGACCTAAATGGCCTGTTTACTTCTGGTGTCGTAGCATCGCTTAAGCTGTGAATGTATGCAGTTTCAATAAACTCGGTATCTGTCATTTTTGGGAGCAAACTGTTTAGAGTCTTGGCAAGCATAGACTTGCCAGAGCCGGGTGGACCAGACAGCAGTGCATTGTGATGTCCGGCAGCAGCAATTATGAGCATTCTTTTAGCGTGCTTTTGCCCGATTACGTCGTCAATTGATGGCGTTGTGGGCGGTAGCTGCCTAGATCCTACCCGCGTGTATGGTTTTATTGGTTGCTGTCCTAGTAGATGATAAAAGAGTTGCTGAAGGTTATTGCAGGGTATTATTTTTATACCGCCCACAACGCTGGCTTGGCTGGCATTATTTGCGGGGAGGAGTATTGTCTTATGCTGATTATCCTTTGCAGATTTAGTATGGCCAATTATCCCCGGTACGTGCCTAATAGACCCGTCTAGGCCAAGTTCTCCAACGGCAGAACAATCTTTAAGGATGTCCCGAGGTAATTGCCCGGATTCGACTAGTATTGCTAGTGCCATAGCCAAGTCAAAGCTTGTTCCTTCTTTGGGTATGTTTGCAGGAGCTAGGTTGATTATTAGTCTTTTTCTGGGCACTTGAAGCTTGCTGTTGACCAGTGCGCTTCTGATGCGTTCTTTAGCTTCGTCTACAGACTTATTCCCTAGGCCCACTATAGCTATGCCCGGTAAAGTTTTTGAGGAGTCGGCCTCAACCTTTATTGCTATGGGGTCGTACCCCCATATATATGATGTATGGATAGTAGCGGTCATATGCTGAACAATAATATCTGTAAAAGTGTTAATGGCGCATTAAATTAAGGGCGATAGCTTTAATTTAGTGTTGTTAGGGGTCTTTTTGAAGATGGTATAATGTGGCTGTACGTGGGGCTGACAAATGCTTGACGTTGGTTCATTTACAGATTACTTTGCAGGTCGTTTTAATACTTCGTATTGTATTTATACATTGCTTATTTATAAGTAGTGATCCAATAATTGAGAACAACTCAGTTTTGGCTAAGCTTAAGAGCCTTTTCAAGGCCCCTGAGCTAGCTGTTGCCGTAGCCTAGGCTATCGGACCGCTGGCCCGAACCACTTCAGATAATTTGTGGCTAGTGTTATATAATCTGAATAGCTATAGGTTTTATGTCTAGGACTTATTGGCGAAACTTTATAGACTGCCTATCGGCTTATTTTGTTTATTTTAAAGAGTCGGCAGTATACCAAATAGACTATGCCTGTAGATGAGTAGTTTGTAGTCCATCGGACCGGGGTGAGATCCCCCGCGGCTCCACCAGATAAACAATGGCCCGTAGGGTCATTTTTTATTTGGTTAGCGTCAAGCGGGGGATCTCACCCGTGAGGGCGTAAAGCGCCAGTGGCGCTTTGGGTTTTCCTTATTCCCAGCGAGCATTTTTATGCCAGTGGCATGAAAATGTTGCCGAGCTGGAAGGTTATAGTTCAGATCATGGTTTATGACGAGTAAAGGAGGCATTTTTAGTATTGTATTATTCTTATTGAATATTTGCGTAAGGTTACTGCCAGACGTCTAAGCCTTCGTCTATCGATTCCCAGCTACCGTTGGGAATAGTCTCGGTTTGACTCCCTAGCTTGGCCAAGAGTAGACCGGTACCAATAAATGCACCGATTAGTATTAGCTTGATAAGCCATGAAATTACTATGGCTACATTGTTTGCTCGTTTAAGTTCTTTATCAAAACTGTCCTTTAGGAGGTGGGGGGTCCGAGGGATGGTATCAAAGTTCCAAGATTTAATTTTGAGCTTGAGACTTGGTGCAATTTTGTCGAAGATTGCAAATAAAGTTTGGTATGCGTCGAGAGAGGTTATCTTGTCTGTACGAGGCAGATACAGCAACATCTTGCTATCTATGATTTCTAGGTCCAATATTTTGCCGTAATCCAGCATTGAGCTCATGAGGTCGGCCGTAAACACGCTTAGTCCCTCTATTTCGTACTCATTAGGGACGTACAGGTTAAAGTAGTTTTCAAATTCGGCCGACGTGGATATTAATTGGTTTTTTTCGTAAGTGTTTGTACATCGGTTTTTTAAATTGATGGTCGTTTAGTTTGCTGTTAAGAAAGAGCAAAGGAAATTGCTTCTTTAGATCTATTTCCAAAACCTGTATATCTTGTCGGGATTTTTCTTTACCAAGAAAGTTTAAGTAAGAATATATGAATATGCGAAATTTTAGACCGTGTCTCACGCCCTTAACTTCCTGGGTGCAATATGACCCTAAGCCTTGTTTCTTGACTATGCTATGAAGTTCTATATGTTCTGCTGTTCCTGACGTGTCAAATTCATTGTCTTTAGCAAATTGCAAAAAGCTGTTCGAACGAATTTTATAGCTGTCATGCCCCAGCCAATAATATGTCGCAAGGCTGAACGTGATCATTAGCATGTGCTGCAAAAGGTTGTCCATTAGCATGTTTATCCAGTACATTGCCAGCGCGTATATTAGCACCGCATATGTTGCAGTTCGAATGGGCGGATACGAGTCGCTATGAGCCTCGGTTTCGTTTTTAAGTGCATTAAAGTTGAGTTTTTTTAGAGCCATATGTACATAAGCTTAGCATTTATTTTTATGATAAAAAATGAGCCCAGTCGTGGTTGTGCGACTGGGCTCGAGCGGGTTTGGTTGTTGGTTTGAACGCTTTATGGGGGTGGAGTTGTCCCCATAAAACAACGGCTTGCGAGAAGCCGTTGTTTGTATTTGCTTTTTGTTTTGAGCACTTTTTTTATTCAGTGCCAATTACATCTTAAAAATACATTAGCACTATGTCAATCACTTTTTGAATGGGCTGTGTATAACTTACTTGCCAAATTTACAAAAATTTTGCCGTAAGGTTTTGTGGCAGCAAGTTAACTATCCTGCAAAGTGCTTATCTTTTCTTGGTTTTTACGGCTCGATTTATGTCGCGCTGGGTGTCTCTTAATTTGATATCGTAGCGTTTGTCATGAGCTTTTTTGCCGCGTGCCGTTGCGAACGCCAATTTAATAAACGGTCCTTTGGAGACAAATGCAATAGGCACTATCGTCATTTTGTTTTGCTTGGATTTTTCGAGTGAGGCAATTTCTTTCTTTGTGATGAGTAGCTTGCGGGTTCGGGTGGGCTCGTAACCTATGTTCTCTGACGCAAATTCGTATCTAGAAATATGAGAGTTTAATAACCAGGCCTCGCCATCTTTAATAGTTATGTACGAGCCTGTTAGCCTGGAGCCGCCGTTTCGAATTGACTTTACTTCTTGCCCATCCAGGACTACGCCTGCTAGGTATGTGTCTAATAACCTATAGTCTCTTCTTGCTTTTTTGTTCTTGCTAAATACTGGCATTGGCTTCATGTGTAGAAGTATATAGGATTATTGGTATAGCCCCCTAAAAACAAAAACTGTTATTCTGGCCTGTGTAAGGTTTGCTCAAGAATTATCAGTTTGTTTTTTAGGGGGCATGGTTATAGCTGCGAGTGGTTAACAACTTAGGGTTATCTAGTTGAGATGACCGGGAAGGTTTAAATATCTATGAATAAGGAGACTAGTGAGGCTAACATGGTTATTTTAGGCGCTAATTGCAAAGAGTTATTACGTGAATATGCCAGGTGTCATACAAATAGCTACCTGTTTTCTACATAACTACCTGCGCCTAGCTTGGACAGAACCTCCGAGTTAATAGGTGCTGGCAGGCCCGTAGCTAGAGTGTTTTTAGGGCCGATGCCTAATTCAATATTGCTTTGAGTCATCGTCTGCGAGGCGGGGCTGTGGCTACTTTACGTAGCGCATGAGTCTTCTGGAGGTTGGTGCACTTAACTAAAGTTTGTGTCAGCCATTTGTTTTTAGCTACTTAGTAATTGAGGCCTATAGGCAGTTTCGTGGAGGTTTTCCATGCTCAGTTTTATCGTAAAGATACCAATCAGCTAGTCTGTGTTGATGATTTGGTGGCATGCCTCTATGGAGCCTAATGAGTTCTTTGAGCTGAGAGTTTATGCCACCTTCTACGAAGTTTGTCGTTCTTGGTATATGCTGTCCGGCCTTGCTGATCAAACTGGGCTCTGTGTAAGCAAATAGCTTGTGCTCCATGATTAGCTTGTCTATTTGTCTGTAGGTACTAGGTACGCTTCTGTGGGTATACCACCACTTTCTTTGTTCGGGTTTAGGGCTTGGGTGTTGTGTCCGTTCTTTGATGAAAGATTCGTGAGCTGTGTGGAGCTGCTTGAATGTAGCACACCACTCATTGGCTTTTTTCTCTGCGTCCACAGACCATATGGTTCTATAGTGATCAAGCAGGTCTCTACCAGCTTGAGATTGCGGATTGAGTGTGAGCTTCTTGCGTATATTCATCCAGACGTGGAATAAGCATCTCTGCGCTCTGGTATCAGGCCAGGCACGCTTTACGGCTAGCTCAATGCCTTTCTGGCCATCACAGACAACCACATGAGGTTCAGGCGTACGAGACAGCAGTGGCGTCCATGTTATTGATGACTCCCATGGTGCCCAGAGCCAATCCAGAGCGTATGAAACGCTAGCAGCCACCAAGCACACCTGTCCACCTACTCGTGTGCCGTCAATGAGTAGCACAGGATGTATCTCGCCAGTCACTACAAGCCGCGGGACAACGTCCCAACACCAACTCGTTTGATCACGGAAGGTACGATCAGCGAGACTTAGTTCACGTTGAGATTGTTTACCGAGGAGGTAGGATACAAAGCGGTCAAGTAGACGGCCACGCTTCTGTGTTTCATGTCCTAGGGCATGGCTCTTGCTGCACGATATACATAACCAGCGCTGTGTACCAGCTGCTGTTTTACCCCGCTTTTGTATTGGCTGTCGGCAAGTGGGACACCGACGTTTGTATACTCTTTTTTACTCATATTAGGGTATTAAACCCTAATATGAGATTAGTTAACAGTGGTAAAACAGTCGGAAAACCTCCACGTTTTTGCCTATAGGCCGTAATTGAGCGTCTTGATCGGTCTAAGTGGAATAATAAGAGCATTTTAAGAGTAAAGAATATATCAGGTAGAACATAAAAATATTTTTGATGTTAAATACACTACATATATTTCGCCGCCACTAACAGGGTAAGCAATACGATTTTACAACATAGGATGCATAATATCATTGACACAATAAAGTACTTGTGCTAATCTAGCTGTACGGTCATCGAAACAAAAATCATGATCAAACGTCACTAGAAGTCTAAGGCCAACCTAAAAGCTTTGGATCTACGTCGAAAGACAGTGACGACAAGCGATGGGCCTCCGCTTATCGGACACATATCGCTCTCTTTGGTTAGGAGAGCGGTCAGTAAAGTTAGAGCGTCAAGCGCCATAAAAGTCATAATATTTGGGCGGATTTGTCGCTCTAGCACCTTAATCAATAGCTAGCCAGTTTTATTTTTTTGTGTGTTGGGTTATTTAGAATATACTTTAAGTTATAGTTACTTTTTTAATTCTAGGGCTTGGTATTCAGTGGTAGGCTATTATTCTAAGTCGACCGTCTGGATTACTTTATTGCGCTTTCGTGAAAGGTCGGTTGTGGTTAAAAAATTGGGCGCATTGTTTGCTTTTGTGTCGGCGGTAGTGGGCTACATGTTGATTAGAACAAGTCCAGAGGCAATTGGCATACGTGGAATTACGCTATTTTTTATACTGTTTTATGCGTGGTCTTTTCTTGGTATGGCATTTCTAAGCTTTTTGCTAAAAATGAAACTCGAGTTAACTGGTCCAGGGTCTGTGCGTTTGCTAGCGATTGCGGTATTGGCTTTTGTGCCAACATCACTACTTGCACTGTCTTCTACCAAGCAACTTTCATTTTGGGACGTTAGCTTAGTTCTGGCGATGGTATTTTCTACTATATTTTATTGGTCTAAACGTTTAAAATAACAGATAAAGTATTAAAGCATATCAAAAACACTATAAAACACTAAGATTGAGTATGGAAACACCAGGCACCCCGAACCCAGAACAAAGAGAAGTAGCCTCCTCACCAGAGTTAAGTCCGATCGAGTCGTTACCTAAGCCCGGACCAGAAATCGCTTCTAAGCCAGCTGTAGCCGAGACTGTTAACTCTCGTAAAGATTCTGCAAACCAGAATCAAACTGCAACACTGCCTCCGTTAAAGACCCAGGCGGTTCAAAATAACACCACACCCAAGGGCGGCGTTCCACAAGCGTCTGTGGCTGGCCCTAAAGACGCGGCCGATGATGACAAGATAGAGGCAGAGTGGGTTCAAAAGACTGAGTTGGTTGTTGGGCAAACTAAAGATGATCCTAGGCGTCAGAATACCGAACTTAGCCACTTGAAGGCTGATTATGCTATGAAAAGGTTCGGAAAGACCATAAAACTTCCAAAGGACGTGTAGCATCATGGCTACTGAGGGCGGGATGCAAAAAAATTACTGTAAAAGCGAGTCTTAAACCATGGTTCCAATATTAATAACGGTCATTGTGCTATCGATTTTTGGCTTGGCTGGAACAATTTTTTGGTATAAGTGGCGCAGAAAACAGCAAGTAGCGAAAAATTATGAGCGTGGTTTAAAAATGGTTCCGCTATTGATACATCTGCCTCCTTCGAGTGACGATATGGAGTCTGGCTCTCGTGACCAGAGAGATGTAACAGAAGAAGCTATATCTAAGGCTCAAGTTATGTACGACATAATTATAAGCACTGCACAGTCGGGCATGAAAAGTAGACTGTACGGTCAACGACACATGTCATTTGAAATTATTGCCCTTAAAGGTAGAGTTCATTTTTACGCATCGGTACCGATATCAATGGTCGAAGTGGTGAAGCAGGCCATACTGAGTGCCTACCCGGGAGCGCGGCTAGAAGAGGTTGCAGAGCATAATATATTTAGCCCTGTCGGTAAAATATCGGGAACGATGGGGGGCGAGTTTACTTTAAAAAAAGATTTTCTTTTCCCTATAGCTACATTTCAAGAAACCAAACGGGACAGTGTTAAGTCAATGTTGAATGCATTTTCAAATTTTGGCA
The DNA here is from genome assembly GCA_937951635.1 of Candidatus Saccharimonadia bacterium. Lineage (GTDB taxonomy): Bacteria > Patescibacteriota > Saccharimonadia > Saccharimonadales > CALFBO01 > CALFBO01. Next base: position 13,265 of record CALFBO010000051.1, read on the forward strand.
ACGAAGACGGTGCAGGCATACAAATACTTTTTAGACCGGCAAAAAAAGAATGGGTGAAGAAGGGGCAAGATTACGTTAAGGATAAGAAGGAGGGTAAGGACAAAAAACCTTTACTGGGTCGCACAATGACGTTTGTGAGGAATTTAGTGTTCATGCTGCATAAGCCGATGGAAGACAAAGAAGACGGTAAGCCAGGAAAAGACCTCACCAATCTTGAGCAGTCAAAACTAGATTCGATTGAAGACAAAACCAGGCACCCAGGCTTCGAGACCTTAATTCGTGTAGTAACGTCGTCTAACACTTCTGCAAAGGCACACTCATTGCTGGGTAATATAAAAGCTACCTTTGCACTGTTTGACTCGCAAGGGAAAAATGGTTTTAAGTTTAGTGAGGCCAAGGATATTGAATCTTTTGTGACGGCTTATATTATGAGATTCTTCCCACAAAATACGCGACAAAATATTCTTAACAGCGTGGAGCTGGCCACCATCTTTCACTTTCCCGACCAAAAAGATACGCCAACATCTCAACTATCAAGACAGGACAGCAAGCAGGTTGATGGTCCTAGAAATATGTCTGACGACGGCTTATTGATGGGCTACAACGAGTTTAGGGGGGTGAAAAAAGAGGTTCGTCTTAGTGATAGCGATCGTAGACGACATATGTATATTGTAGGCCAGACAGGAACAGGTAAATCTACAATTCTTGAGAATCTTGCATTGCAAGACATGCTGTCGGGTAAGGGTTTTGCATTTGTTGATCCTCACGGCGATGCAATCGACAGTCTTATGGCCATGGTTCCCAAAGAGCGTACAGAAGACATCATTTATTTTTGTCCAGCAGACATGGACTATCCGCTTGGACTAAACTTGTTTGAGTTCAAATCTCCTGAACAGAAAGACTTTCTTATCCAGGAAGCAATAAACATGCTGTACAAGCTGTATGATCCGCAGCGCCAGGGAATTATAGGGCCGAGGTATGAGCACTGGTTTAGGAATGCCGCACTTACATTGATGTCAGATCCCGGAGGTTCGACGTTTATTGATATACCTAAGTTGTTTACAGATAATCAATACGCAAAGCAAAAACAGGCCCATGTTAAGGACCAGACAGTACTTGAATTTTGGAATAAGGAAATGGCTCAAACCAGTGATTACCATAAGAGCGAAGTATTAGGCTGGTTTGTATCTAAGTTTGGGGCATTTTTATCAAACGAGATGATGCGGAATATCATAGGGCAAACCACTAGTTCGTTTGATCTTCGAGAAGTTATGGATGAGGGAAAAATATTATTTGTTAATCTTTCCAAGGGCCGCACAGGGGAGCTCAATTCGAAGCTACTAGGAATGATCTTCGTGATGAAGTTTCAAGCAGCAGCAATGAGTAGGGCTGATACTCTGGAGTCCGAACGTAGAGACTTTAGTCTATATGTAGACGAGTTTCAGAATTTCTCTACTGATTCATTCTCTACGATACTTTCAGAGGCGCGAAAATATAGGCTTAACTTGATAGTTGCCAACCAATATGTCTCTCAGTTAACTGAAGATGTTAGAGATGCAGTATTTGGTAATGTAGGCTCAATTGTTACTTTCAGGACGGGTGCTACTGATGCTGAATTTTTGGTTAAGCAGTTTTCGCCTGTGTTTGATATCGAAGATTTGGTGAAAGTGCCTAACTTCCAAACAGTTATGAGATTAATGATAAATAACGTACCGTCGCAGCCGTTTAGTATGGCCACATTGCCTCCACTTGGTCATCAAAATAAAGACTTAGCTGCAGCGCTTAAAAAACTATCTGCCGCTAAATACGGTAAGCCAAAGAATGCAGTAGAGAAGGAAATTTTTGCTAGGCTAAAGACCATAGAACCTCCTAAGCCTAAGTACTCTCCGCAGAGAAGGTCTTTCGGCGGCGCCGGAAACCCAAGCGTAGGTCCAGCGACAGCACAGCCTAGACCTCAAGCAAGAGGTCCAGCTCTTCGAAAAGGTGCCGTCCCTACATTGGCTGGCAGTAATGCAAAAAAAGCTACCGAAGGTTCGTTTCTGGACGATTGGCTTAAAAAACGTCAAGATAGAATGTCCAGTCAAGGTGTGGTGCCTCCTCGGCCCAGCAACAGGCTGACTAATGATGTAGATGCCGTATTTGGTAAAAAACATAAACTGCCAAACACCTCTGAGGACTTGCAGCAAGGTGCTTCTAATTTTGAGAACAAAGATGAATTGGTGCTTCCAGACAAGAAAGAGCTCGGCTTAAAGTTAGATGAAAAACGAACGCTTCAGCAAATCGAGGATGGCGTAGCGACATCAAGACCTACTTTTAGCAGGGAGCAAGTACAGAAAGCTGATGTTGCTGCAGTTCAAAAAATGATCAAAGAAAATACAGATGCAAATAAACCAAAACCGCAAGCTGTTGAAGACTCGCCAGAGCCTATAGTTTTGGAAGATGACATGTATATTGATAACGAAGGAAAAATACACTACAAAGAAGATGAATAATTATCTCACCGCTTTTTAAGTGTCGCTGGTTGATCGACTCTTTTTAGCTGAAGTGAGTCGATCAAGAATATCGATAATATAGCCCACAGTCCAGCCCGCTGCAAGCAGCATGAGCACTTCTGTTCCTGTCGTAGACGCACCGGCATTCAAAGAAAAGTACGATAGAGCTATCATGCCTATTGCAGCCACTGCGCTGGCCGTAAACACAGGCATGGGGCGAAGTATGGTTCTAGATACGATACTGCTAAAATCGTCGACTACAGCGTCTCTGGAAAGCCTGCTGACCATGCGTTCAAGAGGGTTAAGCTGGGGTTCAATTCTAGACAATACTGATTCGAATTTATAAGACTTAATATTGCTGATTTTTTTGGAACTAGTTGTTTTGTCTACGGTAATTTTTGGCTTGCTCACTTTTGCGGTATCCGGCACGTCTTGCTTAGTTTTCGGCACATCAGTACTGGCGCTATTCTTCTTTTGATTGTTTGTCTGATTGATCTTGGCTTGGTCATTGAAACTGGTCTGGTTTATTTTTATTTCCTGTTCTTTGGTTGTGGGTCCAAGAAGTTTTTCAAATCTTTTTATTCGTTCGTTGGTATGCTCCTCGAGACTTTGGTTTTTAGACATGTCTTAACCCTTTCTTCCTGAATAATCATTTCGCACAGACTCAAGTTCGTGCTCAATAGTGCCAGAACGGATGTATAGATACAGTGCTGGGAGCCAAATTAGCAGCGATGTGGCCATAAGTGCTGAGTTGTTGAGCTTGGGTAGTCGCCCAGTTAGCATCAATAGTTTTTTTGTCAAAGATAGGTTCGGTGAAAGTTCTAGCCTGCTGGCACCCCACTGCAAAGTTGCGCGCCCGTCAAATGAAGTTGGATTAGTTGCTGAAGCCAGTGTGCTTGAGCTTGCTTTGGGTGCTAGGTTTAACGATCGGTCTAAGCTCTCAAATGGCGACAACAGGACAGGAATGATTTTTACTAAATTAGTTGACTCGTCATATTCTAGCCCTTCGCCTACACTAATATCAAAGTATTCTGCAACATCCTTAAGATCAATAAGTTCGTTTACTGAGTATTGCGGATAGGGCGCGGGATTGGCCATGTGTATGTAAAATGTTTCAGTGTCGTCTGTGCTAGGGAATAGACTGCGCACTAACATACTCGGTAGTATAACGTTGTTTTTTAAACATCTTACTTTCTCTGAGATGTTACATTCATGATCATCGGTTGCGTGGCATACGGCGATTAAGTCATGTTCAGCCTCTCCTTTGATAGCAAGAGACTGTCTGCCAGCCAACAGGCTATTGTTGCTTGGCAGTAACTTGCTATCAATAAGTTCAACACTTTGGCTGAACGTATTTGTGTCATCGTCGAATACGTTGTTGATACTACCATTGTTATAATCGCGAAACAGCAACGAAGAACAGGTGTCGTTGGCATATTTTAGTGCCATATAGCAAACATCTTCTACTGCCTTAGTTTCAGCATTCGAACAACTAGTTGCTGATTTATTTACATCAATATTGCAATTGCCTATCGGTGCTGATACTGCGCCATTTGCATGTGACAGAGTCGTGCTTAAACAGATAGCCTCGTGAGCGGGTGTAGCGTCACTATCAAGCTGCAGCTCCAAGCTTATAGGCAGAGTAAGCAGCTGCTTATTTTTTGTAGTTAATTTGATAACACCATTTTTAATGGTGGGAGATTGCAGACTGCTAAATGACGGGTGGAAGTCAATAATTTTATTAACATTAAAGCCCTCTGGCAGGGCAATGCTTATACTAACATTATTCAAAGTTGTGGGTTCGTGTGAGTCTATATTTATGAATAGTGTCGATGGTGGAGAGATGTTCAGGCGTTTAAACTGATCTGCCGTGGCAGAGCTTGAGTTCAGATAACTTTCGATGCTCAGTCGATTGGAGCTCAGGGTGGGACTATCCCGGGTGAGTATGTTTCCCGAACCAAGGTCAATTGCAAACCAAGACCCTTCATCGGCTTTGTAACCTTCAATAACCTGTAGGTTTTGGTTTTGGTTGCCGTAATACTCGGCAAGATCTCTACTGCAAAGAATAAACCCATCTCCGTTAGTACAGTTTTCGCCAGCAGTGCTACTTGTCTTTAGGCTATAAAGAGTCAAGCCGCCTCGGGTGGTAGCAATGTTGCTATTGGATGCATTAGATATGTCCAGGTCGGTTATGTCCAATAAGTCGAGTATGTTGCTTAGTGGTGTGTTATTTTTTGCAACTTCAATTACGTTGTTTTGTACATTGCTATTGGTTGGTATGCCACCCTCAACAATATTGCCCATACTAAACTGTAGCGAGGGTTCACTGCCGCTAGTCTTTAAAGTAATTACGTTTAATCCTAGTGCTAAAGTTAAGAGCAGCAAGCTCAGGAGACGTAACTTGGTTTCTTTCTTTTGTTTAGTACGCAAAACACCAACTAGGCTAAGTAGCGATGGTGAATAGGGTAGATTAGATATCAGTCTTCTGAGCATATTTGTAGTATTGCGTTTAGTTTAACTCTATTTAAGCATAAGCATTGATTATTTGGCCATAACTATCTTGCCACTTAATCGGCAGCAGGCAGTCCCTATCTTTGTGTAGGTCCTGGAAGTCGTTAACACAAATACCGTGGCCCCTAAGCAGTAATCTGGCAATCTGGAAGGGTGCCACTTGAGGCTGCAGCTTTAAAAGGATATAGTATAAGTATTAGGAGTTAGTGTATAACTATCTCTCAGCAATCGTGGGAGTATTATTTTATGCTGCTAAACTAGGGCAAAATTCAACTGGGGAGTGTATAGAAATATGGTAAAGACCAATCAAAAATACGGTGCAGAGCAAATTCAGGTTCTAGAAGGATTGGAGCCGGTACGAAAACGACCGGGGATGTACATAGGTAGCACTGGTAGAGATGGCTTACACCATCTAATTAAGGAAGTGGCCGATAACGGAATTGATGAAGCTATAGCCGGCCACGCAACCGAAATACAGGTAGAGCTACTGGCTGATGGTCGAGTGAGAGTAAGCGACAACGGTCGTGGCATACCAGTCGAAAAGCATAAAAAAACTGGTGTATCTGCCTTAGAGACAGTGATGACGGTTCTGCACGCAGGCGGTAAATTTGGTGATGGTGGCTATAAAGTATCGAGCGGACTCCACGGTGTTGGTGTTAGCGTTGTGAATGCCTTGTCTACAGAGTTAGTGGCTGAAATACACAAAGATGGCAAAATTTATATTCAAACTTATGAAAAGGGCGCGCCTCAGGGCAAGCTAAAGACTACCGGTACAACAAAAAAATCTGGGACCATAATAACCTTTACTCCAGACCCAACAATTTTTGAGACAGTACAGTTTGAGTTTGATTGGATAAAGGACTACCTGCGTCACCAGGCTTATCTGACAAAAGGCATAAAGACAAAGGCTGTAAATGTCGGCACGGGCGAAAGTTATAGCTTTTATTTCGAGGGCGGAATACAAAGCTACGTTAGGCATTTGAATTTAGGTAAAGACGTTTTAGATGAAGATGTATTTTATGTAGAAAAACAGATCGACGAAAATATGGTCGAGGTGGCGCTACAATATACAGATTCGTTCAATGAAGTTATAAAGCCTTTCGCTAACAACGTTTTCAACCCCGACGGTGGTACACACATGACAGGCTTCAAAGCTTCATTAACTAGGGTTCTTAATGATTATGCTCGAAAGAGTGGGCTTATAAAAGAAAAAGATGATAATTTGACCGGTGAAGATGCACGCGAAGGTATAACAGCCGTACTGCTTATAAAACTTCCGGAAGCGCAGTTCGAGGGGCAAACAAAAAATAAACTTGGAAACCCCGAAGTCAGAGGCCAAGTAGAATCGGTCATGAACGAATATTTCGTCTACTATTTAGAGGAGAA
>CALFBO010000052.1 GCA_937951635.1 Candidatus Saccharimonadia bacterium
TAACTAACACTCTGTAGCAATGGACCCAAGACTACGCCTTGTGGTCACGTCCCGCGACCCCGGAACTTCTGCCATGCAAGCCGTAGCTTGCAGGTGAAGATTCCCTTGCAAAGTGCCACTGGCACTTCTCACCCAGTTCAAGTCTGGGAGGTGCCACCAAGATTATCACCGAACTATAGATATTTATATAACTAACACTCTGTAGCAATGGACCCAAGACTACGCCTTGTGGTCACGTCCCGCGACCCCGGAACTTCTGCCATGCAAGCCGTAGCTTGCAGGTGAAGATTCCCTATAGCGAGTTATTAAAACTCATCTTCAAAACCAGCCCATGCATCATGCGCGTCAGTATTCAGCAGCTCACCTAGATAAGTCACAGGCTGTCCTGTTCTTATGTCGTGCACGTTCTCGGTACTAACCGAGCCAGCATTTACCTCGTCAACTCCACTCAAGTCTTGTGCAGCAACAAGGGCAACCTTGCCGACAGCACCGCTACGCTCTCGCGCTCGCTGTCCACGGATTTTATTGCGCTCTCTTTCAGTGGTGCCGCCCCAAATACCTTCTTCTTTATTATCAATAGCATACTCTCTACACTCAGACCGCACGACACAAAGACTGCAAAAATCTTTTGCCTTTATTCGACGGCGTTCAAGATCATCACCTTTTATGTAGCCCGGAATAAAAAACACCGAAGGGTCTACATCCCGACAATTACCTTCATTCACCCAGCTTGATCTGGGTGTAAAGGTTCTATTATCTCCACTCGTTCTTCCCATAACTCGCCCTCTCCCACCCATAATTCGGATTGCTATTTGCCGAGCCACAAAACTTTTACGTATAGCTGCGGCCTTTAGCTCAAGTTCACTAACTAATGTCTGGGAGTTCTAGTCGCCTTCTTAACAGCATTAACTACTGCACTTGCTCCACTGTTGCTAACGCCCCTATTGGCACCGACTGCTTCAAATGCTCTTAAGACTTCTAGCGGAAGGGCAAATATAACTGTATTCGACTGGTCGGAGCTTAAATCGTTCAAGGTTGTAAGTGTGCGCAGGTGCAGGGCGCCAGGAGTCTGAGCAAGCGTCTTGGCCGCATCGGCAAGGTTTTGTGACGCCTGCAGTTCACCCTGGGCTTTAACTATTACGGACCTCTTTTCACGTTCGGCTTCGGCCTGCTTGGCGATTACTCGCTTCATATCCTGGGGAAGTTCTACGTTTTGAATGTTTACATCTGGCACGTCTATGCCCCATGGCTCGGTAGCTTCGTCGACAATGGTTTTTATCTCTTTAGAAATACGATCACGCTCACTAAGGAGTGTATCCAATTCGACCTTACCAACTACATCACGCAGGGCTGCCTGCGCATATTGAGCAGTAGCTAACCTAAAATTTTGTACGTCTAGTATCGCGCGCTGTGCGTCTTTTACCTTGAAGTAAACAACAGCATCGACATTGATGGTAACGTTATCTTTGGTAATTACTTCTTGTCGAGGAATATCTACAGTTGCCAGACGCATGTCTACCTTATGCATAACCTGAAAAATTGGGACAATTATGTTGAATCCCGGATTACGAGTACCAGTATACTTACCCAGCGTAAGTATCAAACCTTTTTCGTACTGATTAACAATCCTAATTCCACTTATAATGATGAATAGAATTATTCCTAGTATGGTCGCTAAAACTACAAGCATTATTCCCCCTCGAATTTATTACATATACACAAACTATATTTAAACAAATTGTATCACGACTAAGCACCTAGGCCGAGCGATGCCAGCAAACAATCCACCAAAACCTGTTTATGGCCACTTTGTCGTACGTGTGCACCTCTATTCTCTCGGCTACCACGACCCTACCTATAACTAACGAACAGCTTAGATAAGCTACCTGCACCTACCCTTAAAGCCTATCTGTTCAGATTTAGTTTCGTGATTGGCTCAAGAGCAAAGCTCTGGGGGTTGTCGAGACCTATCTTTTATTGATTGCTTGGGTGGCTAAGGAGATACAAATCAGAATATTGACTATTTAACAAAAAAATGTTAATATACAGCTGTGGAACCATGGGAGGTTACATGAAATCTAGTAAACCAAGGCAATTTATTGCCATATCTATATCGCTTTTATTAATCGCCATAACTGGTGTTATTAACGACACCCCGGCCAAGGTAGAGGCCAAGCATGCCTACATCACCATGCCAACCAATGCGCAAGTGGTTAACATCGTTAACTCTTCGGCTAGTCACATTCAGCTTGCCAAACTTACAGCAACCAAGACAAACTCAATCAATACTGTAACTAAACCTGCAACTGCGCCGATTGCCAGCTCATCTATAAATGTTACGCAAAAGACGAGCAGCATAACTACTGCCAAACCAGCACCAATTAAGACGTCTAGCCCAGTTAATCTCACTACTAACGGCGTGGATCAAGACTTGGCTGCACTGGGCTTTAACTCTGCAAGTCTAAAGAATCAAAAAATCGCAGTCATAGCCTCTAAAGGCGCAGCATCTCGACGTTGTAAAACTGGCACAAGCGGCAAGCAACAAGTCCAAGGCATGGCAATTCGCCACAATGTTACATACAAAGCCTGCCCCAACGGACAGTCACCTATTTACGATGAATATTACGCCAAAGATGCTAATTGTACAGTCATATACAACCAAAATAGCCCAAAGAAACAAGCCATACTTGCCCATGAGCTTGCCCATTGCTTACACTTCGAAAAAGGGCAATACAAAGCTTTCGATATTGAGTATCGAAAAGTTAGACCACAGGTAAACAAACTAAACAATAGCCAAATGGCCGAAATAATTGCCGACGACATAGCACAGTGTAGCTACGGCCTAAGCACCAACTGGAATGTTTCGTACTACAAATCATACGGAGTATCTGCCCCGACTACAGATCAATGCACGAGCATCGATGAACTAAAATCTAAGTATCTGTAAAGACCCCTGAGCAGCCACAGCCCTGCAAACAAGCCTCTTGCTAAGGGGTCTGTTTTGCTATTTTAGTAACCAAGCTATAGAATAGCTCGGTATGAAAACATGTATTATCGGTTCAACTCTAGATTTAGGCGCAGAAGAACTAGGCGTCGACAAAGGCCCTCAAGCAATTCGCGACCGCCAACTAATAGACAAACTACGCGGCGCAGGGCTTGATGCAGTAGATATGGGCGACATAGTGTCAACGAAACGTGCGCTGCTAGAGCCGGGCGACCCACAACTACCCTACATGGCAGAAATCGCAAGCAACTGCAGCCAAATCGCCAGCAAGGTCGAAACCTGCATAAAAGACGGGTCGAAGCCCGTTGTAATCGGCGGAGACCACTCTGTAAATTTAGGAGCATTCTCTGGCGCTGCAGCTGCAACCAGTAATGCAATGGGCATGATCTACATCGACGCCCATGGCGACATGAACACACCGCAATCCAGCCTTAGTCATAATATTCATGGCATGCACCTGGCCTCGCTAATGGGTTTTGGACCCGCAGTCATGACCAACTTGTACCAGCCGGGTACTAAGCTCGCCAAAGAAAACCTGGTGCATATTGCTGCCAGTGACTTAGACCAGGCCGAAATCGAGCTAATCAAGCAAGAAAACCTACAAGCATTCACAATGTTAGATTTATTAAAAGATGGACTTGGTTCGCTATTTTCTATAATTGACAATCTTTGCAAACGAGTAGACCAAATATGGGTGAGTGTCGATTTAGACGCTATAGACACAGTCTATGCTCCAGGCGTGGGCATACCCAATCAAGGCGGCCTAACCTACCGTGAAATATCCGCAATTACTGGTTACATTGGCCAAAATTGTAACGTGGCGGGTCTTGATGTTGTTGAATACAATCCTAATTTTGATCAAGATCATAAAACCGCCGAGCTAGCTATAGAAATTATTGCCAAAATACTGGGAACCAATTACAGCTGGTACACAAACTACATGGCCAGGCAACGCTAATTAACCTTTGCCCCAAGACCACCGACCCTCCAAACATCTACAACCCTGCTAGTCCAGTCTGCCCATTGCTCAACGTTAAGTGTATCTAGCGATGCGCCAAGGTTTTTAGTAGTTTAGTTACGGCCGAAAACCGATATTTTAGTTTTTTGAGGGGCGCTGTGCCAGCATAATCTGCCATCTAGACTTCACGTCTAGCAATTTGTAGGCTAAACTAAGCATAAGCAAATTTAGGTAACAAACATATGCAAAACAAACCCGACAATCAATTAGTAGTGCAGGCAGCTCAACACGCTGAATCACTCATAAGAAAAGAGCTGGCTAGTCTGCCTCAAGCTACAAAGTATGCCTATGGTGGACACGATATGGTCGTAACTGATTACAAATCATGCCAAAACTGCACCCTGGCCATAGCCGAAGCCCAGCAAGCCTACTTGGCAATATATGCGTTGGCTCATGATTCCGACGACCAACTAGTAAAACAACATCTAGACTTGGCAGCAAGTCTACTAGAAGCCGAGGCCGAAATTGCCAGAATGCGAGCCATGCTGCACGGGGGCAAGGCTAGCGAAGGCATACTCAATGCCTTGCTAGAATTTATACATGATCGCAACATCCACGACAGCTACGAACACTCTCACCACAAGGGCGAACAATGAATTCTAACGATCCAATAGTAAAACTTCATCTTGATAACTTACGCAAATTAATCGGGTCTAGTGGCTTGTTCTTGGCATCGTCTCACTCTGTATCTACTGGTTACGACAAAGCTTGGCTGAGAGACAACGTGTACGAGGCCCTGGCCTTCGAATATGTAGACGAGTGGCAAGTTGTGCGCAAAACCTACCACACTCTACTGGATATATTTGACAAACATATAGACAAAATTAACTGGGCTGCAACCAACAAGCCTTTTGAAAGTTGGCAATTCATACACGCCCGATACAACCCAGATACTCTGGAAGAATTTTGGGAATCTTGGGGCAATAAGCAGCACGATGCCGTGGGCGCAATTTTATACAAACTAGCAGATTTTGAGGCAAAAGGCCAAAGCATGGTCAGAAACGACAATGACCGCCAAACCATCCAAACCTTAATTCACTACATCTGCAATGTCGAATACTGGCACGATGCCGATTCTGGCATGTGGGAAGAAAATGAAGAAATACACGCGTCCTCAATAGGTGCAGTGGTTGCCGGCCTTAAAAAATGGCAGCAAGTGGGTGGATTTGAGATCAACCAAGACGCCATTGACCGCGGCGAACAAGCCCTTAGCGATCTGCTGCCTAGAGAGTCTGCCAACAAATTTGTAGACTTAGCCCAAATATCGTTAATATACCCCTACCATATTGTAGGCGACGATATGGCGCGACAAATAGTAAGCAATCTAGAATACCACCTCGAAAAAGATCGCGGCTTAATGCGATACAAATTCGACCGCTACTACAACAAAAACCCAGACGGCTATTCCGAAGAAGCTGAATGGTGTTTTGGCTTGTCTTGGCTAGCAATATGCCACCACGAACTAGGCGATCACGCACGCGCTCTCGAATACCTCGAAAAAGCCAAAAAAACTATTACACCCGAGGGCCAAGTCCCCGAACTTTACATGTCGCAGACCGACCAGCCAAACGAAAACACCCCACTTGGCTGGGCCGAATCTATGTTGGTAGTCGCCCTAGTAAAAATCGGTAAGCACCAAGCTCGCCATGGCAAAAATCGAATTCGAGCCAGCAAGCTTCACGCTTAGTTATAATTTTAAGCACTGAAGATATACCACAAAGCATCTCTCGAGCCTCACAGCATTTGTTTTATTTAGGCGCAGCTATACCAAAAGAGTTAAACATAGTTGTGCATGGCTTGCTTAGGCAGCGCCGTCAGAAGCTATGCAGCCTACATCTTCTCTAGTGAAGGCAGTACATTAGTAGCATCGAGGCTAGAAAGATGCGGAGTGCCGATGTTTCGGGAGCTAGTATCGGCGCCCTTGGGCAGCAGCCTCCAAGAATGTAAGTGCGTAGCCGGTATTGCCAGCTCTTCCTGCACGACCAATGCGGTGAGTGTAGTCGGAGTAAGTTTGTGGAGTTGAATAGTTGATTACGTGAGTAATGCCATCTACATCTATGCCACGGGCCGCAACATCTGTAGCAACCAAGATATTTATGTGATTTTCCTTGAACTTATTCAAGGCTCGACGCCGTTGCGACTGGTTTTTACCACCGTGAATTGACTCAGAGGCAAAGCCTTCATTATTGAGTGACCGCACTAACTTCTCTACCTGGCGGCGAGTGTCGTCAAAAATTAACACCTTGCGATTGCCGTCTGCCAGCTGTTCGCGCAGCTTAACCAATTTGTCGTCGTCGTGGTCGTAATAAACTACATCTTGTTCAACAGTGTCTGTGGTTGAGCCACTGACTACAGATACAGTCATGGCATCGTTGGTGAAGTCATCAATTATGGTGCGTACTTTTGGGTCCATGGTTGCCGAAAAGAACAATGACTGACGATCTTGGGTGGGTGCGTTTTCCAGTATTCGACGAATACTATTTACAAAGCCCATGTCCAACATGCGGTCTACTTCGTCTAAGACTACTGTGTCGATGTCGCTAAGGTCCAAGCTTCCACGTTCTATGTGGTCTTGTATGCGACCTGGTGTGCCCACAATTAAACGAGGGTTGCGAGACAAGTCTCGTAGCTGTCGCCCCATTGGCGCACCGCCGATTAGCAAAGTCCAATAGATTCGGCTTTCGCGGCTGGTAATAGATCGAATTTCATCTAGCACCTGTTCGGCAAGTTCGCGGGTTGGTGCCATAATTATTGCTCTGGCCCGCCGATCGGTCATAAGCTTTTGAATCACGGGTATACCAAACGCCATAGTCTTGCCCGTGCCTGTGTTGGCGAGGCCAATGATGTCCTTACCTTCAACCGCGTGAGGTATCACTTGGTCCTGTATTGGCGAAGGCGTCTCAAAACCCTTTCGAGTAATTTGCTGGTGAATCGTTGGGTGAAGGGTGAAATCCTTAAACTGGTTTTGAGGAATATACTCTTCTTTTTTTACTTGCTTGGCAGCTTTTATAAAGCGTTCTGGAGCAATGTAGTCTTTCTTTGGGCCCTTACGGGCTGGTCGGCGCGAGCCGCCACCATAGCTCCTGCTTGCACCACCGCCTGCGCTAGGGCGTCGTTTACTTCTACTGTATCTATTGTTTCCACTGTTATAAGGCATAAAAAAGAATCCTGCTGTTTATTTAGTAATTCGAGTACATGATGAACATCGAAATAACTACATAAATTGTATTCGGATTCACCTTTTAGATATACTGGCAACAATATTACCATTATAACTTGATTTTTGCAAGCTTAGCCTTTGTAGCCGCTCACTACGTTCGCTATTAAGGAGGAGGCGACTCCTCCCCCTTAGACTTCGCCTATGCTTCGTGAACCCCTCCCAGCCTTCGGCAGATGGGACACCAACCCCTAGCGCATAGCTCTAGAGGGTGTCGGGATCTCTCTTTTATTGGTTGTTTGGGTGGTGAGAGGCTACTTTAGATAGCGACCACTCACACCCTACCCAACAAGCGATAGGAAATAGATCTAGACACCCCGGAGCTATGCTCTAGGCCTCAATCTCAAAACTCAATCTGAACAGATTAGGCGAGTTAGATGTGCCTGCCCTGAAGGCCTATATGACTGGGTTAGTTTTGTGATTGGGGTAAGCCGCGCTTGACACATTTCGCTATATCATTGGTCGAATGTTATCTATAGAGCTCGCCACCCAAAGCTCGGGTTTGTTGCCCCAAGTATGGTCACCAGGAACAACATTTAACCTGCCCATACTTGCGAACCCATCCACGCCACCCAGTTGAGTCTTAACTATTTCTGGCCGGGCAATTACAGAGTCTCGCCCGACCGACACAGCTGTTACTGCCCCGGCTTTAATAGCGCCCTCTACGTGCTCATAAAGTGAACTCTTTCCAAGCGACCTCAATAGGTGCCGCCTATTTACTTTTTGCAAGCCGTCCATAACTAACTTTGCCTGTTCGCCAGCGGCACGCAAGTTTTTCTCGTCACCGACTTCGCCCAGAAAAACTTGCATGTATAGACTCAGCTTGGATTCACTCATGGTTTGCAGCATTTCTTTTGGTCCAGCCTTGAGCATATCTTTGAATAGTGCCAGCCTCGTACGAGGAATGTTATTTGACGGGTCTGCCGCCGAAACAAAAATAAAATCCATGTTTGTATTTGGCCGATTTGCCATGGCCATGGCAACCGAACCTGCATATGAAAAGCCTGTAATAGCGACCCTACCATAGCCCAATCCTTGCAATACTTCATTATAGGCATCGGCGGCTGCATCTAGCGGGTCAACGCCGTTCTTTATGTTCGGTGACCAACCCCTTGTCGGCGCTGGTAGCGTAACTACCGCCAACTTGTCGCCATTTGAGTCACGCACCTCTGCCCGCTCTAGCGTCCTTCGTAGCAGCAACGAACTCAGTAAATGATGGGTTTCTAGGCCATTGGCATATGGGCAAATTACGGCTACTACCGAGTGTTCTGAATCGCCTCGACTAGAAATTTTTGAATAAGGTACATCTTTGTACCTAGTTACAGTCTCGCCCAAATAATTCAACATACTGTCGGTGTCGGCTGCAGCAATCTCTGTCATGGCATACTCTAC
>CALFBO010000053.1 GCA_937951635.1 Candidatus Saccharimonadia bacterium
TTGCATGTATTCAAACCCTCTGAACAAGCCCAAGACTTCCGGCCGGCGAAGCCGGACTACAGTCTTGAACTTTCTTCGTTCCCAAGCTTAGATCCTCATTCCATGTACTTTTAGTACACTCCACTACGGTTTTATAGCCCCATAAAAACAAACCAAACATTCTTGAACAAACCTTGACAGGCCATAAGAACTGTTTTACTTCGCACCATATCAATGGATATGCCTTGGCGTAAGAACAGCCCTTCTGACACATGCAATCTTTTGCTCAATAATGCTTGTTTTGTATTTAGGGGGCTATGAACTTGGCGCCTCGTCAGAAGCTCCGAAAAATGCTCAGGCCTTCAGTTGCATGTATTCAAACCCTCTGAACAAGCCCAAGACTTCCGGCCGGCGAAGCATGTACTCTACCTAGTTTTTGCTTTGAAAACATGAGGTAATAAAATGCGACACACAGATACTGCTCTCTGCTTTAAAATGTTCGGCTCGAATACTCAAGCGGTGTTAATTGGTGGATCTACTTGCTTTTCGTAATTCTTTGTATCGGCGAATTGGCTCGAGTAACTCAAGGAACTTGCCAATGTTTTGGTAGTCGCCGCCCTTGTCGTTGATATCATTTCTGAGGCTTGTTGGTATGGCGTCACATTGACTTATATATTCAATTGGTTTGGATGTAATGACGCCGCTATCAATAATCTCGCTGTCGGTTCCATAGCTCGATACAGGGGTGTCGCTGTAGCCGATTTTGTCTACCCATACTGTTTCTCCGTCTCTAGATTCTCCAAACTCCCAGTAGGCTTCGCGTCCATTTATGGTTGCTTTGAACTTTGTAAACATGCACTCCCCAAGCAGGCTGTGTTGCTTGCGGCTGACCGAAATAATGCCCTCAACGGATAGGTCGGGTGTGAATTGCGGGTGCTCGTTTTCAAAGTCTTGCAAAAGCACTTCGTTGATTTGTTCTGTTTGTCTTCTTAATTTTGTTGAATCTAACCCGTCTTCCTTGCCCAGGTAGCCTGCACGTAAAGAGGTGACCCCTTCCAAGGCATGATGTTCTTCAACTTCGTTTATAAATTCTTGGCGGCTTTGTTCTAGCGGCACTTTAAAGATTTCTGTCAGCGCGTCGTTGACTTGGTCTTCTATTTCGGTAGCAGCGCTCTGTGAGTTCAGTTCGCTAAGTATGCTTGGGTGCAGCTTGGTTTCTTGCGTATAGTGGCGACCACCACCTTTTATATATATCTCATCTCTATTGACACCAAGAGCCACCCTCCAATCCCCACCAGAGTTAGATCTATAGAGCAGCCTAACGTTAAGTTTTTCGTTTGCATCTTCACCCTCTAGTACGTAGAGCAGAGCTCTTTCTTGACCGCTGTTTTTTACCGGTGCAGAAATTCCAAAAACTTTATCACCTATGCCGATGATTGAGTTTGGATTGAGCGAGCTTTCTTGTTCGACTAGCAGCTCTAGAGATTTTAAGTCTACGAGTTCTTGCTCGGACTCTATTGTGGTGGCCTCGTTGTCTGCTGTAAACAAAGAATAATCCGGACCTACCTGACCAGCTTCGAATAACTCTTGACCAGTTTTTATCGTTTTTGTTGGCATAGTATTTGTTTTGGATTATGTAGTACTACATTAACATAAAATATGAAAATCTGCAAGAATATTTTAAACCATCTGTCTTTTTGCAAGAGTTTACCAACAGCACCTATCTTAAAAGGTAATGTAGAGCACCGGCGTTACTGCTCTTCGGGTATACCTAGGTCGGCTTCGTGGCTGTGATCGGTTTCGTCCTCGTGGTTGCCGTACAAATCGTCCATGAACTTTGGAGTGTAATTTATCTTAAAGCTTTCTAGTTCTACTCCTTTTGATGCTATGAAAGCAAGGGCTTCATTGCGGGCACTTTCGTAGTACGCTGGCCATTCGTCTTGTCTGTAGCGTGGAGGGAGGTCTTCGGGGTCGAGGTTTATTTGCAAAAAGGCCTCTGGGCCGGCACCAAATAGACTGTAATTTATATTGTAGTTGGGCTGGGAAGTCACGACCTGGTCTATTCCAGGCGCAATGGTGGCCAGAGCGTGCAAGTAACGCTCGTCCATGAGCTTTAAGGCTTCTTTGTTACGGTTGCTTAGGTTGTCTACTGTTTTGCTGGCAGTGAAGCTTAGATCGACTCTGTCGAGCTTTTTACTGTCAGACTCTAGGTTGTTTAGGGTAATTTTGTAGTCATGTTCTATGAATGTTCCAAATGCCGGAAATATTAATAAATCATTCCCATCACTCTCCACTAGCACCTGAGTGATGGCCGGGTCGACTACTATAGTGTCACGAACCTGGTCGGCGTTAGTTAGTGGGCTTGATAAGCTTATGCGCACTGCGGCGTTAACGGGTATTTCTTCTTGATTTTTAGGGTTGCTGCTAACTACTCTAAGCCCCGTAAGCCCTGCAATAACTTGCCACAGTAAAAACAGCACCACTAGGGTGGCTAGAGTAAAAAATGCTGCTTTTTGATTTTGTTTATTGTTGAGTATATTTTGTAAATTCATAACACCCCTAGTCAATTTCTAACGATCTTTAATGTCCCAGTGCCATGCTTCGCTAGCAAGGTTGCTAAAGCCGTAGCTTTTTGCATTGCTATCAAGCCAGCTAAGTGCAGCCTT
>CALFBO010000054.1 GCA_937951635.1 Candidatus Saccharimonadia bacterium
CACGGACGCAAGTCCGTGTTTTTGTATGGCGAAAGAGGGAGCAGGCTTTGAGGACTTAGCAAGCTTTGCTTGCGTGGGGTTCGGCGTAGTGACCCGAGCTGAGAGACAATACAAGCTTGCTTGTATTTCCGAAGCGATTGAACGAAGAAGGGCTTTAGCCCGCCATCCCTCCCTCTTGGATCCTATTTATTGGACGCAAGTCCGTGTTTTTGTATGGCGAAAGAGGGAGCAGGCTTTGAGGACTTAGCAAGCTTTGCTTGCGTGGGGTTCGGCGTAGTGAATCATTCAAGTCCAGGGAAGCTTTTACAAGTTTTTAGTCGTCGGCACAATAAAAACTTCCGTCTTCAAGGAGTGTGCGAACTGCAAATTGCCGGGGTTGTCCTTTGACAATTCTTCCATCGTTACTGCAGGCTGCACCAGAAACGTATTGAAACTCCCCCGTTGTTGGTACTTCGGTTATGAGTTGGTAGCTTTCATTGGTGCCTGGATCGTAGAATTCTTTGGGCAGGTACTGTTCGCTGAAAGTTCGCGTTTCTTGAGGAGATATAACCAGCAGTTTGCCGTTATTTTCTTGTGAATACTGCTTGATAGCCACTAAAAGTACGCCCAGGTCATTTTTGCGCTGGTTGTCGGTTTGGGATTGAGCGTTCTCGGCAGGCTCATTGGCGTTGTCGTCTGCTGGGCGCGTAATCAATATTATTGCCACGACTATAACCGGTAGAAGTAATACCGCAATAATTGCCGCAATAATTTTGGGGTTTATCTTTTTAGTCGATTCTTGCCCAGGGAGAGCCGCTTGGGCGGGGTTAGCAGAAACTTGGGGTAGTTGCGGAGTTATAGTCGGAGCTGGGGCTTGCGAGGTGCTGTAGTCTTTTGCAGGTATGCTTGAAGGCGCATAGGGATTTTGAATAGGGTTTGGTTGATATCCAGAATTTCTACGGCGCAAAAAGTTACTGCGCCTAGGTGATTGAGGTGATAGCGGCTGCTGCTGCACCGGTGTTGCAGCGGGTTGGTCTGGGGCTATATCTTCTAGCAGCAATTCAGCAGTTTGGTTGGATATAACGTTGGGGGGTGGAGGCGTCGTCTTTGTGCGCATGGGTTGTGATTGGTTTTGGTACCCCAAATTACTTAGTTGGGCCGGTTTGTCGAATAGATCTTCCGACCATTCCGACAGGGGTTTATGACTTTGCACGGGCGCACCAACAGCGCTCTCGTTGTTTAAAGCAGTGTCTGCTAAATTATCCGGAGCCACTGGGGTGGCTGGCGTCGGGTTTGGCCGGGCTGGTTCATCGTTTGGGTTCATAGAGGTTAGTTTTGATTTTACATTTTAAGCTTATTCATAATGCTTTTGTTTAAATTCTAACACAGTTCACAGTGTTATTTATCGATGAGGGGCCGACGGTTGTTATTTATGTTCGACAACTTGTATGGGCACATGTTTTCAATTTTTTATATTTGTTTTTATGTTTTTGTTTTGGCTTTTTGTGTTATTTTTGGTGTTTGTTTGATAGCAAAAAGAATACGAAACACATAGTTTTTGTGCTCTTTTTGCCAAGGGTTTGCTTGGTATTGTTATTTTTGTTGTTGGTTGCCGGGGCTCGGTTGTTGGGTTGTTTGTCTTTTAAGGGTGTACGCCAAAGATTACTCTTTGGCCAAGGGCCCGTCGGCTAGTGTTGGAATTGTGCCCATACAAAATGTCGATAGCAGCTACACAAGATAGAAGCCAAAGTTCGATAGCAAATTTAAGCGCCTCTAGTAAAAGCGCTGTAGTCTTGCCTATAACTTGGGAGGTTATGGTTTAGAAACTTTAATAGCCATCTATCTTGGTAGTATTGCTGTATGGGAGGTTTATAATGTTAAATTGCCCCTTAGAAAGTTGTTTTTGCAAACAAGCTTTCTTTAGGACAACTTACGCTGTGCTTAAAGAGAAAGGCTTTCGTTTGCCGGTTTCGCTACTGACTCCTTACAAACCAAGCGACCAAGTTGCGGTTTGTAGATCTTTGTCTCAATCAAAAACTTTTAAGGTGACTATATCATAGCATTGAATAACAGTAATGTCAATACTTTTGTCAAAGATAATCATAACCATTAGGTGTCTACCTCTGTTTTTTTAAAGTAGGCGTGTATCAAGTCTTAGCTAATGTTCGGGCCCGGTCATGCTGTAGGTAATATTGTAAGACGCGCTTTTAGCAGGGCAATTGAGTGCGCATTATTGGGGTTGGTTAAGGTTGAGGTGTGCCCAAAAGTAGTATGAAGCTCTTATGATAAAGGTAGCTTTTGGCCAAGCTGGGCCGGGCTTCGAAGACAAGGTAGTGTTAATTAAGAAATTTAGCAGAAAGCCGCCTGGCCAGGATGGGCTGTTGCTTCAAGTATCAGCTCGGCAACCAAACCCTCTCGAATTATACCGAAGCCACTTAATTGAATATTGCTGGCATTGACGAAGAGACATTCAAAAGGCAAGTTGCTATCAAGCAACGCTTGCGCTACTGGCTGCACAAACTCTTCTTGGACTCCGGGTATCTCTTCGAGTTGGTGTCCGGGGAAGGCTCTGCAGCTTAGGGCTGTCTGTCTCTCAGCAGCGCTGGCGGCTGCGGTATTTCGCAGTCTGACGCTGAAAGACACTCGTCCTTCAGTGCTGTCAACTTCAAATTCAACGGACCTTACATTTCCTGTTGCTTGGGTCATGACGTACTTTCTGCTAAAAGGAACAGCTCACATTTGGAAAAAAGTGGGGGAGCCCAATAAAACCACCTGACGTATTTACGTCAAACATATAATAACACCTTAGTAAGAGTTTAACAAGTACACGAATTGACAAGCATACGTATAACATTGTATAGTATAGTTATTATGAGATGCATAATTACACACATTACTAATATCGCCAAAACCCTTACCCAGGGCCTTGTTTGCTCTATGGGCAAAGCCGGCCATGGAGCCAGTAATGTTCAGGCGTCTCGCACTCTTATAGATATTTAGATAACTTTAACCACTTTATTCGTAAGCCGCGTTACGCTCCTGACTACAGCAGGAGTTTTTTAATTTAGATAATGAAGCCTGCTTTTCGGGATCATAGCGCGCCTCTAGGAATTACTTAGGGGTTAGCAGAAAGTTAACAATGTTTGGACCAATGATGACCTTCCCCTCTATTCGGGGGGATTTGCAAATTCGATTGGATGCAATTCCTGTGGAGTTGGCTGGCGAGATTATTGCCGACGGAGGCATAAAGTCTCTTGAAGTTAACCGCTATTTGGGCAGAACCCCAAGTTCATACGTACTGCAGGACGAGTTAGATTGGCTAGAAAAAGTGCGCACTCAAAGCGATATTTGCGCGTGGGGTATTTATGTACGCGAGTCGACGTCCGAAGAGGAGTGGAAGCTTATCGGCACCTATAGCCTAAATCAGCTAGATGGAGCTTTGTATAAGACTGCTGTCAGCGGTTGTATCTTGTTCAATAAAGATTATTGGAACAAGGGTATCGCTTCTAGTTGCCACCGTATGAGGACTATGTATGCTGTTGATTATGGAGCTTACGTTTGTGTTCGCTCCATGGTCCTGGCCCCCAACAGTAACTCAGACAAGGCTATTCGATCGGTTGGCTACGTGCCGGTCTCGACTGTGCGCAACCATTCTATGGTCGAAGGCCAACTGGTTCATGCTACCAACTACGAGCAAATCAACCCAGCAAAATGGGCCTGGGAGTGTTGGTGGGGTGATGACAAGGTGCCAAAAGAGTTTCTGGCCGCTCGCAGTAAAACTCAGGCAGCAATCGACTGGGCCCGCAACAATATAGCTTTCTAGTAGCCGACCAGGCTACAAGCCCCGGGAAAAATCCCGGGGCATTTACTTATTGCCAAAGAGCCGCTTCGCTAAAAGGTCCGACCTTTTACAGGGGTAAATTTTGCAAAAAATACTTTTAACACCTTAAAACCTATATGCATAGTCACTAATATTTTTATGCATTAAGTAGCATAATGCCGATAACAATAATGACTACTCCAGCAATGTTGGCAGGACGTAGCTTTTCTTTGTCTATGGTGACTGCAAACAAGCTTGTGGCGAGTGGTGAGGCCGATGCAATAATCGCCGGTAACACCGTGCCCTCGCCCTGTTCGCTAGCCATAAAGAGCACTGCAAGACCAATGCTTTGTCCTAATCCTGCCACCCAAATTGGCCACGAGCTTTTTTCTATGCAGCTTATGGCTGTCTGGAGTGGGCTTTCTTTTCTTTGCCACATTGCAAGAGCGCTAAACAGGGTCATCGCTAAAACTATTATCAAGTTAAACTCTACCCAGCTAAAGTTTATAGCTACGCGATCGTACAGAAAAAATGCGAGACCCCAACCCAAAGCTGCAAGAGCCGCTGTTCGGAACGCTTTTACTTTAAAGAATTTTATTTTACCAGACGAGCTGTCCGAAGATAGCAGCGCTCCACCAATGAATACTACTAAGGCCCCAGCACCTATTTTCCAGGAAAACGTCGCTCCGAATGCTAGACTCAGTAAAAGTGTTACCAAGGGGTAGCTGTTGGCTGTTGCAGCTGCTACCGATATTGGACCAAGAGCCAGAGCTTTGGCCAAGTAAAAGTAAGCCAAGGTGTGTATCGCGCCTACCGACAACAAAAGAAATGCCTGTATAGGGCTCTCGACAATTCCAGCTATTCCGTAATAAAGTGCCAATAATATTGCCGGCAACAGTCCGATGAGATTAATTAAAAGGATGGCCCCAAGCGGTGAATACTCTTTGCTGGCCCTTCCCATGACATAGTCTGACAACCCCCATGTAAGCACAGGAACTAGACTTAATAGTAGTACGTTGCTCATTTGAGCTTTAGTTTAGCACAAGAAAAGTTGGGTAGAATATTGCGGTAGCTGCTGATGTATAGTGACTGTATGAGATTATTACTTACTTCCACAGGTTTTTCTAGCAAGGCTATTATTGATGAATGTGTTTTGCTTGCGCAAAAGCCTATTGCCGATATTAGCGTAGCAATAATTAACGAAGCGTATGTTATGGAGCCAGGTGGCCGCCGTTGGCTGTAACGAGTTTATCGTAACTTTTCTAGCTGCATCTGAGTTTGTGATAAGCTACTCTCAACAATAAGCGCAGAGGTCTCCATGATTTTAAAAGTCATTTTAGTAGCTGCTCTAGCAAAGGCCAGCTCTGCAGCCTCCTCGACGGGGTTTATATTAAGAGGTTTAGCCTCCGGGCTACTTGCCACTGCCACAGTAGACACCATGGGGCAGTCGGGGTTTTGCTGTTTGATCTTTTGTAGGTTGTCTAGGTTGAAGTGGTCGTAGTGTTCTTCGGTGACAATAACTAAATCTATACTGGGCAGATTATCGGGCAGTGTCGTAAAACTTCCGGGATCGACTAATAGCTTTTGGTCGGCCAGCTGTATGAGCAAGCAAGCGTGGCCGTATTTAGTAATTTTCATAGTTAAATTATAAGGTATGACAAAGGTTGCTTACAAGAAGACGATGAGCGGGCGAGAGTGTCTGGCCAGTTGCGTTTCGAGCAAGCGATACTCCTTTCTGCCTATTGAATGAAGTCAAAGTCTTGGCCCCAGTAGAGTAGCGGGTCGTCTAGCTCGGTAATGCCATGTTCAGCCAACCAGGCTAGGCAGTGTTGCTTAACCGTGTCTTTGGCGCCCTTTACAACGTGGCCAATACCCTGAATCATGATGGCATCTGGCTTAGCAACCTGCTCCTCCTGGGAGTAGATTCCTCGCTGCTGGCAAAGCACAGTTGCAACAACAAACCGTCGTGACGCAGGTACGTATACGGCAATACTAAACCTTGTTAGTGGTTTACAGTTCAAGTGGCAGGTATTTTCATCCCAGCTGGTATCTAGGCGTCTGCGACCACTGGGGTCATAAACACCGTTGACTAATGGTTTCCATAACCAGTCTTCGGGCAAGGTTGTTTCGTACAGCCTAAAGGCGCCAGAGGTGTCTACGCCGTATTCAAAACCATTGGCATTCAGCCAGGGGTCGAGGCCATCAGGGCAGAACAGTGTAAGCCGTCGTCGGCTTGACTCCGCCTGCATCATCTCGTCTAAGCAGAGTTTCAATGCATCAAAACCTTTCGCTCGTCGTCTTCTAAAATTACTGCCACCCATCTTGGCGTGAATGTATTGTAGCAGGCAGATAATCTATAGCGTAGAATTCTGTCCACTGTCACTAGAGTCCCGCAGTTGCTGCCACTTAAAGAAAGTAGAAATCCTGTTAATCAAGAATTAGGCTTCCTGCCGTAGGCTGTTGCTAAAAATGTAGATAAGCTTGAGGCTGCCTGCTGTATACTTTTAAGTAATAATCGAGGAATTAATGCTTAGCTCACTATTGTTTGTCGTCGCTTTCAACCTGGCAATGTTCTTGATTGCCTACAAACGGCAGACCGACGTCCTAACAGATATATCTTATGCCCTGTCTTTCGCGGCAATAGCGATATTTGGAGCTTTTAGTAGTAACCCCGGGCCAGAGCAATTGTTGGTGCTTTTTATGGTGTTTCTTTGGTCGGCCAGACTGGGCGGGTTTTTGGTGAATCGTATTAGGGTATTTGGCCATGATAGCCGTTTCGACAAGATGCGAAAAAGTTTTTGGCAATTTGGCAGATTTTGGTTACTGCAAGCTGTTACGGCTTGGGTGGTTATGCTGCCAGTAATGATGTTGTTAGATTCCCCAAATCTACTACCGAATATGGCTATTATTAATGTTGGCCTAGTGCTGTCTTTTACGGGTCTTATGATAGAAAGTGTGGCAGATTGGCAAAAGTTTAAGTTTAAATCTAGCGGCAGCAAGAACTGGATAGACGATGGGCTCTGGCGCTATTCTCGCCACCCAAACTACTTTGGCGAAATACTAATGTGGAGCGGCATGTTTATAGCAAGCACTGCTTGGTTGGAATTTGGGGCGGCTGTAATTGCCCTGGCTAGCCCGTTACTAATTACGACTTTACTTCTGTTCGTTAGCGGCATGCCCATGCTAGAAAAGATGGCCGACAAAAAATGGGGCAAAAACAAGAAATATCAAGACTATAAAAAGTCTACTAGTCCTTTGATTCTGTTACCAAAATTTAAACAGTAGGCTTTAGCCAACATTAAACTACCCTTAAATCGTAAACTCTATATTTAACTCAAAGTGGGCCAGGCTTATTAAGATTAACAGATGTAGATATGGCAAGGCCTGGCCCGTAGAAACGTAGAAAAATATAGAAACTGCCTAGTCTGCTGCTAGCAGCTGTTGGCGTCTTGTCGTCGACCATATAGGCTAGCTGTCTATGAACAGCGAGTCTGGGCGGTCTAGTATACTTAAACAAGGGGCTTTATTGCCCCTTGATGCAAACAATATAGTGGATTAAGGAAGGTGAATTATCGCAAACGCAATAATTGTTCCAGGCAAGCCGCCCAGAGAACGCTATCTTGATGATTCCAAGCCAAAGCCGCACCAGGCCAATTGGCTGCCTTGGTTGGCTGCAGGACTAGTAGACTCAGGCGTGCCTACAGACATTTGTGAGATGCCCGCGCCTTACGCTCCTGACTATGACGCTTGGCGGGTGGTATTCGAGCAGTCAAATATTACACCCGAAACTTCTGCAGTTGGGCACAGTGCTGGTGCTGGTTTTATTTTGCGCTGGTTGTCCGAGAATCCAGGCATAGAATTGGATTATGTAGGATTGGTAGCATTGTGGCACGACGAGACCCACCGTTACGGCGCAGAGTTTTTTAATTATACTTTTGACCCAGGTATTGCAGACAGGGTAGGTAAAATAGCAGTATTCCACTCTCTAGACGATAGCCCGGGTATTCAGTTGGCTGTGAATTGGCTGCTAGAACAGATACCAACAATTGACTACCACGAGTTCTCTGGTCATGGTCACTTTATGCTGGGCAACAACATGGATTCCCAGGAGTTTCCAGAGTTGCTGGATGACATGGTAATTTATCTAAATTAATAGTTGTTAACAGTCTCGTCTATAATGTTAAAAAGGAGTTTTGAATGAATATGTTTAAACCAGTCGGGGCTAAGAGTGATCAAGAATACATTGATATGCTTGCTCCCGAGCGACAGGTACAAATCGAAGAGCTGGACAGGATTATCAAACAAACTGTTCCTAGCCTCAAACGATTTTTTGCCTATAACATGCTTGGCTATGGCAAGTTTAAGTATAAAAACTACAAAAAAGAAATTATTGACTGGCCAGTGATTGCGCTGGCTAGTCAAAAAAACTATATGAGCCTGTACGTTTGCGCTATAGACGATGGTGAGTACTTAGCCGAAAAGAATAAAGCCAAGCTAGGTAAAGTAAATGTTGGTAAAAGCTGTATTCGTTTTAAGAAGTTAGACGATCTAAATATCGAAGCTGTGAAAGAAGTCTTGCTCGCTGCAGCCAAGAATCCCGGATTGGTAGGCTCCGAGAATACAAAAAAGAAGGGCAAGTAAAGTGGAAGACCCGCAAAAGATTCAAACCCTTCACCCCCAGGGCAAGAAGGCAGTTCGTATTGACCGAGCCAAGTACGACCCAATTCGAGAGACGATTATCGAGATTCTACAAGAAACTTCTCAAATGAAACCAATGAAATTACTGCATACTGTGGCAGATAGGCTTGAAGGGCAAATACAGGGATCTATAGCTTGGTATGCAGAAACTGTTAAGTTGGACATGGAGGCTCGTGGCGAGTTGGAGCATGACCGCAAACAAGGACTACTGTGGCTAACCAGCAAGATCAAGTAGTGCGCTGCGCCTGGCCTGGCGAAGACCCGCTGTACATTGAGTATCACGATACCGAGTGGGGCGTGCCTGTACATGACGACAATAAGTTGTTTGAGTTTTTGGTTCTAGAGGGCGCCCAGGCCGGCTTGAGCTGGATTACGATTTTAAAACGTCGCCAAGCCTACCAAAAAGCCTACGAGGGGTTTGATCCAAAGTTGGTCGCCAAGTTCTCCGAAGCAAAAACAGAGTGGCTACTATCCGAAGAGTCGGGCATTATTCGTAACCGTCAAAAGGTGCTTAGCTCTATCAAGAACGCCAAGGTGTTTCTAGATATTCAACGAGAGTTTGGTTCGTTTAGCGCCTACCAGTGGGGTTGGGTGAATAGCCAGCCGGTGGTTAACAAATTTGATCAAGATGGTCAGGTTCCGGCTCAAACCGAGCTTAGTCGGACTATCTCTAATGACTTAAAGCGGCGCGGCATGAGCTTTGTCGGGCCAACCATTATTTATGCGTACCTGCAAGCAACTGGGGTGGTTAACGACCATATACAACAGTGTTTTAGGTTTGCAGGGATGGGTTCTTCGGGGCGGGGCTGAACAGCCCCGCAAGATACCAAGTCAGTGAGCAGATACATCGAAGACCATTGACAAAACTGCTGTTTTCGTGGTATAGTATAGATATGCTGAAGCTAGCCTCAGCAGCCATTTGACAAGAAACGCGCTCATAACTCTAGGGCAGGTTTTAGCTTCGAATCCACTTCGTAGCGAAACTCTGTTCTAGAGAGATCTTAGCTGCAGTATAATCAGCCGTCTATCCCGGGAGGGAACATAATGAGCAACACCGATCACGACCAAGTATCACCTCGCCTGAAAGATGTTTCCCCGCTGAGGAGGCGGCTCAACTACTTCCTCATGCCGGTCATGTTCGTTTTGATTGCCTGGTGGATCATCGAGGTCTACCTGAGCTTTTAGTAGGACATTTAGTCCATAAAGCCGAGAGGACATTCAAACACGTTTAGCGCATTCAGGGGTGGGGGCTTGCCCCACCCCGCGCTACCGTTAGCGTTTCTTGTCTCTTCTCAAAAGCACTTCAATCCTGTAGTTCTTTTGAGAGAAGCAATTATGTTGCCAGGCCTGTGACTGGGCCATTATGGCTATAGTCGCGCAGATAGTGCTACTATAATTAGCCGTTAAAGTGTTTGTATGCAGCAGATTAGGTGAGTTAGATGCACCTGCCCTGAAGCTTATCTGTTCAGATTTAGTTTTGTGGTTGGGGGGTCTATCTTTTACTGGTTGCTTGAGAAGTGAGGGGTTACGAACACCTAGACTCTAATCCAAACCGCACCACTAGATTTTAAGCATCTGTTCTGGTGTTCGCCAGCTCAGTCGTTTACGAGGTCTAGTATTGATGAGCTTGACGGCTTCGTCAAGCTGCTCTTGCGTCATGCTCTTGAAGCTAC
>CALFBO010000055.1 GCA_937951635.1 Candidatus Saccharimonadia bacterium
TGTAATAGTAAGAAAACAATAACTAAAACATTAAATTATGGAAAGCAATAGAGTTTTTGTTACTATGAATGCGACCTTTAAAGATGAAGAGAAGTGTAGAGTAGCAATGGAGAAAATAGTTGAAGATGCACACGCTGCATACGGTGTTAATTCTCATTTTTGGTTCAGAAGTAAAGATGGTAAATCTTTGTTTGTACTTGAACAATATACAGATAAAAAGGCATTAAGAAAAGCTATAAGGAGATTCACATCTGCGAGAATATCCTTCTTTAGATCTATAAAAGTGATAGATGTCTCAGTTTATGGAAGTGTATCTGCAAGCAGCAAGTTGATGTTTGCAGCCCTTAGGCCGCGATATATGGACTACTATGGTGGTTATTCAAAGAATGTTGCTGAAGCCAAAGAAGCTGGAATAAAGAATTTTGAAAGGAATAGAGTTCTTATTGCTACCAATGCAAGCTTCAAAGATGAAGAAAAATGCAAAGCAGCAATGGAGACGATAGTTAAAGATGCGCACGCTGAATCTGGCGCTAATTCTCATTTCTGGTGCAGGAGTAAAGACGGTAAATCATTGTTTGTGCTAGAGCAGTATGCAGATGAAGAAGCCTTCGCCGAACACCTTAAGGGAAGTTCACCTGCACAAGCTACATTCTTTGAGTCGATTGAAGTAATTGACGCCACAATTTATGGAAATATATCGGATAATACCAAAGAGATGCTTCGTCCGCTTAGCCCTAGGCATATGAGTTACTATGGTGGGTATTCAAAGTAGAGCTAGTGATTACAGTCTACAAATGTTCTGATCGTGGCCTGTTTTCCAATAAGCAACTAAGCATACGAGAACCAGATTGGATTCATGGCCTGCTGCTAATCCCTTTGCCTTCTTTGCGTTTTAATCCACACCCTCACGCCATACAGAACCGGCAAAAGTAAAATGATGAATGTTGCTAGCAACGTAGCAACATAGCCGCTATTAGTAAAACCAATGCTTGCGATAAGCAATCCGCATAACATAGTTATTTTGGAGGCCTTGTATGAGTATTTCTGAATTGCAGCAGTTGGCTGCTTTATTATGCGCACCATTGCGCCAATAGTAAGCATACTTACACTAATCGCTCCCACAAAAAGCCAGCGTTCTATAGATCCAAGCTCTGCGTTGCTATGCAGTATCATTTCATTTAATACTCCCCCCGCAGCCACTATACTCATTGTTAACGGAAGATGCAGAAAAGCAAACGCCATATTCTTGCCAGCGCCATGTCGCACTAATCTTCGCGAAACCAAGTCAGAATACAGCCACCACAAGCCAATAGCCATACCTATCCCAAGAGTACCTATAAGCCCACTCCGGAACGTGAACGCCTCCAGATTATTCACTCCGTTTATAGTAGATATAATCACTTCGCCCAGAGCAATAATTGTGATTAAGCCAAAACGCTCAATACCATCCATAGAGTGTGTTAATGTTTCCTCAAAATACTTCCGATCCCTGGCTGTAAAAAGACTATACAACGGCACTAGTAAGTTAACGGAAATCACGCCTAGCCATACATTGCGCGCTGTTGTTGGATCGAGACTTGCAGAATAGAACATCGCCAAGGCTGATAACAAATATACTGCTGTGAACTGATACGATGCTTGGCGATGTTTTCGGTCGTGCAGCCCCGTTCTAAACCACATAGCTGTAAATAAAAGCTGAAATAGCCCCCACGATATTGCGAAACCAGTAACGCCGCTACCTGAGCCAAATATGTCAGTAACGAATATGGTCAGACCGCCTAAAAATACCATCTGCAAGAACGTAAAGACACGCATGCTGATATCGTTAGTACCATGTAGCGCGTGATAGAGCATGCCGTTCAACCACGCCCAAAAGACAAATGTAAACATGAATACAAACTCACCCAAGCCACTCCACCCAAGGTGATGGGCAAGGTAATGAGCCATCTCCATGAAGATAACTACATAAATTAAGTCGTAAAATAGTTCAAGAAACGAGACTTCACGCTCTTCGTGCATTCGATCAGAACTAAGTGGCTTCTGCCACCACAACCGAAAGTTTTTTGTTAGTAATCCCATACTAGAACTTCCATTTAAATGAAGTATTTTTTTCAGAAACGCTCCAGAGTTTTTCTGCCACTTGCTTATCTTTTGCGTGCGGTTCCAGCTTGCACTCGCCGACTGGACCAACCCAGTAGTTTCTTCCTGTAGGTCCGTAAAATCCTTCCTGGTCTAGATCGTCTTCAGTTGCACACATGAGTTCTGGATATGCACCCTTCTCGGCAGACTGAGTTAGCGGTGTCATAAGCTTGAACATGAATCTCATCAACAGACTACCACTAGTAGTTATTAGTGAAGTTCTGGAAGACCCAGGATGGCAAGCGTACACTTTGACACTATTCTTGCCAACGGATGCTAGCCTGTCTTGTAATACATACACTGACATAATCTGAGCGAGCTTACTTTGGCTATACGCCTTGTTTGGCGTATAGCCTTCCTCCCAGTTCAAATCATCAAATTTGATAGTCTTTAGTCCCAAGTTATAGCCCATACTACCGACAGTCACAATTCGCCCTTTAGATTTTTCAATTAGCGGGAATAGCAAGCCCTGCAACAAGAAGTGCCCATAATGGTTCACGCCCATCTGGCTTTCAAATCCATCAACAGTTAGTTCTCGTTTCGGCACCTGAGCAATCGCACCATTACAAATAAGCGCATCGATTCGCGGAACGGTCTTCAGTATTTCTTTGGCTGCTTTTCGTACTGACGCTTGATCCCCAAGGTCGATTTGGATGTACGAGACATCAGCACCTTCACCAAGTTCTTGTTTTATTCTCATAATCGCATCTTCTGATTTTTTCGGATTACGATTCAGCATTACCACTTGAGCACCCTTGGCAAGTAATATTTTTGATGCTTCAAACCCTGTGCCGCTGTTAGCTCCAGTAATTAAAAAGGTTTTACCCTTTATGTTGCCGATTCGGTCTGGTGTCCAGCCATTTTCGCCAAATGTTTTGTCTGCCATCTTCTCTCCCTTATTATTCAAACTTTAGTTTTTTTACTAATTGCTCGCCATGATGCACTCATAGTTTCTGAGAGCTCCTGTCGTGAAAATTTTTCGTTTGACGCGGCCAAACTGATAGCCACTCCAATGCTCAGTTTGCCAAACGCAACAAGTGGCAGTTCGATGAGTGCATCGGCAAGGTTGGGATGGACGAGGATTTCAGTAAGCGGATTACCTGTAGCTTCAAGTTGTTCGTGACTTTGCTTGAAGTACGGAGACTCTTCAATCTGGGAAATATATTGTGCTTGCTCTTTGTTTTTTGAAAAGTATTCGTAAGTGCTCATCCAGACTGCTTCATAAATCTCTTTTGCTGAAAGCTTTAAGTCTGTTTTTGGGACTACATGATCGGCAAGCTGATGCTTGATCCAAATATACGTTTGATTTACCAGCTCTTCTTTAGATGCATAGTGCACGTAGCTCGTACCGATGGCAACGCCAGCTTCTTTGGCTACCATACTCATTGATGTGCCATGAAAGCCATTTTTTGCGACTAAAGTAATAAAAGCCATCATTATTGTATATTGTGTTGAATTGGAGCTCATTACATATCAGTATGAATGAACGTTCATTCATTGTCAATATATCTGCTTTTCTTAGTGTCTCAAATGTCTCATTTTTGCCCATAAATGTTCCAGACCTACATGCTCAGCCATGATGCGCACCAAAGGTGACCTATCAGTCTCTTTTGGTCTAGGTCATGACAAGTAAGATTGAACGCGTCGACACAGCTGAATTTAAATCTAGTCTAGATCTATACCTCTGGGACTTTAAGGTTGGCGACAATATTGATTATAATCTCCGAATATTGAACTCTCAGATTGATGCCACAAATAGATAATAACCATATGCCACGCTCCCAATATACTGAACACTGTGCCCACATAGATCGCTAGCATACAAAGGATGAATCTCTAAGCAGAGCGGCCCAATAAACCGAAGAAGAGCATTTTTATGTGTGGAGTGTTAAAAAAAGCGGTATACTGAATGTACTAATAAAAATTTATTACTATTTAGAGGAGGCGACATGATCACAGGATACTGCGTTAAGTGTAAAGAAAAAGGCGTGGAGCTGTCAGAAGCAAAGATCCACCAGACTAAAAAAGGCGGCTTCATGGCCAAGGGCACACATACTGACTGTGGAACAACTGTTTGCGCAATGATGTCTAAGGACAATGCCGAAAAAGCAATCGCCGAAGAAGCTGCTGAAAAAGCATACTAACCTTCACGAACTGCCAAAGCGTCTAAAGATCTAAGATCAAGACAGTACAAGGCATATAAGAAGAGCTCTCTAGGGGCTCTTTTTATATGCCTAGCCATATGCGCTACGCCTCGATCGATATGCAGCTATAACACGCTCCGTCGTAGCCCATGTAGCTATCCTGTTGTATCGGTGTTGAGATAGTGTTATTATCCCGTTCGCCATGAGTCAGAAAAAAACTAAAAAAAACCACGGACAACCGGCCGCCCCGGAGGGCGAAGCGCCAGCGACCCCTGAACAGCTAAATGCTGCCCTTATCGGAACAGCGTGGAGAGTCGCCCTACCATTTTTATTCTTTGCATTTGGAGGGATAGCGCTCGACAGAGCCTTGGACACAGAGCCTCTATTTAGCGTGGTTGGCCTCATATTGGCCTTTGTCGGGACAGGCGTGGTGGTGGCCAAGTACGTTAATCGACTATTCCCCGGGACGATAGGGCGCAAGAAATGATCAGTCTGTTCGCCGCTGCATCAGGCCCGCACATATCCCTCAAGGCAGAGAGACTGTTTGACGTCGGACCAGTAACAATAACCAATGCCTACATCTATGGAGTCATGGTGGCCATCGCAACGATGCTGATAGCCCGCTGGGTTGCAAATAGAATCTCAGTACAGCCCAGCAAGGGTCCAGTTCAGCTAGCAGAGCTACTACTAGAATTTATCATCACTCTGATCAGTGGACCTCTAGGTAGCAGGAAAAAGGCTATAAAATACGCACCGATATTTGGGACATTTTTTATCTTTATCGTCCTGTCTAACTTGTCAGGCCTGCTACCCCTCGTCGGCAGCGGCATAGCAGTGGGAGAAACCCCTGTCTTCCGACCACTGACGGCAGACCTCAACGGAACGATCGCACTCTCGATAGTTGCCATCATCGCCGTGCAGTACCTCAGCATCAAAGAGTCTGGCATAAAAGGCCACTTGAAGCATTATTTTACCGATAAACCGCTCAACCCTGTTAATATGTTTGTTGGTCTTTTCGAGATGCTAGGCGAGATAACCCGTATAGCTAGCTTGTCTCTGCGATTGTTCCTGAACACCGCAGTTGGCGAGATCCTCGTATCAGTTGCTGTCTTTATTGGCAGTTACGGGTCATCCTTCACCTTGCTTCCTATTGTTGCATTTGAAATACTCGTAGCGTTTATCCAGGCCTATGTCTTCACTACATTGTGTGCGACATACCTGGGATTAGCGACACACCACAGCCATGAAGACCCAGATGCATCTGAAGACATGGCTAAAAAATCAGCCCATCCCTCCCCTGCACAGCTAAACCCGAGCGGAGCATGAGGATATGATGGTAGAAAATAACGAATCATACCAAATAGGTAAAGAACAGGGTAAATAAGGAGAAATTATGATTCAATCACTAACAAACTTTGCGCAGACATCTGACGAAGTAGCACTACAGATTGCCGAGATAACAACTTGGCAACCAGCAACGTTCAAGGCAATAATGATCGCCGTTTCGATGAGTGCTGCGGCTACCGCACTCGGTTTGATCGGCTCGAACTACATGAAGGCCCTCGGTCGCAACCCAGAGGCTGGCAAGGCTGC
Organism: Candidatus Saccharimonadia bacterium; assembly: GCA_937951635.1. Lineage (GTDB taxonomy): Bacteria > Patescibacteriota > Saccharimonadia > Saccharimonadales > CALFBO01 > CALFBO01. Next base: position 5,877 of record CALFBO010000055.1, read on the forward strand.
CGGACAGGTCGTCATCATCGCGGCTTTCGTAGAAGCTACAGCACTACTATCACTAGTGAGTGTGTTCTTGATCTAGATCAAGAGGATAAATAAAGGACGTACAGATGTTACCAACATTTTTTGCAGCAACAACAACCGAAGAGACATCCGAAGGGATAGCCGCTCTCGGGATTGATCCTGTTGCGATTGGCCTCCATGCCAGTACGTTCTTGGTTTTATTCTTTCTGATACGCAGGTTCGCACTCGAAAAAATAACCAACACCCTCGAAGATAGGCGTGCCACCATCGAAGAAGGCCTACGAAACGCCGAGATTGCTGCCAAGACCAAGCAAGAAACTGAAGCCACGATCGCGAGCAACCTCCAGGCAGCAGAAGAAGAAAAGATGACCATCCTAGCAGAAGGCAACAAAGAGGCCGGCCTCCTCGTAGCCCAAGCCGAAGCAGAAGCACAGATTA
>CALFBO010000056.1 GCA_937951635.1 Candidatus Saccharimonadia bacterium
TTCTTGAGATGAGCCCAATTACTCCCCCGTTTTCTTTTGTAAGCAAGTCTTCGGAATTTTGTTTCGCTAGTTCCGAAAAGTCCTGACCGCCAGTTAATTTTGCAAGAGTTGCACTGGCCTTATCACGGGCAGTAGTGTCAACTAGCTGTGGTAATTTTTGCCTATATAGTTGTAGCTTTACAGTGTGGCGAAGATCTTCCACTTCCCAGTCATAGAAGTTAAGTAAAATATCTTCTAAAACCTGGTCGGACTCACCGACTCCACCCTGACTTCTTATTTCTTCAATTGCTTCATCAACTTCTTGCTCAGAAATTTCTACATCGTATTCCTTGGCAGTCATTTTGGCTAGAGCGTCCAACTTAACTTTGTCTAGAGATTGCTGATAGGTTTGCAACAACAAGTCAGAGCCAGTTTCATCATCTATGTCTACGCCCTCTTGCCCGTGATTCCTGTAATAAAACAAGCTATTTTTAACCTCGAATAAATAATCATCGTAGCCTACATATGCGCCGTTAACCCTACTAACCGGAAATGGAACCAGCTGCGATATTCTGTACGCAAACTCCGAAGTACTCTTGAATCTATAAAGCATTAACAGTGACGCTATCAGAGACAATGCAATAATTCCAATTACGATTGCAGCCGAAATAATCGCAACCTTGTGGCGATTATGTTGGAGTGGATACACAAATCTTCTTGCTTCGGCTAGAACTTCTTCACGGTGTTCAGCCACAGTGTCATTGGTAATCCTAGGCGCCACCTCGTCGCCTGCACTACTAGTAAGGTCTGGCTTCTTATCACTAATCCACTTCTTAATCTTGGGTTTCTTTGTGGTTAGTATGCTCTTTTTTTTTGCCATCTAATCAGCCTTTTTCGTCATTTCTACGCTATCATCTAGTTGCGACTCTATACTAGTGTCTACACCAAGGTCTTTTATAATCTTTAAAATTTTCTCTTGAATTTCTTGAGGCCTATGAATTCTGTCAATCACTAAGTCGCCAACGAAAGTTTGAACTAATATGGTGCCGAATCCAAGTATAGTTTCTTGAATGCCCGATACCTGGTAGTTAATATTTTGAATCTTACTCAGCCCAACATCTACGAACGAACGATCAAACAAACCTTTTTGACTTATTTGGACCAAGCGCTGATCTGTAACGATAAATACACTAAAATACCAACCAATCCAATAGTAGAACATTACTACAGAGCCCAATACTAGACTGGCAGGGATCAACCACAATAATTTTAAGTTCGTGGGCCATATACTAACAGGTATCATGCCTACCAACAACATTGCCAGTATCGCTAAAAGCCCCTTCCTCATAACCACCGGATGCCTACGAAACAACATCAAGACTTCTTCATCTTCATGCTGAGAATCAAACCTGCTTAATTTAGCCTCTTTTGCCATACACCCTATTATACACTCGGTTGACGCACATGGCTTAATGCGAATTCATACTCTTGCTTTCTACCCTCAGCAAAATATTCTAGCCTGGTTGTTCAGGGGCTTTAAGTTCAAAACAATAACTAGTATTTCTTTGTTTTTGGAGTGCCTGACGAGGCGCCGTGCTTTGTTTTTCAATGGAGCGTACTTAACAGCTAAAGAAAAACAAAACGTATCTTTTTAAACATGCCTGTATGGCCATAAAACTCGTTCTCTTCTTCGACATATCTAAAGATATGACTTAAGTCGAGTAACGAGTCTTCTGTCTCACCCAGATCACGATCAAAAAATGACACGTTTTGTATTCCTTTGGCTATAACAAGTACGTGTAATGAAAACTAAGTGCGGGAACGAAGAAACCTGGCTGGAGTCCGGCTGTGCCGGTGTAGGCCTGATTGTTCAGGGGCTTTAAGTTCAAAACAATAACTAGTATTTCTTTGTTTTTGGAGTGCCTGACGAGGCGCCGTGCTTTGTTTTTCAATGGAGCGTACTAGCAAGTACGTGTAATGAAAACTAAGTGCGGGAACGAAGAAACCTGGCTGGAGTCCGGCTGTGCCGGTGTAGGCCTGGTTGTTCAGGGGCTTTAAAAACAAAAAAATATGGTATCCCCGGCTGGAATCGAACCAACATCTAATCCTTAGGAGGGACTCGTTCTATCCGTTGAACTACAGGGACCAATCGATTTATACTAACACACCACCAATACGACCAAGGCCAAACTATACTCGGCTTACTTGTCTTGGTACCAATCTTTGGTATAAACAACTCTTGAATGAGCTGTCTCAAAACTCAATAGTTCGTGCTCTTCAAACCAAATCATCAATTCCCTATTGGCGTTTTCCGAACTATCCGAGCAATGAATAATGTTTCTAACAGCCCAACCACCACGATCGGCAAGCTCATAGGAGTCTACTGAGTAGTCAAAACCTATAGTTCCTGGCTGCGACGATCTAGGACTGGTCTGTCCTCGCATTTTTCTGGCCGATTCAACCACATGCGCTCCTTCGAGAGCGATGGCGACTACTGGGCCTGCGGACAAGTTTTCCATGTTTATTTCTCGTATTTTTACGCCCATTTCTCTTGCAGTTAGACTTAACTTTACGCCCTGGTCTTCGTAATTCTTCAGTGTGCGCCCACCAGTATCAAGATACCATTCTTCGTCTTCGGCATAATGTCGGCCAGTCTGTTCTTTTGTAGGCCACACCATTTTTAATCCAATGATTTTAAGATTTTTTCGTTCAAACCTTTGAATAATCTCGCCCACTAAATGCCTTGAAACAGCATCGGGCTTCAATAAAACCAAAGTTCGCTCAGATTTAATACTCTTCAGTTCTTGTTCGTCTGGCCTCATCGGTTATGCTCCTGCTGCTATGAATAATAATATTGCCAACCCTAGCCTATACCAGCCAAAAGCTGTTAGACCATTTGTCTTCACAAACCTTAGCAAAAAGTCGAGAGCAAACCAACCACAAAAGAACGCAACAACAACACCAACAATGGCCATGTGGCTATTTTCTACAAGCGCAGCCCTACTTTCGGCGTCGATAATTTGCTTTAAGGCTGCACCAGCTATAATTGGAATACCTGCCAAAAATGAATACTCGGCCGCAACAGTGTTATCGTAACCTCTAGCTCTTGCCGCAAGCATGGTTATACCTGAACGTGACGTACCCGGGACCAGTGCCAATACTTGAAGCAAGCCAATAACTGCCGCATCCAGCCCACTCAAGCTATTAACGCCACTTGCATCATTGCTATTCTTTGCTTTTTTAACCTGGCTCCTTGGCTTGTAAGTAAAAAGCTTGTCCGAAAAAATCATTACAATGCCCACAGCTGCAAGCATGAATGCAACGACCCTTACTGACCGTGCCGACTCGGTAATCTGGTCTACAAACAAAAATCCAACAGTTGCTGCAGGTATTGTTGTTATAACAACGTTATATATGAGTGATTTATTTTTGGTGGGTTTAGACAAAATCGAGATAATCTTATCTTTAAAATAAACAACTACCGCAAGCAAGGTGCCAAAATGCAGGGCAACGTCGAACGCAAGACCACCCTTTAAGCCCCACCATTCGCGCAAAGCCAATAAGTGGCCCGAACTAGAAACTGGAATAAACTCGGTAATCGCTTGAACAATGGCGAGTATAACGACTTCAATAATACCCATAATTAAATACTTCCCACACTTGGCATGTTACTCAAATAGTCGCCACCGGCGCGAACCTCGACAATCCCAGCATCCCAACTCCAACGACAAACCGTCTTGTCGCCAATCATAAGCCTGACCTCTTCAGGCAGGGAATTCTCTACTCGCCACATATATGGCTCTGGGTTTTCAGTCAGTAATTTAGACACTATCTGTTTATTTTTAGGTGTAAACACTGCCCTAAACTCGGCATCAAACCCCAGGTAATACAACGGGTTGGTTCTTTTGGTCTGCGTGACCCTTTCTAGCTTGGTTGCTAAAAGTACTTTATCCACGCCCTTTCTAAACGACTTAAAATAGAAAGAGTCACACAAATCTAATAAATCAACCAGCTCGCCAAGCACACCCCTCTCGGGCAAACCTTCATAAAACACAACCCTAAATTCACTGTCCTTTGCCATGAGCCAATTATACAGCACACGCCACGCCCAACTATACCGCCTACCTAGGCCAGTATTTAAAGTCGATAACTATGGCTTGGCATAGCCCCCGCTATATAAATATGCATATGGTGATAAAATGATATGCATAATGCCAATAACTCTTTCAGACATCATTCTAGAATTCCTAGAACACATGGAAATCGAGCAAAACCGTGCTCAAAACACTATAAGAAATTACGACAGATACCTGCAAAGACTAATTGAATTTGGCGACGACATACCAATCAAAGATGTCGATGCAGAACTTGTAAGAAAGTGGCGGCTTTGGCTAAACCGCCTCGTCGACGAACAAGGCAATAATCTCTCCAAAACAACTCAAAACTACCACCTAATTGCACTACGAGGCCTGCTTAAATACTGTGCAAAAAGAGACATTAAAACCCTTTCGGCCGACAAAATTGAACTTGCCAAAACCCGGCGGAGCAAAGTCAGTTTTCTTAGCAACGAAGAAGTGTATCGTCTTATTAATGTGCAAAACAAAAGCAGCTCTGCGCACAGAGATAGAGCCATTGTGGAGCTGCTCTTTAGTGGAGGCTTGCGTGTATCCGAAATTGCCAGCCTTAACCGCAGCGACATAAACCTAAAGCGCAAAGAGTTCACCGTGCGCGGCAAAGGCCAAAAAGATCGTCCAATTTTCATTAGTGATGGTGCCGCAAATGCCATAGATACATACTTAAGCCACAGGACCGATAACCTACAGCCACTATTTATAAGTACTTCGAGAAACACGCTCCCCAGCAACGACGGAGATTATAGAAGATTAAGCCCAAGAAGCATTCAAAGAATAATATCAAAGAGAGCTCGTTTAGCAGGAATCACAAAAAAAGTTACGCCCCACACCTTGCGCCATTCGTTTGCAACAGATCTCCTAGGCAATGGGGCAGATCTTCGTAGTGTTCAAGCTTTGCTTGGACACAGCAATGTATCTACCACACAAATCTATACCCATGTTACCAACCCCGGCCTTAAGAATATTCATAAAAAGTTCCACAACAAACATTCATAGCTACTCCAAAGCAAACCCACTTTTCTTGACAGGCTCTACATGTTTTTTTGCTGCAATGCATTTACAAATGTGTCTTAATAGAACACATAGTTTTTATCTGGCTAGAATCTTGACTCAAAATTACTGATTTTACTTTGGGGCGGCTATAGCTTCAACAAACAAACTATCTTGTACAGCTACTGCCAGGTAAGCCCAAAAAGTCACTAGACTGGTCGGTTATAGCAAAGTTTTTACATATGCTACCCGAAGTGGTTATAGACGCATCTGGTATTAAGGAAGGTGGCGCCAACTCCATCGTAGCCTTAATTCGTCTATACACGTCGCCAGATCTGGCAGTAATGTCTATTTGAGCCTGTCCGCCATTAAAGTTTTTATTGTTGTCGTTATTATCAAATGGCGTGACCCTAACTTGAGTTGGCTGGTACAAATTACTTATTTGTAGATACTTATACCTACTTTGACCACCTAGCTGCCGAAGGTTTAGCTCGCACACATAGTCGCCTATGGGCGTATCGGGATCACAACGCGCAGGTGCTATTTCACCATTGGCCTCCACATTTGCACCAAATGCCCTATATTGTATTCCACCAAATCCTCGGGCAGGATTTGCATAAAGCTTATAGCTTTCGAGGTCGGATGAGTCAAAATTGCTAAGTCTTGGACGAGCATACAAAGATATATCCAGCATTGCCGGGTAATTGCGGTTCTCAACCCAGGTAGGAACATTTAAAAGGGACTCGTCGAGTCTGCTGCGCAACCTAATTGGGCGATCTAACTCACCGTCACCACCTACAGAAGACGTGCCATTAACATGCCATTCAATTTTAACTTCGTTTATACCGACAGAGGCATCGAGACTGTTAACGGCGTCGAGCGGCACTTTAACAGTCTTATTCGCTTCATTTAAATTAAAGATGTAAGCATCGGGTTTAACATCTATGATCATACAGGTAATCTCGATGTCATAGCGATCGTTTGAAGAAAGTACGGGGTCAAAACCCTGTGGCATTTTGCAGGTGTCTTTATTGAGCTGGTCTATAGTCATCGCGCCACGTTGGACTTCACGAATAGCCCGCTTTGCCTCTTCTAGGCCCGATTCAGTGCCGTAAAATGCGCGTGACGACAAATCGGCATCAGAAGTTTGCCGGCTTTCGATTACAGAAAGCCTTATGTAGCTTATTGTTATAACAAGCAAAATTATGCTTATAAATATGACTGTAAGCATTGCAGCAGCACCATCTTGATTTAACTGTCGTCGCCGCTTGAAGCTATTTGTAAAAAACTTGATCATCATTAATTCCTCGTTGTAGCTACGGTCTGCAAACGTACCACCTTACAAAATTCAGCTCTTCCACCCTGGGTGCAAATTGGCTGCTTTATTCCGCTGCCGTCGTCTTTTACACCAGTATCGGGGTTAATCCCCCTATCCATAAATATCGAATCGTTCCTAACCCATGATTCTGTCCAGGCAGTGGTATCTAGCCATCTTGGTTTGTCGGCTGTGGCTACAACTAACGTTACCTGATAACTTGTTCCACTTGCAGAGCCCGGGGCAGATATTTTTTCGACGTCCAAATCATGGATTCTCAGCTCCTGAGACAGTACAGATGTTGTGGTGCCCGAGTATAAGAAACTAAAGTTGTCGTGGCAATCTGCAATTGTTCCGGATGGGTCAAGGTCTAGTGTGTCTGTTTTCATCGCGGTTATTTCTTCCAACCCGTGAACACTGCCATCCACATTGTAATAAATTAGATGCTCACGACCCACACTGTCAGGCCATTCATTGTTCCAGTTTCCACCAGACCCGTCATCAAGTGAAGGTGAAGGCGAGTCAATTACATTATATTCGTTCCAGGCAAAACGTCTATTGGCGCTGCACAGCCGCAAGACTGTACCGTCGGTAACCGATCTGGCTTCGTTCACCCACTCTTCGTCACCATCGCCGTCTTCGTCTATAAATACGTACTCCCCGTACGTAACGCCCACTGCCGGAGATTCGCCGTACTCGTCATAAACTATTAGTGGCCCTTCAGATGAACGAATTGTCTTAACTATGTCGTCCATCAATACTCTCGCTGCATCCTGGACAATTTTGGTGTTGTAGCCCTTGGTGTACTGTCTATTAATTCTAACAAACGAGTTAATAACAACCACCAACAGAAGACTAAAGAAAACGGTTGCGAATATTAACTCTATGAGCGTAAATCCTTGTTCTGTTTTCTTGTTTAATCGAATCATCTTGCATTCTCCAGCCTAAGCACAACTCCGGTCTGAGAGTTTGGGGCAGAACCCAAGCTTGGCCAACAGGCGTTAATCACAAAATCACTATACGCACCTGTAAGGTTCTCAACAGTATCAATCCATACGTAATATTCCTGCCCACCGACTGGCCCGAGATAGCTATCAGACATTGCAGTGTTCCCGCCAACTAACTCCAAATGGAAGCTTGCAGGGTTTCCTACTGTAGGCGTAGGATTGCTAAGATCTGCACCCAAACATGAGGTTGGGCTTGTTGGGTCACTAGATACGCCCGTGCCCCTATCTAGTATTTTATCCCACGCATCTGTCTCTGTTTGTTGATCGCGCGCAACCTTCAAAAACTCTGCTTGCTCTTGCAGTATATTTGCCAACTCATAGCGCTCAATGGCATTTTGATTGGTTATAGTTGCCCGGTTGGCTAGGTTGTAGGATGTTGTCAAGACAGCAGACAGTATTACAGTAGCCAGCAGCACCTCGACAATAGTGTCTCCACGATTGTCGAGTTTAGGTCGGCGTACAAAACTAGTTGCTAGCTTTATTGCAAAATTACGAGCTTGTGCGTGAAAGCCATACCCCATGCTGTCTACTCCACACAATCTAGACTACCAACTTTAAGGTCGATCACTTCTTGGCGAGCTCCATACCCAAGGCCGAGTCTTGCATAGTCGGAGTCCTTACTTGCTCCTTGAGACTTCAGGCACAGGTGGCCACTGTATTCTGCATCAACCAAAACCTCATCTTTAGAGCTAGTTTCAAAAACACTGGCATCGCCGTAGTCTCTAAAGCCACTATGGTAGCCAACGGGTATTATTCTTGACTTTGTTGGGTCTCTAAAGAACGCCATACTGTTTGAGTTATATTCTCTAAACATTTCTGCGCCCCAAGGTATATCATACTCAGTAACAATTTCGTTACCGCTAGTATCTAACATTACAGTGGGCTGAATACAGCTCATAACTTTTCTAGATTCATAGAGTCCAGAAGGTAAGCTGCTCTTGCAATCAATGTAATCCTCTCGAAGTTCATCGGAATGATCTTTGTTTATACCAATAATCCTATAAACACGAATTTTGCGCCTAACCTCGTCGCCATCACTAGTAGTTGTCAGGTCTCCAAACTCCATAACTGTGCCCAAAAATATGCATGAGCCATCATTATCTTGGGTTCCCTTGAAGTCGAATTTTTTGCCATTGTAGCGACAGTTCTTATTGCCATCGTTCACTCCATTAAGGGTGTTGTTGTATTCACGTTGCATGAAAGCTTGCACAGTTCTAGCTGCGTCAGAAAACTGGACGTCGCTATTCCTACCCTGCAAAATAGTAAATGGTATAACCACGAGACTTGCCGAAATAACTACAAAAAACAGTAGCTCCAATATAGTAAACCCGTGGCTGTTATTCAGCTTCACCTTCATTGGTTAAATTATAGCATAAGCACAATAGTAATAAGAGACCTAAATAGCAGTTTAGCTCAAGCCGTAATAGTTCCTTGCAAAACTAGAAATTTCTTCACCAAAGACCATAACTATAAAAAGCCCGGCAATTAAAAACGGGCCAAACGGAATTTTACTTTTTCTAGTAACTTTCTTGAGCAGAAATAGAGGCAGCAGCAACAAGCTAGCCATGTAAAATGCAGACATTATCGCCAGCAAAACCATTACTGGTCCCAGCAATAACCCCATATATGCTCCCATCTTTACGTCTCCGCCACCTATCCACCTGCCATTTGATATAGCAAAAATAAAGTAAAAGAACCCTCCACCCACCATAAAACCAGCTAGCATCGATAAGATCACGCTCCAGCCTTCGCCAAACACAATTACTCTATAAAACCCCTGTAACACCGCTAGGCTCGACATAGGTAAGAGTAGTTTATTGGGCAGTATCATCCACCGCATATCAAATACAGCTAGCGCCATTAAACACACTACTTGGACAAACCATAGGCCGAGCCAAATTACCTCAGCTACATTGGACAGCTCATACGGCCACCACATATAGCTAACGACGAATGCCAATCCTGTAAATACTTCTACTATTGGAGAATCCTCTATCTTGGCACTACAGTACCTGCACCTACCCAGTAGACTTAACCAACTAAGAACAGGCACCAAATCATACCACGCCAATACATGTTCGCATTTTGGACATATCGACCGCTCAGATACAAAGTTGCGACGATTCTTTAAACGCCAAACAAGAGCATTAACAAAGCTGCCACCAGCCAAGCCAATCAAGAACACCCATGCAATTATAATAATCTTACTCATTGCCAGCTATTATGCCCTGTCAAGTTCAAAGATCCAAGTCAAGACTTCAAGACCCCAATCACAAAACTAAATCTGAACAGATAAGCTTTAAGTGTAGGTGCGTATAGCTTATCTGAGCTGTTCTTTGGTAGCCACAGCTGCTTATGAACAGATTGGGTGAGTTAGATATGTACCTGCCCCGAAGGTCTATATGACTGGGTTAGTTTTGTGATTAGGGTCTTCAAGCTCTAACCTTCTGCACAGTAAGTTCCGCCACCCTCTAGCACGACGGCCACTGCAAAAGATCTAGTAGATGTACTGGACGCATCTATCCAGCCATCCGCACAACTTGCTGCAAATTTATAAAATATCGGTTCTTTGTCGCCGCTCTTAAATTTTACGGCTGCTTTTTCGGGGAGGGCAGCTCTATGTATGTAATAATCTTGCACAATGTCAGAACCTGCATAGCCGCCAGTGAGAACTTGTTCTTCTAATTGTTTGCCATTAGCTGGGGCCTCGCCCCCGCTATTCGTCTTGTAGCTCAAAGTAGCGGCAACCATTCTGCCAACAACCGAGCGTCTAGCCTCGTCACGCTCAGACTTTTGCAAAGACGGCAATGCCAAGAAGACTGCCAAGAATATGAACCCCGCTATGGCCAAAACTAAGACCACCTCGATGATAGTGAATCCTTGTTTGTTTGAGTTTATTTTCACTTCAATCTTTTTCATTACGCTTATGCATACTTAAGTGTACATCTCACAAGTCTATAGACAAAACATTTTAGCTTGCGCCAATAAATTATTGATGATTGTGGTCCAAGAATCACGTTCTTCGAACGAGGCATATCTGTAGATATGGCGAGAGAGGAAACGTGGTTATTGGGCTGCAGGGGCGATAATTTGGCGCGAGTCAGAATGTTTTGTCTATAAATACATAATCACATTTTGGCTATATTGAGCACGACCAAACAAAACCATTCATTTTTGTCCTAAAATCAGGGAATACAAAAAGGTCGGACAAAACATCCGACCTTTATTGTATTGAGCGTTGGGCTTCTAGCCTTCTGCGCAGTAAGTTCCACCACCCTCTAGGATGACAGCTACTGCAAATGTTCTTGAAGAACCACCGCTGGAATCAATCCAACCGCTAGTACAGTTTGCGTTTTTTGCATAGTATACAGCTTCTAGGTCACCACTAAGGTTGCCCCCAAAGGCACCGGCTGCAGCAGCGTTCGCAGGTACTGCACTCGTCCACATGTAGTACTTAGTTGGGAAGTCATCTTCCACATAATTAGCATCTACGACGTTAGTTTGTACAACGCCCGCGTCATTTGGTACGTCGCCATTACTGTTAGTAATGTACGATGTAACGCCTGCTACGAGTCGTCCAACGTCTGAACGCCGCTCAGTATCTCGTTGTGACTTCTGCAGTTGAGGCAGCGCCAAGAAGACTACTAAGAAAATTAGACCAGCAATAGCCAAGACCAAGACAACCTCGATAATGGTGAAGCCGCTCTGTCGATTTTTAACTAGCTTGTTCATACTTTTATCTCTTTCTACCTTTCGTTTTACAACTTTAATAAGGCTTATGTTTATATAGTGAAATTGTACTGACCTAAGGCAATAAAAGCAAGCATTTATAGGTAATTATACCGGTAATGCTTAAACACTTTCCTTTATGGGACTAAGGACCTACTCTACAAAAGGCTCTAACTACTTTTGGAGTTGCTGCAATTCAAAACACCTTTTCACACCATGAAGATGATTTTCCAAGAAACATTCTTAAATTCCCCAAATTCTCAGTCCGGACTTCGCCGGGTGTAGGATCTAGAGCTAAAGCTATTAAAAGTTTGGCTCTGCCGGTGGAAGTCTTAGCTAGTCCAGAAGGTTTAAAAAAGGAAATTAATGAGTGGCTAGGCCCCTTAGGCTACTTTTCGGTCTGTCTGACGAGGAGCAAAAACTAGCCCGCAGTGGAGCGTACTACTGTACGTGTAATGAGGACTAGTTTTTAGTGACGAAGACAGCTAGGCTGAAGCTGGCTTCGCTGACCAGGGAGACTGCTATTCAAAAGAGTTGAAAAGAATGAGTTCTGAGCTGATTTTCAGAATATTTGATAAGGCCCTAGTGCTTGTTTTCTAGCGGAGTGTACTTAAACAGTACATGGAGTGAAAATAAGCGCTGGCAACGCAGAAGAGCTAACCCTGCGAGCCTGGTTTCGCCAAGCGGAGGGGTTGTCTCTGGTTCAAATGTTTTGAAAACAGTTCAAGTTCAGATCAGAAGGACTGGCCTACTAGGCCGTAAATAGGTATTAATATCGCTCCAACCATCATCCCAGCAACCCCAGCCAAGAACACCATAAGTATTGGCTCAATTGCAGTAGATAGCGCCTTTATTTCGTTATCTAATTCTTTCTCATAAAAACTAGCTACTTTACCCATCATGGCATCGATTGACCCCGACTGCTCACCAATACTTAACATTTGTGGCACAAGAGGAAGAAAGTTTGGATCACCCTCTAGGGTTGACGAAAGAGTCTTGCCGCCCTTAACTTTTTGCGATGCATGAACCAGCGACTGCTCTATGTGTACGTTGTCTACAGCCCTAGACGTAATATCCATCATCTCCAACATTGGAACTCCCGAAGCCATTAATGTCTGACCAGTACGGGCAAACCTAGCCATAAATAGCTTCATGAACATTCTGCCAAACAAAGGAGCTTTCATTTTGAGTCTGTCTACGAAGTGTTTACCAGAATACGTATACTTGGCCCAGCGTCGCATAAACCAAATCCCTGCTCCACTAACTATTATGATCAACCACCAAAATTTCTGAATTACTCTTGCCACGAACAATAGGATTTTAGTCAAAATTGGCAGATCTTTACCTAGATCTTCATAGAGTTGCTCGACCTGGGGCAAAACAACCACCAGCATAAACACGATGACCATGGCAATAACAAACATAACAATAGCAGGATAGACCATGGCGCCTTTTACTTTTGAGTTTATCTCGGCGTCTTTTTCTTGCTGGTCGGCAATCCTTGTGAGCGCTTCGTCCAGAGTACCCGATGCCTCGCCCGCCCCAACAAGGTTTACATATACATCGTTAAATATCTTTGGATGCTTTCCCAGCGAGCTAGACAGGCTAGTTCCAGCCTCCACACTAACAATAACGTCGTTTATGACACCTGCAAGGTGTTTGTTTGCCGTCTGCGTACCAACTGTTCTTAACGACTGCGTGAGGGGCAACCCGGCATTTATCAATGTAGAAAGTTGCCTAGAAAAAAGAACCTTGTCCTTACTACCTACGTGCTCTCGTCTAAACGAAAACCCTTCGCCCTTTTTCTTGATGTCTATTGGAACCAAGCCCTGCTCTTTAATTAGCTTGGCAGCCACCATCTCATTATCGGCCTGAACTTCGGCTTTTAAAAGCTGTCCTGTTGCTGGATCCTTTGCTTCGTATTCAAAAACTAGCATATTTTAATTCCTCATTAGCCTGTCTAGCTCTTCAATATCTATGGCGTAATTACGAGCCTCGTCATAAGTAATGGTGCCAGCATGAATTAGGTTTACTAGTGTTTTATCCATAGACTGCATACCATGGTCGGCTCCAGTTTGAATTACGGCATCTAGCTGATGAGACTTCCCTTCTCGAATAATATTTCGAACTGCAGGTGTAGCTACTAGTATTTCTGCTGCCACTACTCGCCCACCGCCTATAGAAGGGATCAGTCGCTGCGACACTATGGCCTGGAGTATATTAGAAAGCTGGGCTCTAATCTGGGGCTGCTGGTGAGGCGGGAATACGTCTATCATACGATCTATCGACTGTGCTGCCGAGTTGGTGTGCAGGGTTGCAAAAACCAAGTGACCAGTCTCTGCAATCGTAATAGCTGCTGCAATTGTTTCAAGGTCACGCATTTCGCCAATAAGCACCACGTCTGGATCTTGACGCAAGCTTGAACGCAGCGCCGCCGAAAAAGAAAATGTATCATAGTGGACTTCTCTTTGAACAACCACAGAATTTTTAGATTTGTGAGTAAACTCAATTGGATCTTCAATGGTTATTATGTGCTCTGCCCTATCGGTATTGACCTTGTCGACTATCGCTGCTAGCGAGGTAGACTTACCAGACCCAGTTGGACCCGTAACCAAAACTAGGCCCCTGGGTAGTTCGGCAAAGCCTTTTGTTACTTCGGGCATGCCGAGCTCTTCGATGGTCTTTATTTCATTAGGAATTAGCCTTAACGCCGCAGCCAAGTTGCCTCTTTCATGGTATGCATTAACACGAAATCGCCCCAAATCACCAAACGCAAACGAGAAATCGAATTCTTTGTCTTTTAACAAAATCTGTTTTTGATCGTCGTCTAAGATGGCAAATACCAAAGACTCGACATTCGCTTCGGTAAGAACTGGCGCCCCTGCAACAGGTTTAAGTGATCCATCAATACGCAACATCGGCGCCAAGCCAACCTGCAAGTGCAAATCAGACGCCCGTTTTGTTATCACGTCTTCCAAAAGTAGTTCTATTCTAAGTTCTTGTGCCATTATTCACCCTCTCTCAAGCATTACGCACTATCTATCGCTGCAACACGGTTTACTTCTTCTAGAGTAGTCATACCGTTTATGGCCTTAAAGTACCCGTCTTCTCGCATAGTAATCGTACCTTGCGCCTGGGCAGCTTTTTGAATTTCGGAACTCGTAGCTCTCTTTATAATTAGCTCTTCTATATGCTCTGTAACGTCGAGCACTTCGTAAAGTCCGAGTCTTCCTTTATAGCCCCCAGGTGTAGACTTGGTGTCCTTACCCTTGAATAAAGTATAAGCGTTTTGGGTACCTAAGGGCAAGCTTTCATATCCAAGATCATTGGAGACCTTTTTCTGGCTGGCAGTGTCTTTTGGCAAAAGGTGCCCAACTGTCTCGTGAATGGCCTCTGTTTCTACCTGTGTTGACTGATAGGCTTCTTTCTTGTCGGTTATTCTTCGCACCAGACGCTGACCTATTACAGTGTTTACGGTCGAAGCAATGAGGAATGGTTCTATACCCATATCCAGAAGTCTTGGCAGCACACCTGCAGCCGAATTGGTGTGAAGCGTAGAAAACACTAAATGCCCAGTAAGGGCAGCCTGCACAGCCAGTGTTGCCGTTTCGGCGTCTCTAATTTCACCCACCATAACTACATCTGGGTCTTGACGCAAAATTGATCGTAGTCCACCAGCAAACGTCAAACCAACATCGGCATTAACTTGTATCTGGTTCACGCCTTCCATTTTGTATTCGACAGGATCTTCCAGGGTTACGATATTAATGCTTTCGTCTTTAATTTCTGAAAGCAGCGCATACATTGAAGTAGACTTTCCAGAACCAGTAGGCCCACTAGTAAGAACCATGCCATTGGGTTTCTTTATTCCTTTTCTGATAGCTTCTAGAGCGTGGCCCACATATCCCATGTCTTCAAGGTGTAAGCTCGTACCGCTTTTATCTAAAATTCTTATCACTACTTGCTCGCCCCACACAGTTGGAGATATCGATATACGCAGGTCAATGTCTCGACCTGCAACACTAACAGCAAATTGACCGTCCTGCGGAATGCGGTGCTCATCTATCTTTAAGTTGGATAAAATCTTTATTCGGGACACCAATGCTGGTTCGGTAGCTTTGGGTAGTCGCATGATTTCACGTAAGACTCCGTCGACACGAGTTCTAATCTTCAACTCACTTTTTACCGGTTCCATATGTATGTCAGAAGCTCGGTTTGTAACTGCGTACTCCAAGACCGCGCTAAGCGCCTTGGAAATTGGTGAGTCTTCAACAATTGTCTTAATTCTTTTTTCTTTTTCTTTTTCGACCTTGTCGTCGCCTGATACAAGACTATTCGGATCGAAATTCAAAGACGAACCTGCACTGGAGCCGCCGACTCCAGCTAAAGCTTCCGACAAGTCACTACCCTCAAGGTGTGTGCTGTATTGCTTGATAACGTGTCGTATCCCGCCCTCGGAAGCCATATATACACTTATGGGGCGTCCGATCTTTTTGGATAAGAAGTCTGCAGCCTGCACATTGTCGGCGTCAAGCATTGCAACAACTAGGCGACCCTTCATTTCACCTAGAGGAACTGCCATGTAGCGTTCTGCCAGCCCCTTTGACAGTAATTTAAGAATTTCGACGGGTATGAGAGCATTGGATAAGTCTACGTATGGAAGCTTAAGGACTTTGGCCGTAATACGGGTTAGGTCCTCATTTGTAATAACTTCTTCACCCAATAAATAGGCAAATAAAGGTTGACTATCTGCCCGAGCTTTGTCTTCAAATTCCTGAAGCTTATCTTCAAGTATTAGACCCTCTTCTACGAGGAGCCCTTTGGCTAGTTTTTGATTTTCCGCTGATAGAACACCCATTAATTACAGCCTAGTCAACAAACGGTTGTTCTGAATTTGACTCTCTAATTTCTACTAGCTGAGTTAGGTTTATAGAATTCTCACTGAATACCTGCGGGTTTAGGGCGTCAATTGACCCCGAAACCGGTACTACTTGTTCTAATTTTGCAGTTCGATCTTCATCGTTGCTAATGAATCGACTGGACGAAAAGAATGCAATTAATATACTAAGTGTAGCGACAAGAATTATTGATGCCCATTCTGTAGATTTCATTATTTGAATGTCCTTGTTATTACGTTTAGATCAACTGTAGGCTGGTAGTAAGTAATCATGGAAAATGCACCTCGTAATTCTGTTGTTTTGCCCGATAGCGCTACATCCGAAAGACTTATTGGCCTGATGCTTCTTTCAATATTTTGCATGAACTGATTTATCTGGTCGTAACTGCCAGTTACGCTCATTGTGTACTCAATTTCGATAGGTCTTGGCTCTACTGCACTAACCTCGGCCTGGGTTTCTGCATCCTCTCCATCAAAGCTATCAAGTATAACGCCACTCTCTTCGGCCAGGACATCCATAGCTGTAGCTAGTGCGGGATAGTCATATCTGCTAGGAAGTGCGTCTAGTATTACAGTAGAGTTAGGACGTCCATTCTGCCCTGGTATAATTTCGCCTGCTGCTTCCAAGCTAGCAAAACTGGACTTAAGGCTTTTTGCGTTAGCTAAATTTGTTTCAAGCTTATCAAGCACCCTTTCCTTTTCGGCATGAAGGCGTTCGTTAAATCTCCATTGTCCGTACAGTGAGTTCAGTATTGCCAAAGAGAACGCAATTACTATTGCAGAAACCATGATGGTTATATACACAATCTTCGAAGAATTCTTTATCTTTACGTGCTTACTAATTACGTTGGCGTTAATGTTTGGTGATTTCATATTAACTCTCCTCCCCTGCAGGCCCATTGAATAGTGATTTCGGCCTCTCTACCTCTGATCGTGTCGTAATACAACTTTCTTGGCCGCAGAAATTGGTAACCTGGACATCCAGGGCCTTGTCGGAAAACAATCCATCAGAATAAGTCGATGTTATCGAGAACGTTGTTAACTCGGAGTTGTCGGTCACCCTTACATCTGTTGTTACATCTTCAAAAGCCTTGTCGCTAGAACCGTCTTCGCCGATCTTGTATTCTGTGAACTTAAGCACGTCTGCAAAACGATTTACTGCTAACGTATCTTCGGCCTCTCCTTTGAAATTAATCTCGGAATCTTCAAAATTAACTCTCACAGAATCGTAACTAACATTCTCGGGAGTGATCGATGTCAAAATAGTCTGCAAGTTAGAGCTAAGCTCTTTATCGTCGTGTAGGCTGTCGAGTGATTCTAACTGAAGGCTTAAAGTCTGCACCTTGTCCAAATCTTGCTCGGACCTAATGCTTGTTATAATCGAGTTTATGTCGTCTTGCAACGAGTCGGTGTGTCTTTGCTGCCAAACCTTTACATAAACAAAAGCCAAAATCACCAAACCTATTAATATTGCAGAAAACAGGAAAGCAAGGATTTGGATAATCCTTTTAACCCTCTGGGACTTTATAAAGTCTGCTTTTACATCTGGTACTAAATTTATATCCATCTTATAGCTTCCTCTCTGCTAAACCGGCCGCAACAGCATACTGGTTGGATACGGCCATTAAATCGTTGTATGAACTTTTAGGATAGCTAACATTCTGCCAGGCATTGCCTATTTCTACCGATGTGTTAACTTTGTTAACCAAATATACTGGAAAGTCAGGAAGAATAGAGGCCCTGCCGGTAACGACAATCCTGCGTATCGGTATGTTTGTGTACCTGGTAGAAAAGAACTTAATTGACTTCTCAATTTCAAAAACAAGACTGTCTACAGTAGAAATAAGAGCTTTGTAGACTTGGCCTTCCAACTTGTTCTCAATTAGACCAAACTTATAAACAAACTGCATAGCCTGTTTTTCATCTACACCCAAGTTTTGCTGCGCAGACTTTAGTAGGTTGTTGCCACCTGAAGGAATAGACCTGACCAGCCTAGGGGCATCTTTATATTGCAGTATTAGGTCGGTAGAATTTGCACCCATGTCCAAGATCATTATCGCCTCTTGGCTCCCTGCCGGTATCAAAGAGCGGCTCAAAGCAAAAGCATCTGGCTCCATGGCTAGGACATTAAGACCTATTGATTCTAGTAAATCGAGCCTGGTTTCAGAGAAGCGGTTACTTACACTGGCCAGTAAAACTTCGTCTTTGTCTTTGTGTATGGGTGATGGCCCGAGCAATATGTGGTCAATTTTGGACTCTGCAACAGACGTAGGTATGTATTGGTCTGCCTGGTATTTTATAGATTTTGCAAGTTCTTTGGGCGGAACCCTATCTATATCCACAACAGTAGTGAACATCTTGTTGGACGGTATGCCTACAACAACATTTCTAGTAGAAATCTTTGAATCATGTATGACTTTTTTTAAAGCCTCCATTAGTTGATTTTGCTTGGCGGCAGAATCGGCCTGTGTCGTGCTTGCATCTACAGCAATTGACCCGTACCTAACAAGGCTGCGGGTGTCGCCACTACCTCTTAACTGAACGACGCGTATAGCGGTCGTTCCAATGTCCAAGGCAAAGAAATCGGTGATTGAACTTAGTAGTCCCATAGTTACTCACATTCTAACATAAGCATTATAGTTTTTATACAAGAAATCATTGTTAATATGCCGGCGGCAATTCATCTACGCTAATTATCCTAAACTGAGGCAGCAGGTCAGACACAAATGGAGCGGTCGCAATGTTAAAATCTGGCGTGTGTCTAAACAATTCTGCCGGGCCCTGATTCGCGACTGCCCCACCAAATGTTCTGCGAAGCTTCAAGTCGTCACTAACAAAAGCCCCGTTGATAATCAGCTGTTCAGAACAAAACGCGCTGGCGAGTCGGGCGGGCCCATTACTACATGTATCTATGCCCCCTTCTCGCGACACAAACAAACCGTCGAGCTGACGAACTTCTGACACAATATCTATTTTTCCGCTCGCCACTAACATAAATATTGGAATGTCGTTATTGGGGTTAGCATCATCCAAGTTTGCACTATAATTGCCATTTACAATGTCCCCGTCAATGGTCACGTCTCCATTAATAATCAAGGTGATTCGCTTATTATTGCCTGCAACTGCAGAAAGATTTATATCACCTACATTGACGTTAAATCCAGGACCACCAGCATCATAAAAGTACTGGCCCGAAGATTGACCATCTGGGAAACTTGCCGACAATGAAGACAATACATTAACACCGCTATGTTTATGATTTAGAAAACTGTAGTAATCCACTAGGCAAGGGCCCTTTAATCTATCTCCTGTATAAACGCCGACTGCGCCTACGTTTTCAAAAATTAAAGCATTAGGATTAATCGCAGGGTCATGACCACTAGCAATACCGTTTATATATCCACGGGCAATTGCCGCATGCTCCGAAACAGTTCCTACAGCCCCAGTAAACACCCCTTCAATAAAACCAGTAGTATCATCTGACGCCCTACAGTAGCCCCGACCCTCTGGCTTATCGGGGTCTATCACGCCTCCAGCCCACAAACCACCACCCTCGACTGTGAAGTAGGGCTGCTCACCCACCAGGAAACATCCTGTGTTAGCTTCGTTGCGTCTGGGCCCGTTGTTAATAATACTATCCGTTCCTGTTCGTCCTTTTACTATTGTTGCATCTACAACCATACAAATCCGGTCACCATAGGTAAGTGTTGTTGGTACAGGAAGTGAAAAGCTTTCGGTAAAACTGCTTCTGGCGGCTATATTTAGACCTGTTTTAGGTGTTGTGGTTGCCGTCCAAGGATGTGCCCAAACCACTCCATTTTTGGTAAACCTATAGGCAACACCAACCTTACCGTCACCTGGACCACCCGCCCCATAAGACCCTCCCGAACCACCATTTCGAACTGTAACTCTAACGTCCCAAACTTGGCCGCCTTGTCTTGCCGCTTGAATTGAAGACACGCTAGGTTTATTAATATCCCATACACTTACGACTCTTACAGAGCTTGTGCATCGCTGATTTATAACCTCCCCAGTGGGTATGTATCGCACCGCCCATTCAAAATTGTATAAGCCTGCGGTATCTGGAGCTATTAGGGGAAGTGTAAATGTTTTTTGTTCTCCAGCATTAACTACATGCGGCGCAATGCTGGCGTTAACAATTCCAAATTCTTGTCCAAGCGACACAAGCTCATAGTTGGTGTTGGTCCATACCTGTGTACCTCTGTTCCTAAAGCTAACTTCAGCCTCAAAAGGATCTCCCACAGATACAAGCGTAGGTATATATATGCTAGTACACCTAGCTTGCCATGCATCGCAAACAATCTCTCTTGGGGATTCGAGTAAATCCTGCTCCCTGCCAGAGTTAAGCTCAACACCTCTTACGCTAACTTTAATGCTCCCACCATCTCGATAAGCTTCAGGGATGTCATATGTAAACCTGTGATTCCCTCCTGGATCGCCCCTGTCAATATCTGTGCTCGGTAAATTCGCCGCAGGAATGGTCAAAGCTAGATTGTACCCAGAACCATCCTTATTATCTATATAGACCCGAACCTCAACCGGCTCATCAAAATTGGTGGTGTCATATGCAAAGCCGCCTGCTCCATCGCATGAATGAAAGTCATATCTCCCTTCTATACTTGTATCGCAACTAAAATTGAAATCAGGTGCATCAAAAGGTATCTTCGTGCGTATAGAGTTACTATGGCCCACATCTGCCCAGGTAACCCTGTAGTTATGCCCTGCATCTGGCTGAAAACTCCATGACCGCCACAACCTATCGTCCTCATTTGTACCTAAGGTGCCATCGCTAACACTCCTATAAACCTCTCCTGTGGTAACATTTTCAAAAATTGCCCTTGTCAAGTTTGGGCTCCATTCACTACCCACCCCATCCAAATCGGTCCCATAGCCAACACCAGAAAATTCAATTCTTTGAATACCTCCGCTGTAATCACATGGCGCGGCAAATTCAATAAATGTATTGAATCTATCATGCTTACTGCCAGAACCGCGTATTATTTGGCTGATTTCAATAGGATTTGCAGGGTTACTATTGGTCCCAATCGGCCCAACATGTCCGCCTGAAGCTGATACTTTGAATGCATTTATAAGGTTGCTGTAATTGCCAGGGCTGTTTAGTACATGTATGTAGCCAGATGTAGAATCGCTATCGGCATCGTATGTTAGTTTATCGGAGTTCATATTCAAATAACTCCAATCTGCCGCAGACATGCCTGCGCTACTGTAAACAGAACAGCTGCCACTAAAACTTGCACCTGGACAAAAATAAAAATTCTGAATAAATCCGGGGTCAGAAGGTCCACCCGATGCGCTACCGGTACAATTTTTTTGCATCTCTATCAACACTGTAGAAGTAGCCGAACCCGGACCTACCCCATCGATGCCACTGTTTGGACTGGAAGGGTCTGGCATACATAAAAGCCCATCATAAATACCAATTAATTTTCCTGAACTAGTTACGTCGCCAGGGTAACTTACCTTCAATACAAGATACCTCGTGTTGTACCAGCTTTCTTCTTCGGTAGAGATTTCTGCATAAAGGTTTAAGTTACTGGCAGCTATGTCATGAGAATGTTTTTCTGTCGCAAAAACCTTGTCGTAGGTTAATAGACTCAAGACGCTAAGGGCTAGCACTAGCAATAACTTTCTACCCACTTGAACCCCCATGCAGCTCGGATCTTCGTAGGTCTACGATACCTGAATCAAGCGCATTATCACTTACTATACTCTGCATTTGCGCCAAAATAGTTTTTGCAGCATCTAAGTCGTCTGCTGCAAGGAGTATTGTTATTTTAAAGTCCATAGCTACAACTAAAATAGATTTATCGGATTGTGCTCCAACTTTTTCCACCAGCAGGTCTATGCAGGGCATGTTATCTTGCGATGCACATGCATCACCAAGAGCAATGACCTTGGATTTATACTCCTGGCTGTCTGGATTTGGCAATTCGGCCAGTTTAGTCTGAAAATTGGCACTTGTTTCTTGCTTCACACTAACACCGTCTACGGCATTTTGAGAAATTTGTTGGTTAACATCTTGTAGCTCTGTATCTGTGATCGGCCTCGTATTGTTCGACTCGAGTTTGTTTTTGGCATCAGAAATCTTATCAATAAGCTTTCCATCCTTCAAGAAGTACCAACCTGCTAATCCAAGCAAAAACACCAGTACTATAAATACAAGAAAGTTTCTTTTTCGATTTGTAGGTGGCATTTATTTCCCAACCCCTTTTAAAAGCTTATGTTAAATATACCAAAAAGCTTGAAAATTTAACATAGCACTTTGTCGGCCCTTTACTGACACTAATCATAAAACACCTCGCTGCAAACTTTCAAAATCGCACAGACTACCCAAATAGCTTTTTGAATAGAATACCGTCAAAATAAAGATGGCTCACGTACCCAAAAACTGCAGCGCCATAATACGGCAACCCTAGCAATGGAGTACTTTGATTGTTGAGCGCCGGAAGCACAAGCAAGGGTAGTGGAACTAGCAAGATTGACCATCTAAAATGAGTCCACCCACGGTGCTTGGACAATACAGGCAGAGCCCCAATCAGGCCCAAGAGTGCAGACTCCTGGTACCTGGCAGTAGCTATTAACCAAACGTCCGTAACCACAAACACAGAATAATATAACTTTTGAGCATGCGAGTTTGTGTCGATATCGGGAAAAAGACCAAACAGAACTGTTATGCCCAATAATGTTACCGGAAAGGCATAGCCGCTAAAAAAGTGCTCCCCTCTTGGCAACAAATCCACAGCAAAAACTAATGAAATTATTACAAGATACACAACCCCAAAAAATATCGAACCAGCGACGTGACCTTTATAATTTGCCATAATATTCCCCACGTTCTTAACTACTTCACTATAGCACTTTGGTCACAAATAAAATTCAACTACTGCAAAGCAAACCTCGTATTAAAAATTTGGCTATTACCTTTGTGCGAGACTATGGTTCAAGCATGGATGGCTAAGAGCCCTACCCTACTCCTGCTAAATTTGAATTTGTTGCAGCCCTATATTTAGATGTACCATCTTCGAGCCATTGTTTTGCAAAGTCAAATTTGCTCCAGTAGTCGCCATCTTTAAATCTTTCATCTTGCAGTATCTTTGTTAGGTCATCGACGATATTATCAGACCAAGGATAGGCGGCCCTCACCTCTTCAGTAAACTGATCCCTGGCAGTTCTATCTTCACCTCTTTCGGCATATGCCCGAATGGCTAAGTCTGTATCAAGCGGAGAAAGCCCTGCATTAAGAAGCTTGAAAAACAGCTCTCTTTCACCTAGGTAATAAACTTTTAGTCCTTCCTTGTCTGGCTGCATATATCGAGTAAGAGTCTCAGTAACTGCTTCTTTGTACCATGTATCCATTTCCTCATCACTCTGTATTACAGCATGGGTTAGCTCATGGTCTATATGGTGCTGATCATGTATCTTTGCAACTTCTATTACGCCATTGAGGTGATGACCAAACCTATCCATGGTAAACAATAAATCTTCTCCAACTAAGATATTACCCGAATCAAAAGCCGCAAGACGATCCATGACTACCTCAGGTAGCAGCCCTTCATCAACAAGCAATTGCAGGCGTTGGCCGTAAATAACTTTTTCACGTTCGAACATCGCTCGGGTTTCGGGTTGAGCATTGATCTTTTCGTACTTATCGACATTCCACTGCAAAAAATTAGTTAGCTGTTCGTCTGTAGCGCCAGACTCACCATCCTGTCCACCAGCAAGCCACTCAAAAAGACTCTTGTGTTCGCCCGCTTCTTTGAGACTGGATTCATATGCATCTCGAACTATTTGCGGCATTTCTTTATGAAAATTGGCCTGGGCTGCACTAGCGGCATCGTAATCTTGATTCGACTTCTTATTTGCCCGCTCACTATATAGCCTAAACCGTCCACGTGCGTTTTTTTGCCACATTTCAAGGTTAGCTTGCTTGTAACCAAGCATTTCTTTGGCATTTCTAGCACGAGGCTCAATAGAATAATCACGTTTTAACTTACGCTCGTCAGGCGTAAGTACTTCATCTTCGCGTCCAGCAAGCTTGAGGACAAGCCGACTCAACCTTGGCACTCTAGAATCAAGAGGGTCTGGTCTATCACCTAGCTCAGCTTTGTAATCAAGTGCTGCGTCGAGGTTGCCAGAGTGAATCATCTCCTGAGCGACCACTTCGCTACCCTCGGCGACATGATAGCCAAATACTGAAAAGTTAGGTGAACGTTCCATACGTTCTGGAACAGATAAATCGGGTACGCTTTTAGTATTTAAATTTGGCATTTCTGTTTTTGTGTATTAACTATATATAGAGTAGCATATTTTTTACTTTTATGCAACATTGTTTTTCTTATGTTGGGGCTACTCACTAGCCTAAGGCCCACTAGATTGGTTGAGTGTGGAAGTAGCCAGCCAGTGACCAGAACACATGCCTGTATGGCATTAGGCTTTATGAGTCATTTACCGAAATGCCCTCACTTGAATCATGCACGTCGAACCAACTGCGCACACTCATTGCTGCGATCACAACAAATCAAGTAGTATAGGACAGCCGATTCCACAACTGAGGAGCTGACAGAGGATTTGCATATCCTAGATAAACCGCAGAGTGTTTATAGGTACCTGCTGTGTCTACGTCCCCCCGACTCATAGCATCCTGTATTGTATCCGCAGCGCCTGAATTTACCTGATCACGCGCGGCTTGAATACCATCAATAAAACCACCAGAGTAATAGCCCAAGATATCTTCTATCTGTTCAGGTTCAAAGCCAAGACTGGACAGCTCGCGTCGCATGGTCTCTTGAGCTATTCCTTCCGCAAAGCGTTCGTGCTCAACAATCGTGGCATCAGCGCCGGCAACAAAACGGTTTTCCTCAGCACCAACTACGATTTGCGATAAAGATCGTACACTGAGGGCGCTCTCAGCATCATGCATCTGCACCCGTTCATGCGCAGCTTGAAGTGCATGACCAGCTTCGTGAGCCGTAATCCAAAAAAGCGCCATAATGAGCGCATTTTCCTCATCAACACCTGCTTGCATTATATGCTGAGCGCGCTTCTCTATAATCCCGTCACCAACGATAATGGATATCGAACCATCTGTTTCGCCCGTGTGGCCAAAAACTGTGTCGTGGAACTTTGCGCTGTTTACATCCTCTCCACCGATCCCTACTTCTAATCTCCCCAGCATTTCATCAAAAACCGAGGCAGTTTCCCTGCCGGCACCCAAGTCGTTCACAGTAGCTGAGACTGCGCCAAGAGCATCGCGCATTACTTCTGCTTGACTATCTATAAACCTAAGCGATTCATATGCTTGTACAACTTCAGCCCCTGGTTGACCTTGAAGTTCCTGCAATTGTGGCATGATTTTTATCTTTTATTTACTTAATGAATATTAACATATTATTGCTATTTATTCAATGTTATTCTTTGTTTCTATTCTGCTATACTGTCTTCATGAGTTCACTACAAATCGGCATAGTCGGCCTCCCAAATGTGGGTAAATCCACTCTCTTCAACGCGCTCACCAAAAATAACGTACTTGCTGCCAATTACCCGTTTGCGACTATCGAACCGAATACTGGTATTGTGCCCCTCCCCGACTTGCGGCTCGCACAACTTGCAGAGTTATCTAATTCAAAAAAAACTGTTCCTGCAACAGTGACATTTGTTGATATCGCGGGAATAGTCGAAGGAGCCCATAAAGGCGAAGGCATGGGCAATGCGTTTTTGAGCCACATTCGCGAAGTAGACGCAATTGTCCAGGTGGTAAGGGCTTTCAAGGATGACGACATACAACATGTCAGCAACGACTTAAACCCCGATAACGACATACAAACTATTAATACAGAGCTTATCTTGGCCGACTTACACACTCTAGAAAACCACCTGCCAAAACTGAACAAACAATTACGTGGCGACAAATCGCTAGCAGCGACTATAGCCATAGTTGAACAACTAATTAGTTCTTTAGACGACGGCAAGCTAGCGGTAAACGAAGAAGTAGATTTATCTGTAGTTTCCTACCTCAACTTACTTACGGCCAAACCATTTATCTATGTGTTCAACATGGACGATGCAAATATTTCAGATACGGCAGAACTCGAACGTCTTCGCAAGATTGCACCCAGCAGTAGCGTGCTATTTGTATCGGCAAAAATAGAAGCCGAGATAAGCCAGCTAGGGGCCGAAGACGCGGAAATGTTTATGAAAGAATACAATATGCAAGAATCTGGACTAGAAAAATTGAGCAAAGCAGGATTCGAAACTTTAGGCCTGCAAACTTATCTAACCACTGGCGAAATTGAAACCAAGGCCTGGACTATAAAAAAGGGCTACACCGCGCCGCAAGCTGCAGGTGTCATACATGGTGATTTTGAACGAGGCTTCATCGCCGCCGAAGTTGTTTCCTGTAGCGACCTAGTCGAGCTGGGATCGCGGGTCGCCGCCAAAACAGCTGGAAAGCTACGCACTGAAGGCAAAGATTATATCATGGCGCCCGACGACGTAGTTGAATTCAGGTTTAATGTATAAAATCTGCAAGCAAACACAAGCCCTATAGGACAACAGCCGTAACCACTTAACTGCCCAAACAACCAATAAAAGAGAGGTCCCGACACCCCAGAGCTATGCTCAAGGGGTTGGCGTCCCATCTGCCGAAGGCTGGGAGGGGGATCACGAAGCATAAGCGAAGTCTAAGGGGGAGGAGTCACCTCCTCCTTAATAGCGAGTGTTGTGAGCAGTTACCAACAGCCCAACTAGTTAGTTCAGTGCTACTCTTTTATCGTTATTAAACAGCAACGATTGCGCGTCTTTGTTATCAATACTTGCCACCAAACCAAGAGCCCCGGCAGCAGCATCTCGCAGGAATCCATCTGGATCGGCAACGCCGTCAATAGCACCAGTTTCGGCAATAGAATCGTAGAATCCTGAAAATGCCATTCTGGCTTCGAAAGCCACGACACTCGGAGTCGTTGAAGTCCATGGTGCATCCTCAGGTGATGTTAACAGACTCAATCTATCCAATAAAACATGTGAAAACTCTAGTATAAGATTCTTGTACGACTCGTTTGCTTGCGAGACCTCCATAGACTCAAATGTTTCAATATTTAACTTGGCAGACCTAATTACATCTTTTATATGCATAGACGGGCCGCTTGGTGCTTCTACCCCAGCTTCAACCAAAATTTGAGCAGTGCGCATTTCTGTGCTGACCTCTGGCGGAAGCGTGTTGTCGCCATGTATGGCGAATGGATCTTCCACCCAATCTTTGGCTGGAGGTTCTTTATAGCGACTAGTTTCAATCTCTTCAGTAACAGCTAGCGACGGAGCCACATCGGTGCTGTCGTCTAACATTGGTTTAATATCCGTTGCGGCAGCATCCAGTACACCGTCATAAAAACCTACTATAGCCTGCTGATCAATGGAACTTGGGCCTTCCAGCTCTGGCTTGTCATCGATAGGATCACTATACTCAGTCCCAAGATCAACTTGAATATTTTGACAAGTGTCACCCAGCGCATCGCCCGCCCCTTCACCTACTTCTGTAACCAATGGAATCTCAGCGCCGTTCAGCGATGCTGGCTGAAACTCTATCTCGCTTGGGGCTACGCTAGTATCTGATGTTCGAACTTCTAACATATATTTATTTTTGTTTAATACTAAAACAATACTATCATAATATAGTAATTTTCGCAAGTTTCAGTTATAAATAGCCTGCTGCGGCCGAAATCCACTTCCTGCTATAGTTACTATTTGTACGCAACAGGTCATTTTCTATCTTTGTTGAGTGGAGACAGCTCAACCATCCGGGCTCCAGACATAACTACCAGTGCCCAAACACAAACCAACGAACTGGCAACAAAGCCAATTAACGACATTACTCCTACGGCCAGCAATGCACTTTCCTTATCGCTTGGCGGCGGCAACTCACAGCCCATAACTCTACCTACACAAAGCTGCTCTCTGTCTTGACGATATGACTCTGCCCTGGGCAGCACAATTAAGCTCGCCACCAACAGCACAAGACTTAAGCAAAGCAAGCCATAGAAACGCTTCTTAGCTTGCTGTGTGTTTCGTGCTCGAACTGCGTTGCTGGCAGTGTCCCGAATTAATGTATCTGGCGTTTTCTTTGCTGGAGGCGATGTATTTGTATCGTCAAGGCTAGCCAAACGAGTTCGTGACTCCGAATGCGAAACTCGTGTTTGACTTGGTTTTGTTCTAGCGCGCCCTTTCGACATAGCTGCCATCTCGAGTATCTACAACCAATACATCGCCTACTTTTATAAAAATCGGTGCCATAATTTCTGTGCCGTTTTCGAGTTCGACGGTTTTTTGAACAGTCGACTGCGTGTCGCCCCTTACGACATCAGGGGCAGAAACAACTTTGAGTGTAATCTTTATTGGCAGGGCTATATTAATAACCTGGTTATCGAAAGTTTGCGCATCTACCTGCATGCCTTCGCCCAAAAACCTGGCTGGGTCACCTACGATTTCTGGATTTATCTCTAGTTGCTCAAAACTACTGTCGTCCATAAAATGCAGTGTGCTGCCGTCAGAATATAAAAACTGTAGTTTACGGCTCCCTACATCTGCAGGTTCTATTTTATCTTGTCCCTTAAATGTTTTGGGTATTACCGATCCATCTAGTAAATTCTTTAGGCGCGTATTTACAATAGACCCTCCACGCCCCATCTGTTTTTGGGCGTATTCAATAACCTTATAAGGCTTACCGTCTATTTGAATAACGGTGTCTTTCTTTAAGTCGGTTATGCCGTACATAACTACCTATCTAACTGCGAATGGCAGTAATGCCAGGTGCCTTGCACGCTTTACTGCCCGGGCAAGCTGTCGCTGCTGCTTGGCGCTCAATCCAGTTTTCTTACGTGTCTCGATTGCCCCATATGGGTTTACAAACCTCTGCAGAGTTTTAAAATCTTTGTAGTCAAAGTATTTTACTTCGTTTCGTTTCTTATATGCCATGTTGTGGTCTCCGTATTTTTATACAATTAAAATGGTATGTCGCTCAAGTCGACGGGTTCGTCATCAATATCTTCAATGACAACATCTTGGTTTTTCTTGCCGTCTGTTTTTGGCTGAGAGGCTGGTTCTTTACTTGCGGCAGGTGAGGCACCTTCGCTAGCTGCAGGCGGCGTCTGTCCTTGTGGGGTGCTATAGCCAGAATCTGACTGCGAACCAATGAAGTTAAAGTCTTCTACCACAACTTCTACCTTGGATCGCTTCTGCCCTTCTTGCTCCCAAGACCTATACTGCAATCGGCCAGACACCAATAGTGCTCGTCCTTTTTGCACATATTGGTTAATTATCTCGGCAGGCTTGCCCCAGGCTGTACAGTCAATGAAATCAACTGCCTCTTGTTGCTGACCGTCTGCTCCACGCCACGACCTGTTTACAGCGAGAGAGAACGAAGCAACGCTCTGACCATTTGGAGTGGTCCGAAGCTCCGGATCTCGGGTTAGGTTGCCCATCAATACTACTTTGTTAAATCCCTTTGCCATCTCACCTCCTTGCCGTCATCTACGATGGCAGCCTATTTCTTAGTTTCGTCTTCTTTTGGCTTTGATTCTTCTGAAGAGTCTGTATTGCTAGAATCTTCGGCTTTTTCTTCAACCTCTTCAATTTCGGGACCAGGCTTAACAATCAGATACCTCAATACTTCGTCGGTAATATTAAGGATTGACTCCACCTTGGCCACTGACTCTGATTTCAGCTCGATGTCGTAATATACATAGACCGCGTGGTCTTGTTTGTTTATAGAATAAGCTAGTTTGCGCTTACCCCAGTTGTCTTGTTTGATAATTTTGCCATCGTTGTCCGAAAGTAACTTGGCAATTTTCTTTAATGGTTTTTCAATATCCATCTCTAAGTCTGGATGGTAAAGAACCGTCATTTCGTACTTGTTCATACTATGAACTCCTTCCCTTGGAACCGATGATTTAGTCTCGGCGCCCACGACTGAATCGCAAGCAGGTTATGTATTAATATCTAATCCAAGCTTACTCTAGCTACAGCGAGTCTAGAGTTTCTAGGCAACTAAGTGCCTGAAGTCTTAAAATATTTAAAACATCAAACTCACAAGTTATCAAAATTATACACAGTTCACCCCTGTTGGTCAACTTACTAATTTGCAACCTCTCACTGCCTTCGTTATTAAGTAGGAAGTGACTCGTCCCCTGGTTTTGCTTACGCTCAAACACCCCCTGGCCTTCGGCAGACGGGGCGCCAACTCCTAGAGCAAAGCTCTGGGGAGCGAGACCTATTTCTTATTGGCTGCCTGGGTAGCTAGTGTGTCGCACAAGAGCATGTTAATATACAAAAACACATATACAGCCAAAGTAAAACAAAAATCGCTACTGTTGCCGTGGGCTATAAATAATTCTTAACTGCTTCGAGCTAGATTTGGCAAAGTTGTTAAGCACAGTAACGTCTAATAGATTAAGGCCTGGTTGCAGGTAGACTTTATGGTTAAACCTATTGGTTTCATCTACACCAACTGCCGTACCCTCAACCAATAAAGTCGAACTATAATCTACCGTACCTCGAATGACATATGAGTCTGCGGCAGACAAAACAGCACCTCCTTCAAAGCCATCCACACTAAACTGGGGTAACCGCCCTATCTTTGAAGCGTGAGTTAGCAAATATCCCATAACCACAGCTCCAACTACAACCATCAACACCCCATTTGCGAGTCGAGTCAGCACCAGCGGCCTAATCAGGCCTATCGATGGTCGTCTGACCGCGCGTTTAGGCAAAATGGACTTACTTCTGGGCACTGCATCAAGCCTGGCGTTAATCGATACGTCGTCAATGCCTAAAAAGGTAGCGTACCGACGATACAGCCCCTGCATATTGGCACTCGATAGGTCTGAGTTCTCGGGATCCTCAAGCATAATTACTGTAGATTCAGGCACCCTCAACCATAAAGCCGCCTTAGATACAGAAAGTCGGGAACTGTGCCTTTTTGCTTGAACAAATTTTGCTACTCGCATAAATTTATGTTCAACGGCTGCATTACGCCTAAAAGACCTTGCGGCATCAAACACTACTACAGCCCAACTAGTCGCTTACTTCTGGTGGCTCTTCAAGCGGGTCATCATCAAAATCGTCCATGCTACTCACAAGTACTTCTCGTGGCCTTGAGCCATCTGCTGGGCCAACCACCCCTTGCTCTTCTAAGGATTCTATCAATCTTGCCGCTCTAGCGTACCCAACCCTTAAGCGTCGCTGCAACAATGATGCGGATGCCTTGTTGCTTTCAATAACTACTCTTACTGCATCGTGATACAAACTATCATCGGCGTCAAAATCTGCGCCAGAACTAACTACCCCACCTTTGGATATTTGTACTGCCTGAGCAACTACGTCGTCGTCATAAGAAGGCGCCCGTTCCATTTTTACAAAGTCTACAACCTTCATCACTTCATTGTCACCAATAAATACACCCTGGATTCTGCGTGGCTTGGACAATTCAGGGGTTTGCATGAGCATGTCGCCTTTGCCCAACAACTTTTCGGCTCCTGACCCATCTAGAATCGTCCTAGAATCCACCTGGCTGGCAACTGTAAAGGCTATTCTTGCTGGGATATTAGCCTTGATCAAGCCGGTTATAACGTCGACAGATGGTCTCTGAGTTGCCAATACTAAATGTATACCTACTGCCCTGGCCTTTTGCGCCAACCGAACAATCAAGGCCTCTACGTCCCTAGCGGCAAGCATCATCAAGTCGGCGAGCTCATCAATAACCACCACAATATAAGGCATACCTTCTTCTTTTTTGAGTCGGTTATATTCCAAAATGTTACGCTTACCTACTTCGGCTAAAGCGCTATAACGTCTCTCCATTTCGGCTACCGCCCACTTTAAAGCAGAAATACATTTTTCGGGATCTACTATGACCGGAGTTAGCAAGTGAGGTATGTCATTGTAAGGCGACAACTCTACTTGCTTTGGGTCAACTAAAATCAACTTTAAATCTGATGGCGAATTTCTATACAGCAGACTACTCAAGAATGTATTTATCATCACCGACTTACCAGACCCAGTAGCGCCAGCGATTAATAAGTGGGGCATTTTATCTAGCTCGCCAACTACCGCCTGTCCGGCAATATCCTTGCCTACGGCAAAGGTTAGCGGGCTAGACGCACCGCGCCACTGTGGAGACTCCAGCACAGAACGCAAACCTACACCTGCTGCTTTAATGTTGGGCACCTCTATTCCAACAGCCCGTTTACCCGGTATTGGTGCTTCCATCCGAATCGCCGTTGCAGCAAGGTTGAGGGCCAGGTTGTTTTCTAGAGCTGTGATCTTGGTTAACCGAACCCCAGAAGGTGGCTTTAAAGTGTACTGGGTAACTCTTGGGCCAATATTTGCGCCTTGCATTTCTACATTAATCTTAAAGTCAGACAACGTTTCTTCAATTATAGCTGCGTTCGTCTCAACGTCACCAGCATCTGCCTTATCCTGCTTATTGCTTAGCAAATCAAGCCCAGGCAACTTCCACTCTGGGTCGCTAGATGTCGTTAATGCTTCGTGATTCTCGTCTACAGTAGCCTTTTGCGCACTATTCTTTAAACTAACTCGCTGTCTTTGTACGGGGACGCCTTCGTTTAGCTTAAACCCACTGCCCTTGCTGCTTGTGTTGATAGCTTTTGAATCGGTGTCATCTTTATCTTTTTTAAAATTACCCAGCCACGAAAATAACCCCAAAGATTTCCTTGGTGAAACGCCAAACAAATAATGAAAAGAGGCCAAACCCAGTCCAAATAAAATTGCACCACCACCAATTTTGCCAAACAAGTCTGTCACAAGCGAATTTGCCAGCCCACCAAAAAATCCACCACCATCGCCCTCGTCTGCAACCAACTTTTTAGCCGCTTCACTAGATTCATCTACAAAAAGATGCAAGAAACCACTAATAGCCAAAATGAATAAAAGTGCACCAAAAAGCTTTAATAGCGGCATTTTTTTGCCATCGTTTGTTTGCTTAATATAAGCTAGATACACCAACAATGGCGCCAGTAAATAGCCGAACCAGCCAAACAGCTGCCTAGACCAATCAAAAAAACTGCTGGATGCACCGGCATCAATACCCAGGCTACCCAGTAAGACTAGTAATGCCAGAATAAGCAGACCAATTACTGCTGCCTGGGGCCAAAATCCTGCTGGTAAATTAGAAGTCTTTGCTTTGGATTTTCTTGAAGATTTTTTCTTTCGTTTTGCCATATTCCCTTATTATATAGAACTTTTGAGCATTCTAAAGAATTCCTTGCCTAAAGTACCCCAAACTCCAAGCCAACTCAAAGCGTACTAAATCCAAATCTAAGACTTTACTCTAGCAATTAACTTATCAAAATAGGGCTTTAACTCACCGGCCGAAACTTTATTGCCTACTTCGGCACGATTCGTGTACTCATTCTGCGTATCCAAGTATTCGGCAAAGTGTTCTGCAAATGCGCCAGCACCAGCCTGAGTGTCATAGTGAGCACCGTCTGGCCACCACACATCTGTTTCGCTCATCCCAATTAGGTCGCCAAATTCTTTCCTGTCAGCATCGGTAAAATTAGCGACATCAAGAACGTGGCCTATCTCATGTGCCAAGACTTCTTTAGCTTCTGTCGACGTGTCAATATCATCACGATAAGCGTTTATGCCAATGACCCTGTCTTCGCCCAAGGTAATACCTTTTGTTATTGACGAGACATTTTCCGGAACTTCAACTTGGGCAATCCGCCAACCTGGGGCAATTTCATCAAGGCTGTTGATGCCAAGCTGGGCGTACATTGACTCAACTACTTGAACTACCATGGCGTCGCGCTCAGTCATACTGGCCCTATCAACTTGTGCAATTTGCTGCTCGATGTCATAAACCAGAGTGTACCCGTAGGACAAAGGTTGCTCCATGCTAGGTAGTCGCTCTGTGGCAAAAACTTGTTCTTGCGAAACTTCTTCGGCTCCGGACTCACTAAACTGGGTCAAATCTTCTTGTTGTTCTGTGCCTGCATCAACTTCATAGCCTGCCGATGCTTTAATGCCCGATCCAGCAGCAATATCATCAAGCTCATTTGCAATATCTGGTAAATTGTACTCGTAACTAACTTCAGTCTGACTTATATTGTCTGCCAAAGATTCAGAATTCTCACTATTATCTTCAGCGTCATAGTCGGCTGCCGTTGCTTCGGCAATAGGCAAAGATGCTTCTGTCGCGGCTACTTCGGGTGATGCAAGGGCCATACTAAGAACAAGAGTGCTCATTGCGCCTATAAGTATGCGCCTTGGATAGTTAAGCGAATCTTTAGGTTGCTGCGCTTCAACCGATGCTGGTGACGGACTAGATAACTTTTCTGACATTTTTGTTTTTGAGATTTATAATAATAAATCTAGCATATTTTATGCAAAGTGTCAAGTTAATGTCACTATAGAAACACCCTGTCAAACAGGGATATCTAGGCTGTTTCGCCCCTGTTATCACTCATGTTATCTTTTTGCCTGGCCACATTACGCCTAGCTTCTGCCCTAGAAGATACTACATTCACAACAGGTATAATTATTGGTGAACGCTGAGTCCTGCCATAAACAAAATATGCCGCCTGATCTTTAAGCTCCTGCTTAAACCGATCTAGGTCCACTCGCTTAAATCGTTGCGCAACTACACGCTTGAGCTCGTTTCTAAAATCATTCATAAGCTCTTCGTTATCGCGCATATAAATGAAGCCGCGAGTTATTATGTCGGGACTACTGAGCATTGTGCCCGATTTTCTATCAAGCGTCAGTATCACCGACACAATCCCATCTTGAGACAAGAGCAATCTATCTTTGACTACTACGTTGGATACAATGGCTCCAGTATTATCTACTAGCAACGTACCGTGCTCCACCACGCCTGCTGGAGTCATTTTATTGCCGCGAATCTCGATCACTTCGCCGTTACTATTGTTGTAACAATTATTCCTGGGAACGCCTCGTCGCACAGCTTCTTCAATATGATACTGCTTGGACCTTACTGCTCCATATATTGGCAGGAAAAACTCTGGCTTGGTCATCTCTACCATGTCGCCATACTCTTCTAGGCCTGCGTGGCCCGAAACGTGTAGCGGCCCACAACCGTCTAGTTCGCGGGTAGGGTGTCTAAATACATGGACGCCTTTTCTGAATAACTCATCTACCATTCGACCCACATTTGCATCGTTACCAGATTCTGGAATTGGGTTAGAGCTTAACACGACAGTGTCTTGGGGTTTAAGCTTAACGTGCCTGTGGTCACCATAAGACATGCGCATTAATGCAGCGTTCGGCTCACCTTGCGAACCGGTACACAGCACAACCAACTCCTCGTCCTTGATTCCTCCAGCGCTAGCCATGGGTAAAAACGTACCTTTAGGTATTTTGATGAAGCCATGCTTTACGGCCGTCTCGAGAGTATTCATCATACTTCTGCCATCTATGGCAATCTTCCTACCATCGGATACGGCAGCATTAACAAGCATCTGAAAACGGTTTATGTTAGAGGAAAACAGCGCCACAAATACCCGCCCTGGAGCGTTTTGGAATATGTCGTGGAAGCTAGGCTCTAAAGTACTCTCGGAAGGGGTTCTGCCTGGGCGTTCTGCCGAAGTACTGTCCGACATCAAAAGCTTCACGCCTTCTTTGGCCAGTTCTTTGAAACGAGCAATATCGGTCTGCATATGGTCCAGTGGTTCTGGGTCAATCCTAAAGTCTCCGGTGTTTATAATGATGCCTTCGGGCGTTCTTAGCACTACGGCCGTTGAGCCCGGTATAGAGTGTGTTACGCGTACGAACTCTACAGAAAAATTAGCACCAATCTTTAGCTGTTCATGGGAATCTTGGTTGACAACCACTAGCTCTGGCTTAAAGCCACTAACCTGATAGTCTGAACCCTTCAATATTTGCTCTACCATGGCTATGGTAAATCTGGAACCGTACACTGGCGCAGGCAGTTCTGGCAAAATGTATGGCAACCCGCCAATATGATCGAGGTGGCCATGTGTTATTAAATAGGCTTTAATCTTATGCTGGATCTTTTTCAAGTAAGTAACGTCGTTTATACCAAAGTTGACACCCGGCAAGTTGACACCCAGCTCGTTGCCACAATCTATGACTACTGCGTCGTCCTGATACTCGATGACCATCATGTTCATGGCGCCGCCGCCCTCCATGCCGCCCAAACCAATTACTCGCAGTGCTGGCGAGTCGTCAATTTTGTTTGCCCGGTCAGTCACTTTAACCTTGTTGACGTCTGTCGACTGAGCATCAATAATTTTATTGACCGTGTCCATGTTCATTCGGCTAGTACGCATCGCAGCGCCTCTGGAAGCCTTTCTTGCTGCCATTGGCCTAGATGAGGTTAATTTTGAACCCTGTCCGCTCTGGCTTCGTGGGGCTCTGTTTCTATTATTTCTTGGTGCGCCACCGCTTCTGGCAGGTGGCTTTCTGTTTGGCTTATTCATTATCTATGAATCTCCTTTGGTTAGTATTTTTAAGTATTTATTCAAAATTAATTGGTTCAATTAGTTTAATTCAAGGGAATTACTTCTATATTGACTGATTGATCCAGATCCAGATTGGCAAATACTTTTGTCTATCCGGATCAAGATCATTCCTTATTCTAGCTTTGAGCCAATGCAGGCTGCTCGCAAACAGCCTGCATGTCTTATCTGCACAGTACTAGAGGGCTTTAACCATAGACAGGTTTAGCCTGCCGCGGTCATCGATAGCGACCAGTTTAACCTTCACAGTGTCGCCTTCACTAACTACATCGGATGGATGGTTTACTCGCCCTTCGGCCATTTCCGAAACATGAACTAGGCCGTCTTGACCTGGCATGATGTTAACGAATACGCCAAAGTCCATCATTTTAACAACTTCGCCTTCATAAATTGTTCCGATTTCAGGATCTTCAACAATATCTTCGATCATTTTAATGGCTTTAGCTATAGACTCTTCGTTGGGCGCAGACACCATTACCTGGCCACCATCTCGAATGTCTATTTCGGCGCCAGTTTCATCAATGATCCTATTGATAGTCTCTCCACCCTTGCCAATAACTTCCCTGGTTTTATCGGGGTTTATAGTTATAGCCTTAACCTGTGGAGCATACTTAGATAGCTTAGTCCTAGGCTCGGCAAGTGTTTCCAGCATGCTATCTAGAATGTGATCTCTACCCACCTTGGCTCTAGCCAGAGCTTTACTCATAATCTCTGGTGTAATGCCATGAACTTTTATGTCCATTTGCAATGCGGTTACTCCGTCTTTGGTACCAGCTACCTTAAAGTCCATATCACCGGCAAAATCTTCGGCGCCCTGTATGTCTGATAGTATTACTGGCTCGTCTCCACCGGTAATCAATCCCATTGCGATACCAGAAACAGGTTTCGATATTGGCACACCTGCGTCCATGAGGCTCAAGCACCCCGAGCACACCGATGCCATTGAAGTTGAGCCATTGGAACTCATCATCTCCGAAACTGTTCGAATGGTGTACGGAAACTCTTCTATAGATGGGATTACCGGTTCGAGTGCACGTTGGGCAAGATGTCCGTGTCCTATTTCTCGTCTACCAGGACCCATCAATCTACGAATCTCGCCAACAGTATAACCAGGCATATTGTAGTGATGTATGAAATAAGCTTCTCTGTCACTCTCCATAGTATCTATAACCTGTGCATAGCTAAGTGGAGCTAGAGTTGTAACGTTAACAGCCTGAGTAGAGCCCCGGGTGAATATCGACGAACCGTGTGCTCTTGGTAGCATTCCTACTTCAGAACTGAGTGGTCGTATGTCTTCTGGGCCTCTGCCATCAGGGCGAACACCCTCTTCTACGATTGCACGCCTTAACTCCTGCTTGATGGCGTTTTCAAAGGCATCTTTGTATCGTTGCAACGAAAAGTCTTCTTCTTCGCCATACTTTTCTTCTACGTGACCAATCAAGCCCTCTTTAAGCTCTGTTAGCCTTGCTGAGCGTTCTTCTTTATTGCTTCCACGTACGCTCTTGCCGAGCTTGCCGTCCAAGTAGCTGTCGACGGTTTTTACTACTTTTTCGTCGGGATTTACTTCTTCGTACTCCTGCGCAACCACGCCAACCTTTTTGGCCAACTCTTCCTGTAGAGCGATGACGGGCTGAATCACCTCGTGAGCCAAATTAAGAGCCTCTACTATAGTTTCTTCACTTACTTCTTTGGCGCCAGCTTCAACCATCATGATCGCTTCTTTTGTACCGGCGACAGTTAGGTCTAATTTTGACTCTTTAAGTTGAGTTGTAGATGGGTATGCAACCAACTCATCGTCAACCATCCCTATTCGGACGCCGCCTATCGGGCCATCAAATGGTGCTCCCGAAAGCATTAGCGCACAAGATACTGCAATCATAGCTATAGAATCTGGTTTTAAATCTGGGTCGTACGACATAACTGTAGCTATGCCCTGAACCTCGTTTTTATAGCCCTTTGGAAATAGGGGTCGTATTGGTCGATCAATTAGTCGTGCGGTTAAAATAGCATCTTCAGAAGGACGGCCCTCTCGCTTTATGAACCTCGATCCAGATATCTTACCTGCTGCATACATTTTTTCTTCGTAGTCTATAGATAACGGGAAATAGTCAAACCTTTCATTAGGTTTGTCTGCAGCGGTTGCAATACCAGTAACGACATTATCGCCGTAAGTGACAGTGACTGCTGCTCCAGCTTGGAAGGCCAACCTACCCGTCTCTATTGTTAGTTTCCTAGAACAAAATTCTGTTTCTAGTTTTATAATCTTATTTCCATAGGGGTTAATAGTCTTACCCATAAATAATTCCTTAATTTTAGCTTTGAGAATTCGAGGATAGTGTAATAGGGTTCAAGCAACGATTATTCGCAGTACTTGTGCTCTACCACACTACCCCATGGCAACCTTCAACTCTTTTACTAATAACAGAAAAA
>CALFBO010000057.1 GCA_937951635.1 Candidatus Saccharimonadia bacterium
AAGGCTAGCCTATTACTGCCATCTACAGCGTCTTAATGAATCAAGATTATTATCAGTTTTTGCATCTCGCATAGACCTAATAATTCTTTCCCCACAATGTGAAGGGCAGTCTACCGTTTCGACCCACGCTACTTTTCCTGAGCTGAGTCCATAGGTGTAATACCTGTGATCGCCGGAGTCGATGGCTCTTACTACTTGTTGCAATTCGTGCTTTTGGTCTGCATACCCGTCTCTATCTTTATCGACACCAACGGACACGATGTGTGCGTGGTTCGTAGGTTTGCTAATTGGTGTTTGATCTGTGCAAACAATCATATGATCTGCCATTGCAGTATCTCCTTATATATTACATAATTGTACTTTTACTCGGATATGCTACAATACAGTTATCCGAATAATTGGTTGTCAAGCCGTTGTTCCGGTTTAAAGAGTCCTGGTAGCTACAACTGTCAGGCCTCTTTTTATATACTCTACATCTCAGACTCCTCCGCGCTGTTTTTGGTGATACTAGCAAGTTTTATGATAAAAACAGGCTCCCCTTCTAGACCAATATCCTGAGCATTAACTTTTTCATAATCGAACTTCCCTGCGTACTTGCTTGATTCAATCTCATTATTTAGAAGAAACGACTTTATCTTGCAGGTTGCACCATATTTTTCAGGCCCATTTACTGGATATGTACCGTGCGTTTTGCTGGTTGTGAATTGAATCGCTACCGCACTTTTTTCTTTATCGTAGTACATGCGTAGATATAATTTGTCTTGGATACCCTTAAGCTTGTGCTTTTCAACAAAAAACGTAGGAAACGATAAATAATCATTTCCTGTTAGTGTAATAGAGTCAATTATCTTGCCTCTTGTGTTTGGTGTTTCTTTGAAAGTGTAGTTCATGATACCTACATACTATATGTAACACTATCTACAGTCAATGCCTATATACACTTTACAAATTCTCTACAAATTCTTTTTAATCAGTTTTTACTCCACTCATCAGCAAAAAGCGTAGCCTGTTCAAGCACGAGTTTTGTAGCTACTTGCTGTTGATCTGGTGGATATCCGAATTCGTTCAGCACCTTCTTCACTTCTACTCTGAGTCGTGCTTGAGAGTTTTCCTTCAGCTGCCAGTCAATGGTTGTATTAGAGCGAACACGTTCAACTAATAGTTTCGCAAGGTTTCTCAGCTGCTTGTCGTCCATCACTGCTTTTGCGCTGCCGTTATCAACCAGTGCGTCATAGAACGCTATTTCATCGTCGCTCAAACCTTCTACTTTGCCTTCATCAACTGCAGCTTGCATCTTCTTGGCAATATCTATTAATTCTTCAATCACCTGTGCAGCTTCTATGGTCTTGTTTTTGTATTTCAGTAGTGCAGATTCTAGCATCTCAGAAAATATACGAGCTTTAACGGCGTTACGGCTGAACTTAATCCTTACCTCGTCGTCTAGAAGTTTCTGTAGTGCTTGGATAGCTAGATTCTTACGGGGCGCATCACGCATTTCTGCCAAAAAGTCATCACTTAGGATAGATAGGTTCGGCTTATCGAGCCCTGCTGCTGCAAATATATCCACTACGTCAACTGGGGCAATTGCTTTATCTACAATCTGTCTAATTGCCATACTGTAATCTTCGTCTGTCGGGCCGCCTTTTGTATTGATCTTTTCGAGCCTTGACTTTACTGCCTGGAAAAATGCAACTTGTTCTCTTATCTCTAGTGCCTTTTCATGAGGAATCGCGAGAGCAAACGCCGAAGCTAGTTCAGTTACGTACTGTCGTAATCTTTTCTCTCCGTCATCTTGCGACAGTACATGCTCTTGAGCATCGAGGATTATCTGCAATTGCTGCCGAGTATCGTTGCTGAAGTACCTCATATAATCGAATCCATGGAATTGATCTCTGACGATTTCGTACTTTTGCATCATCATTGCTACCGCTTCACTTTGCTGCAGTACTGGTAGACCTTCGCCGCCGCTAACCGTATATTCCTGTAGGGCATCACGCAAAGATGCCGCCACGCCCAGATAGTCAACGACTAGACCGCCGGGTTTGTTGCCATAGACTCTGTTGACGCGAGCAATCGCCTGCATCAAGTTATGACCCTTCATTGGTTTGTCTAGGTACATAGTATGTATGCTTGGGGCATCAAAACCTGTTAGCCACATGTCGCAGACGATTACTAGTCTCATGCAAGATTTCGGGTCTTTCATATGGTCGGCTAACTGGCTTCGTCGTTTCTTGTCGCGAATATGCGGCTGCATTGCTGGGCCATCGTCTGCAGAGCCAGTCATGATGACTTTTACGTAGCCCTGCTTGTCGTCGTCACTATGCCAGTCGGGGCGTAGCTCAACCAACTTATCGTATAGCTCAACTGCAATACGGCGGCTCATAGTGACAATCATACCTTTACCGTCTATAGTTTCTAGA
This sequence comes from Candidatus Saccharimonadia bacterium, assembly GCA_937951635.1. Classification (GTDB taxonomy): domain Bacteria; phylum Patescibacteriota; class Saccharimonadia; order Saccharimonadales; family CALFBO01; genus CALFBO01. Next base: position 2,421 of record CALFBO010000057.1, read on the forward strand.
CGGTTTTCAAAGTGCTCTATTATATCTTTGGCTATTAGCTCAATTCTGCCAGGGTTGCCGACAATTGCTTCGTTTTGCGCCCAATTTGCCTTTAGTTCATCTTTCCTAGTGAGCTCTTCGCCCTCCATTAGTTCGTCAACCTCTTGGTCGAGTCTCTTCTTGGCTTCTTCGTCAATACCGAGGTCTATTAGGCGACTCTCGTAGTAGATCGGTACGGTTGCTTTATCTTCAACCGCTTGCTGGATGTCATATATGTCTACATAGTCGCCAAACACTGCAGGTGTTGATTTGTCAGTGGTGTTGATTGGTGTGCCGGTAAAGCCTAGATAGCTTGCGCTTGGCAGAGCATCGCGCATGTACTTGGCGTAGCCGTACACTATCTGTAGATCACTATCGCGCACCTTAGCTTTTAGGCCATATTGGCTGCGGTGGGCTTCGTCTGCAATCACGATTACGTTTGATCGAGCGGTCAACACGGGTATAGTGTCTTCTGATTCTTCTAGACTAAACTTCTGAATCGTCGTAAATACGACGCCGCCGGCTGCACGGTTTAATAATTCACGTAATTCGCTGCGACTTTCTGCTTTTTGTGGGGTTTGGCGCAACAGGTCTTTACCAGCGCTAAATGTATCAAACAATTGGCCGTCTAGGTCGTTGCGGTCGGTCACAACGACAATGGTCGGGTTCTTCAGCTTTTTATTGGTGACCATTTTTCCAGCATAGAACAGCATGCTTAACGACTTGCCTGATCCCTGAGTGTGCCAGACAACGCCTGCACGGTGGTCTGATGTAGTTGCTCTTACAGTAGATTGTATCGCTTTTGTAACAGCCCAGTATTGGTGATAGGCAGCCATTTTTTTGATATAGCTTTCGTCTGTTTCGCCACTGCGCTCAAATACGGTGTAGTTTTGCACGAGGTCGAGTAGTCTGTCTTTACTGCAGGCGCCGCGCAGCAATACTTCTAGTAACGGTACATTGCCGGCTTCTTTTTCGCCATCAATTGTCTTCCACGACATGTAGCGCTCAAAGTTTGCGCTAATTGTGCCCATGCGTGCGTCCAGCCCATCACTTAGTACGTTGAAGGCATTGTAACGGAACAGGCTCGGTATCTGCTGTTTGTACGTCTCTATCTGTTTGTGTGCACGCTTTACATCTGCTTTAGCGCTGGCTGCGTTTTTGAGTTCTAATACAACTAGCGGCAGGCCGTTTACGTACAGCACTACGTCTGGGCGGCGATTAACATCGCCTTCAATTACGGTTAGCTGGTTCACAGCTGCAAACTTATTGTTTTCTAGCGCGTCAAAGTCTATCAACTTTAACCGATCGTGCTTTATTTCATTGTCTGCGTTGCGGTATTCTACTTCGACGCCCTCAACAAGGTAATTGTGGAATGCTTTATTCTCAATTAACAGGCTAGGGTTGTTAGAGCGAAGTACTTTTTTGATTGCTTCTGCCTGAGAGTTACTGGGAATATCTGGGTTGAGTACAGCTACAGATTCAGCTAGGCATCGGCGCAGAACAACCTCGTGATACTCACGCTCATTGGTGCCTTCTGGACCAATATCTGGCCCATGTAGAAGTTCGTAGCCAATATCAGCAAGTATTTCTAGGGTGTTCTGTTCTATTTTATCTTCGTTCATTTCATAAACCCCTTAGTGCCAATCTGCTCACCATTAACCATACTCACTTCAACAACTGCAGTAAGGCCAGCCATAACAGCATTGATGATATTTGCTGAGTCATCTTTTGTTATTGCGTCGCTTGGCCTTAGCACTCTTTTTGATTTCTTCTCTAGTTCAACATAGGTGCTTCGCAGCTTTTTTCTGAAATCAAAGTCTTTGGTCTGATTTCCTTCTGATGTGACAATAGGGAATTCTTGCCCTTTGTATTGAACCCATTTAACCCTTTTTATTTTTTCTTCATGGTCGTTTTGCATTTTGCGATAGTCTTCTTCACTGTGGAGTCCAGTGTAAACGTCTGCAGCCATCAGCCCTTTTGAAAGCTCTTCAAGTGATTGCATAGCTAAAAAGTATGCACGTTCGTAGTGCTCATTCTCGTGTAGTAATATCGCTTCTCTATGTAGTTTGGATGATTCAGCTAATGCACTTTTATACAGCTCAATCCAATGATCCTCGGATTTCCTGCCCGCAACATGATTCATGATCATTGATTTGAGTATTCCTGATTGTGGATCGATATCTTCAGGGTTCATAAGTTTATCCTCCCGTCGATGAGGCGCGGCAATAGGAAGTCTCGTAAACTTGCTAGAGTTCTATTTTCTACCATTAGTATTTTTTGCTGTTCAAACAATGATGAAAAGTCTGTAGCCAGCTCAGAATAAAGACCCACGTTAAAAGGAAATATTATCCCATTTATGTCCTTAGCTCCCAAGTGCGCGACAGTGGTTCGCGCAACTCGCCTATTTAACGTACGAATAGGGCCTTCGATCACATATTTTACAAATGAGTTTGCGTACCCTTTTTTAGCCCTGAAGCACGCAACGCGCTGCACGAGATAAGCTTTGCCACCTGACCAATAGTTAATATGAAAATCTCCGTCCATGCCGACCAACAGATCACCGTCATCTATTAGGAAATCATTCGCTGCCGTTTCTGTCGTATACGAGGCCGTGTCCCCGTCAATTATATTTCTGATTCTAGTAATTTTCATACCTCTAGCGTTCTCATTAAAGTTGCTAGATTTAAACGCGTACCCGTACTGGACCTTTGCAATGTCAGAAATCTTATACATACTCCACTTTTTAGCTTCGGGATTATCAACAAAATGATGATTAAAAAGTGCTTGGCCCATTTCTTCCAGTGTTTCATTCATCTTTCGATTCAACTCAATTTTTTCATCAATAGCACCAAGAGTCTTTGCAATAAAATTCTGTTGGTCAATCGATGGCAGTGCAATTGGAAGTTTAATTTGAGCAGTTATGCCAAGATAGGCTCTGGTAGAGCCATCGCTAGCCCAACTTTTTAACAGGTCTTGGAACGGCTTTGATCTAAAGTAGTAAAGCAGGTACTCGTTGTTCATTACCTTTTGATTTAGTACACGATAGTATGTAACTTGAGGCGTCAGTACAAGCTCATCATACTGATTGTCGACCAGCGCTGTTTGGCCAATGGTAGCTTTATGGGTGAGCAGTACGTCTCCTGGTTTTGCGAAGCCTTTCCTTAGGCTACTGCGTTTTTTAGGGCTAATAAAAACACAGTTTTCGTAAATAATTCTTCTACTATCAAGATCACTTGCCATGATAAAAGGGACACCTTTTTTTAGAAAGTCGCCTGATTTTGGATGAATCGAGCCATGATTACCGTCAATAGGCTTTGCCAGAACGCCCTCTGTTACTAAATCCCCGACAGTCTTAGTCTGAATCATAGCCAATTTTCTTCAAGTTTTCTTTGATCTTAGCTTCCAACTCATGACTCTGCGCGAATTGTACGTTCAGGTCTTTGGTGAGGCGTTGCATCTTTTCCTCAAAAGCTTCGTCGTCCTCCTCTTCTGCTTCAAATCCAACATATCGACCAGGGGTAAGTACAAAGTCGTGTTCTTTTATATCATCTAGGCAGGCGGATTTAGCGAAGCCTGGAATGTCCTCGTAGCTTTTGTCTTGTTTCTTCCAGCTAGCATATATTTCATTAACCTTAGCTATGTCTGCGTCTGAGAATTCGCGGTTACGACGTGTGACCATTTCACCTAAATTGCTGGCGTCTATAAATAGTGTCTGGCCGCTGCGATTGTTACGGTCGCGACTAACAAACCACAGGCAGGCTGGAATGCCGGTGTTAAAGAATAGTTGGCTTGGTAGAGTAACTATGCAATCTACCATATCATTTTCTATTAACTTCTTGCGTATGTCGCCCTCGCCACCGCTTTGGCTGCTCATACTGCCATTGGCTAATACAAACCCTGCCGTACCAGTTGGGCTCAGATGATGGATAAAGTGCTGCACCCACGCAAAGTTAGCGTTGCCGTTTGGCGGTGTACCGAACTTCCAGCGGACGTCGTTCTGTAAGGTCTCTGCACCCCAGTCGCTAACGTTAAACGGCGGGTTAGCTATGACGAAGTCTGCCTTGAGGTCCTTGTGTTTGTCGTTGTGCAGCGTGTCGCCGTAGGCAATGTCTGCGTCTATGCCGCGAATGGCCATGTTCATTTTGGCGAGCTTCCAGGTGGTCTGGTTAGACTCTTGCCCATAAACGGCAATGTCTTTTTTTGCTTTTTTGAGCGTGCCCATATGTTCTTCCAGAAATTTGTCACTCTGCACAAACATGCCACCACTACCACAACACGGGTCATATATACGCCCACTACCTGGCTGCAACATTTCTATAAGTAGCTTTACGATGCTACGTGGAGTATAGAATTGGCCACCACGTTTGCCCTCAGCGTCTGCAAACTGCCCCATGAAGTATTCATAGATGTTGCCCAGCAGGTCTTCGTCGTCTTCTTTATCCGTTAGATCAGTGTCAGTGAATAGGTCGATCAGTTCACCTAGCGAGCGTTTATCTAGCCCCTCTCGCGCATAATTCTTAGGTAGGACACCTTTAAGTGAACTATTATCTTGCTCTAGAGCATCCATGGCTGCATCAACAATCACACCGACAGTTGGTTGCTTGGCATTGTCACGCAACTGCGCCCAGCGTGCCTCTTTAGGTACCCAGTAGACATTGTCTGCCAGATAGAAATCGCGATCTTCAGGGTCAAAGTTTTGATCTTTGGCTTTTTTATACTGTGCGTCAAAACTATCTGACACATACTTTAGGAATATTAGCCCCAACACAACGTGCTTATACTCAGCCGCGTCCATATTGTTTCGCAGCTTATCTGCAGACGCCCATAACTTTTTTTCGATCTGTTTACTGCTCATAGAAATAGTATAGCCCAAGAACAGAGGCAACCGAAGTGTATGAGGGTTTACTTTCTTATACCTCCTAAGTGTACGCATAGAACCTGCCTCAGCAAGGTAGTATTCGCCTTTGAAGACTCCTTATAATTACAGCTGGGTATCTTCAAGGGAATCTCCACCTTGCCAAGCCAGAACCTATGAACGTGCTCTTTCGGCGTTAAGAAAAGTAAAACGCCAAGGAGGCTACGATATGGAATTATTAACTAAGAGACTAATGAAAAAGATCCCTAAGATCTACGAGACAGAGCATCTAGAAAATAGAGAAAAGATGATGCATGTAAGGCTATTCACGCCTTGGACATCATGGACTTGGTACATCATGGAGTTTGATGGTCAAGATCTTTGCTTCGGTCTCGTGATAGGACATGAAATAGAGTTTGGTTACTTCAATTTATCTGAGCTTGCTAACATTGAAGGCCCCGAAGGGCTGCGAATCGAGCGAGATAGATATTTTATGCCAAGCAGTGTTAATGATATGCCTAGTTGCTAGGTGCTGGTCCTGAGCAGGACTTTAAACTGCTCAGATGAGCAGTTATAGAAACTCAATAATAGTAATTCCTCCAGAGCTACCAGTGTCGCTTTTTTAAAGCAAACTCCTTGAGTGCATAGAATCGCCAGCGACAATAATCTTTAACTCTATCTGACTTACGGATTTCAGATACATATGACTCCCTGCCACGAACAGCTTTTTTTGCTAAACCCTTATTCCCCCGAAGCGTAGCACCTGGCATTCTTTCAAACCTTCTTTTTACTACTTTTGGAGGTCTAATTGTAGAAGCATCTCCTCTTGGAGTTGGAGGGATGATTACTACCCTAAAGTTAACCCCTACCGAGTTTTCATATTCTACCCATATTTGCTGGTCTGAAGTAACATTACACCCATCAAATTTAACTCCATCGAGATCAAAACGTAGAGTATCCCTTATTCCCAGTACCGCTCTAGATATTTCATCCTTAGCATCCAAGGCTTTCACCTTGAAGTCTTGTCCTAAAAATTGTTCATAATAGTGAACGTAAAGGTTATAAGCTGGCTCGCTGCCAGCATTGCTAACAGTCGCTACACTTTTCCATTTATCACTTTTTGTTTTTGTGCTTTTCATTTCAAAGTTGATATGTGGAGTTTTGCTGCCGAGCGTTGGCATCAGTTTCCTTAGGCCCTTAAAGATCCTCTCTTTAAAGATATACGCCAGTAAGCCTATTATTGCTGCACTTGCTACAGATTGCAGGATTCCAGCTAAGACACCACTCTCAACAAGCCAAGTCCATGCAGTGGATATTGTGTCTGTGATTGCTTCCATGGCTACTTCTTACACTGCTCAATTTTTGAAAATTCTATTCCTGCATTCAAAGTAAACTCCCGTTCATCCATATACGCTTCCTCCATCTTCTCAGTAATATATTTGTTAAGATTGTTAACATCAGATTTTGATCGCCGAATAATCAGAACATCCGGATACTCATCCCAATCCCAGTCGTTATCTTCGTAATGCTGGATATATTGCCTAATTCGTTTCTTGGCAATAAATAAATGCTGGTCATCAGGAAACACATCTACTAATAGATGGTTAGACTCATCAGTCTTGCTATCCCCGTACAGCACTTCTAGGTCGGGTAATGGCTTTGGATAGGATTCTCTATCATCTTTTGAGATATCACTGGCTGTGAGTATTCTACTGATCTTACGATTCGTATCCATGGTGATGTCTATATAGGTATCAACAATGGCTACCTGGTGGTCAATAAAGCTGGTACTCTTTTTATCTTCATATCGTCTGGTTGCTAGAATTTCTTTGTCTAGATCAAATGCAGGATCTTGCAGGAAGGCAACGGCTTTAGGTGTTAAGTAATAACGTGCAGACTTATTCTTTAGTCTGTAGGACTTGTTATATTTTCTGCCCAAATAACCACGCTCGGTTAGTTTAGTTAATGCGCTGTATGCAGAGTTATGACTAATCCCATGCAGCTTAGACACGTTGTCGGCTGTGAGGTATCGGAACCTGAATGCAAGGCGCAGTAGCAAGACCTGTTTATCGTTTAGTTTTCTTTCTTGTTTGTACATATTGATGCTAGTTATATTCTCCGCTCTATACGTAGTATAAATAGAGAAAACAGTAAAATGCAATATTAACAGTAGTATGAAGATGAAATAGTTAGTATTTCGGAATCATAACTATTCTTGAGATGCTTCAGTGGTCAAAATGCTTTAGGGTTACAAAAATATACTTGAAATTATCCCTATTGGTGTAGTATAATTATCCTTATAAGGGTAGTAATCGGAGGGTATCCATGAGCAGACCTAAAGGATCAAAGAACAATACAGTTCCGCCAAAGATTGTTACTTCTAGTGAGTCCGAACGCCTCGAATACATTGCCAACCTGTTATTAGAAATACTCGAAGATGAGCTTCAAAAAAGCGAGGCAAAGTAATGCAACCCGATCTACATGGTAAAAATGCAGTTGCCGCCATACGCGTATCAACAACCAAGCAAGGCACCGACGGTGACTCCCCCGAAGCTCAGAAGGAGCAAATAGAACGCTTCGCCGAAACCAAAGGTATAACAATCAAAAAGTACTTTGTGTTCCTGGAATCAGCCAGCAAAGAACAACAGCCCATGCAGGAAGCTGTAGATTACTGCAAAGAAGCAAAGAACGACATTAACCTCTTTATCATAAAATCTATAGATCGCTTTACTCGTGGCGGATCACTCAGTTACGACATACTAAAGAATCAACTTGAGTCTAAAAGCGTACAGCTCGTAGATATACACGGCGTAATCAGTGCCCAACAAATTAACACCCTTGACCACCTCGGCTTTGAATATGGCTGGAGCAAGTACTCCCCCAGTAAGAAATCAGAGATTCTCGAAGCCGAGCGCTCGAAAGACGAACTCCGAGATATCATGACTCGGATGATCGGTGCCGAAATACGCTACACCCAAATAGGCTATTGGATGCGGCGACCGCCATATGGATACAAAAGCGAGAAAATAGA
>CALFBO010000058.1 GCA_937951635.1 Candidatus Saccharimonadia bacterium
CAGCGGACTTGCTGGAACAAAAGAAACTCCGGGTGCGGTTATCATGGGCGAAGACAATCAGATGGTAAAAGTATATAGAGGAATGGGCTCCGCAAGCGCTATGCGTGACAGCGAAGCATCGCGCAAAAGATACGGCGTTGACGTACGCAAGGGCAAGCCACTTGCAGAAGGTGTTGAATCACATATTGCGTACAAAGGCCCGGTCGCCGATGTTATGGACCACTACGTCAAAGCGCTCCGCAAGAGCATGTCGTACATAGGCTCTAAAGACATAGAAGCGCATCGTACAAACACACGCTTTATGCGCATCACGCATGCGGGCATCCGCGAATCGCATCCCCACGACGTGAAAATAATTTAAAGAAATGCGATGGCTAACTTACGTGTAGCCGGACTTATGGCCAGCAGCAACACCTTATCTTTTCTTTTGAGCTGCTTTTTTCTTCTTCATCCGCTTGAATGATGCACCGTGCTTGTTGCGTTGTTTCGCCATGCTAGTATACTGCGCTTTCTGGAATTCGTTTTTGATCTACTGATGAAATAAAGTGGTGGCTCCTCCCAGACTTGAACTGGGGACACAAGGCTCTTCAGGCCTCTGCTCTACCAACTGAGCTAAGGTGCCGTAATCTAAATAATACTACCATGTAATGGTGTGTTTTTGTGTCTTAAAATTTTCACCCCACTAAAATTGCGCCTACCGGCAACTACTTTAGTGGGGTGGTTTAGTTTGTACTCTTTTGAAGTGTGGCGACCCAGTCATCACCTTCTTCTTTGAGTATGAGTCTTGGGCCTGGTAGTATTTCTGCAACAACTCCTTGATATATGGTGACCATGAACGTGCCATCAACATATATTGCATCTCCGCCAATGATCTTTTCGTCCTCACCATTGGTTTGCCGCCATGATACAGTAAAACTGCATCTTCCGTGCTGTTCAGTCGTAAGTATGGTAGGGGCAAGTATGTTTGATGGCAAAACTGCGATAAGCGCTTTCTTGAATGGTTTCGATATGCCGGTATTTCTGTTGTCTATCATGAACCCCTCCTGTGGGTGAATGAAGAAAGACGCACAAACTTATTCATATCATACAATATGTTTGTGCATATAACAAAATAGTTAACTTACAAAAGTTGAATGCTGGAAGTTGATTGGTAGAGATACGCTTTTTATGTGTAGTGCAGGATGTTGTGGTTTATTGCTATAATTTAGGCCATGCTTAAACACCACAAATACAACAAACGCTACATACGATCGGTAGCGGTTAATAAAGCCGCCAGCAAAATGCCCGATTTGTTGGCACAGCGTCCAATACTGGTTACGGGCAGCCACAGGTCGGGCACAACAATAGTTGGCACCTTGTTGGCGGCAAGCTCGCAGGTACGCTATATTTACGAGCCTCTCAACCCAAAAGATGGTGTATATATGAACAAGCAAGATTTCGGAATCTGCAAAGTTTGCAATGTTCGACTAGAAACTTATTTCTTAAAAATCGATTCTACCAACGAGGCCAAATACATACCGCACTTTAGGCATTTGCTTAACGCCAAGGTTTTGTCGGGGAAGCGGCCACTCCTAAAATCTCCTTTTACAATTTTTGCGGCAGAGTGGTTGGCCGACAGATACGGGTCAAAGAACATTGTTTTACTGCGTGACCCACGGGCATTTGTTAGTAGCTTAAAGAAGATGGACTGGGACGAAGAGATCGACGGCCTGGTGAACCAACCTAAACTGCTAGATGCCGAACTAAAAGACTTCAAGCAACAGATTCTTAAATACCATAATCGTAAAACCTATTCTGTAATAGAGCGTGGAGCAATAATGTGGGCCGCTCTATATGGCTACACGTACGAGCTGCAAAAATTGCATCCAGATTGGATGTTTGTAAAGCTAGAGGATTTTCAAGCCAACCCTGTAGAAGTCATGGGTAGTATGTACGACTATACAGGATTGGAGTTTAATGACGTTGCTAGACAAATGACCAAAGAAATGACTGGCTCAAGAAACTCTGCAGAGTCATCACCTGAGGTGGTTCACTCAATAAAGCGCAATGCAAAGGCTGCTGCATTGACTTGGCAAAAGCGCCTAGACAGTAAAGAAATTCAAATAATTGAAGCTATAACGTCTGACGTAGCAAATAAAATTGGTTACTAAATAAAATAACATCTATCAACGAGCTTTGGGTTGCACCTATAGACGAATAAGGAGTGGATTTAGTTGTCGCGATCTTCAAAGTCTTCGGTCTTGGCGGTTTGATGGCGTTTAATCGCAAAATAAACTGTACCAAATGCCAGGCTTCCCCAAAATACGATGGCGATGATTGTGCTTGTGTCCATGTTAATTTAGTTTTACCGGGGTGCCATATGCCAGTATTTCGGCAGCGCCCTGTGCAACTACAGATGTTGCAAGGCACACATTTATAACTGCGTCGGCGCCGAGTCTCTCGGCATCTTGGGTCATGCGCTGCAGAGCCTGTTCGCGGGCTTCGGCCTGCAGTTTTGTATATTCACTAAGCTCGCCGCCAACCATGCTTTTGAGACTTGCGGTAATATCTCGACCAATATGTTTGGCTCTAACTGTTGAGCCACGGGCGATGCCGAGTATTTGGTTTGTTTTTTTGCCTGAAACTGATTCGGTCGTAGTTATTGTCATAATATCTACATTATACATGGCTATTTTTGTAAACCAGGAAAGATTAGGTGTGGTTTGGTGGCTGGTTTTAATTGTAGTTGATAGTGAATGTTTATAGGCTGCAGGCAACTGCGTGCTATAATCGGACGCGATGAATGAAATGATTCTTGCCACACTGGTCATAGGCCTTGCCTTCTATTTACTGTCGATTATAAGCGAAGATTATTTTGTGCCAGCCATTGATAAGCTATCTAATAAGCTTGGGTTGAGCTCGGATGCTGCAGGAGCTACCTTGTTGGCTATGGGTTCTAGCGCTCCAGAATTTTTTACATCGCTGTTTGCAGTTTTTGGCACTTCTAGCGACACAGCCAACATAGGTGCCGGCGCCATAGTTGGTTCGGCCATATTCAATGTACTCGTCATTGTTGGGGCCGCGTCGATGTACAAGGCGGTAAAGCTACAATGGCAGCCGGTTGTACGCGACATGGTGTTTTATGTCTTGTCGATTTTGATGTTGCTATACGCCTTTAGCGACGGTGTGGTGACCATGCCAGAAGCGGCAGTTTTTGTAGTGTTTTATGGACTATACGTTTTTGCAGTTGTGAATTGGCGTAAATGGCTGGATTATAGCGACGACGTTAGTGCCGTAGAGTTGCTAGAAGATAACGAAGTAGGCAAGTTGGGCAAGTTTACTCGATCAATATTAGATAAAGTCATAGTTAGCCCCATTAAAAAACCACACTTATATGGGTTAACATTTGTGTTGTCTATCTTGGCGATTGCGTTGTTGTCGCATCAGTTGGTTCACTCTGTTGGGGTGATTGCCCACGAAATGAACATTAATGCTACTTTCTTGGCTTTGACTGTTTTGGCAGCGGGCACAAGCGTGCCAGACTTGATAGGTTCTATTGTTGTGGCCAAGCAGGGGCGTGGAGACATGGCGGTGTCCAATGCAATTGGCAGCAACATCTTTGACATATTATTTGGATTAGGACTTCCTTGGCTAGCTGTAATACTCATTCGCGGTGATAATGTCGAGGTAAGTGCCGAAAACCTTACATCGAGCGTATTGCTATTACTTGCAACTGTGGTTGCACTATCGTTTATTGTGGTGACTCGCAATTGGCGCATATCTAACCGAAGCGGTTTGGTGCTATTGGCGCTATATGCTGGGTATGTTGTGTACATTGTTAGCCAAGTTCTATAAACACCGCTGCACCGCAACCCTACCCTACGGCGTGGTTGGTTACGAATAGTAAAAGCCCCAGCCTGTTGCCTACGATTGTTCGTAGACTGGCTGGGGTTTTTGAGGTTACTCTGCGAACGTTCCTTCTATAGGGTCATAGGTTTTGGCGCTAGAGACCAGAGCCTCCCAAAACTCTGATGGCCACGTGTTATCGCCAGACCTGTTCCGTTGGGTCGCCAGGATTGGCGCTAGTGTTCTGGACCAGCCCTCTGGCAGCAACAGTACTCGCACTGCTCCAGCCTTGGCCATGGTGTACGTAGCCTTGCCAGGGCCTGGTGTTGGTATGCTGGTGCGTGCTAGCCACTCTTTACCAAGGCTGCAACCCTGTGCTTCGAACCCTGTGGCGCCTATTAGGGCTGCTGCCGTGGAATGTGCAGCGACAAAGCTTGTGTTGGGGTTTGCTAGGGTCCCCACGATTAGTGGGACATTCTCATGACCCAAGGGTAGGCTGCCAATAAAGTATGTAATGCCCTTATAGTCAGACATATCAACTTGTTGTGCTCCGCAGCGAGTGCCCTTTAAAAGCCTGTTGGCAAATGCTTGGTGGAGTTCCGCAATAATTTCATCGGGTATGACTGTTTCGTCGTGCATGGTTTTACCTCTGTAGTTGGAAAGTGCAATATGTTTAATATGACAGTTTTTGGAGTAATTAACAATATGATTGCTTGAAATTTTTTAGTAAAACAGGAGTAGAAGTGTAAAATTTATTGCTATGATCTAAATATTATGTTATAATATAGATATGAACAAAGAGATTGTAATTTTGCCAGCTAGCTTGTTCGCAAACAGGCATCAGTCATGGGCGCAAGATGTCAACTTAAAGCTAACGCTACTACGAGTGATTCTATATGCAGGAACTGGCTTTTTTGGGGCTTTATGGTTGTTTTGGATGGTCGACCCAATGGGGCTTGCCGGTATTTACCACTTTGGCCAGCTCGACCAGCGGTCCCTCAACACATTGCAGGGCGATCTAGGTGGGCTCATGTTGACGGCGACTATTTTTCAAGCACTGTATTTATTGAAAGGTGACATTGCGTGGGCTAAAGCTGCCATAGTTACAGCTGGCTCGGTAATAATATCGCGTACTTTGGGTGCTATGACAGACGGCTTTAGTTATTTTACATTGGGGTGTCTAATATTCGAGGCGTTGTCCATTGTGGTTTTGCTTGGGGTAGTTTCCGTATCTAGTTCAAAGTAGGGTGCAGCTCTTTAAGCTTTGCTTGGATATAGCAACAAATGCAAAGTTGGTATGCTTTGCGTTGAAGACACAGCTCTAAAAACACATTTTTTGGGTTTTGTTGCTAAGTTTAAGTGATAAGAATTATTGTAGACCTGTAGGTTCGAAAGGGTTTAAGCCTGGGGCTACAGTAGAGCTCTGTATTTTATGAAGCCCCAGGCTTTGCTGTGGAGGTATCAGGTCGACGCGGTGTGACCTTAGTCGTTGCTTGAGTCGTTTGTTATAGCATCGACTGCTCTTTCTACAGAATCGTTACGGTCAGCACCTTGCTCGATGGCGTTTTTCGCGGCCGTTGCTGCGGCGGCCACTTTGCCTTTGTCAAAAGTGCCAGCGTTATTTTTCTTAGTCATTCTGCATCCTTTTGGTATGTAGTTTGAACCTACAGGTGTATGCCGAGTGATTACCCAACAGATGTATTAAATCCTAAATTCGTGCTATTATCTAGTATAGAAAACCCCCTACAAGTACTATGTTTTAAAAAGAGGAAATCATGCCCGAACGAATCAATGAGATAGCTCTACCAGTAATACGTGAAAACCCAGACTATACTATGCCCATTGGGCGGCTTGAAACAGACGATCATTACAACGCTGCAGTAAACGCCGTGCCCTTTATAGGTGCCGATGCCATTATTGTAGGCGAGGAGGATTGCGCATTTTACTTGCCTTACCGTGATGCACAGCCTGCTCGAGGCTACTGGCCGATTGGTGGTGGAGTAAAGAATGGTCAAGGTGTTAAGGATGCCATGGTCGCAAGGTTCGAAGCCGAGACCGGTGTGGCATTGCCGCCAGAAGATTTCATACAGCGAGCCGATATGATTAACATGGCAATTTGGCAAACCAGAGCAAGGCAAAACCTACACGTGCCGCATTTTGTATATATGAACGAAGAGGGGCGTACACAAGTAGAGCAGGGGCTGTCCAGAACCGATGAGTATGATCCATCGAAGCCGCTACGAAAGTTTAGCTCGAATCAAGAGCTGGCCAGTGCCCACACAGAAGGACTAATTAGTCCAGGAGCCATCGATGTGCTGCAACTGTATATGGATGGTTTCACGAAAGCTTGCTCGGTAGGACGTTGAAGCTATAAACAATCTGGATTCTAGAACATGCAAGTCTTGTTTTGCCCTGGCTGCGGTATTTGAGGGCGCGTAATTAGTTTTGCAGCCCATTCGCCATTGCATGCAGGGGTGCACAGTCTGCTTTAACGCTTTTCGGTCGCCTGGATTATTGCGATTCCGTAGTGTTTGTATTTTAATTCGGAGTTTTTTTTGTTGCTCATATATACATTTTATCATTTATAGAGTGTATATCGCCTCGATTTTTTACTGGTCAACAAAAGTCCAAATGCCCCTGCCGTTATAGATACGCCTATGTATGGTGTGTTAGCGGGGCTGTCGCCGGTGGCGGCAAGCCCAGGAGTAGTCGATGTTTCGCCGAGAGTTGAGTTATTTTCCAGTGTTGTCTCGCTCTGGTCACTGCGTATATATGCAGATGCGCCTAAAACTGCCGACTGTGTGACTGGCCCTGTAAATCTTATCCAGATAGACTCTTGTTGACCTAGCGCCAGCGTGCCTAGTGGGCAGGTAACTGTCATTCCCGTTAGCGTGCAGTTTGGGTGGCTGGAATCAGCCAGAACTAACTCCTGGTCAAAAGTTATGCCTACATATGTATTGGTTGTTTGAGCCTCGCCATTATTGGCAGCCTGGAGAGTTAGGGTCGCACTATCGGTTTGGTTGTCTGGAACGATTTCTAGATTGGTTAACTCGAGATCATAGCATGGTATTGCCGGTGAGTTTAAAAGTGCCGAATTGTCTGAAGTTAGTGAAGTTGGTTCGTCGGGTTCGGTTGCAGACACTGTGTTGGATATTGGCCCACAGTAATTCGAGTCTACGTCAATGTTATAGCTAATATTCATACTTTCAGCAGGGGCGAGTAGGCCCTGCCACTCTGATCCGCTCATAGTTCCTGTAGATGGTGTTCCGAAATTTGCGCTAGACAGGTCTAGGCCGTTTCCAGGCATTTCGGTTATATATATTGTGTCGGCAGAGCCGGTGGCTGTTATCGAGTTGGTGATATTTATGGTGTAGCTTAAGGTTTGGCCCGGGAACGGCGTGGCCAGCAGGCTTTTACTTATGACTAGGTCGGGCTCTGGCTGGCAGTCCAGAGTAACAGAGATTGTCGGCAAACCTGCCGCATGCACGGCACCATACCCTAACAGACTTGCAAACTTATCGATCATGCTTGGTTGTGCGTTGAAAGCGTTTGCCGAATTCGATGTTATCGAAATAGTGTTGGCGCCACAAACAAGTTCATTTGCAACTGTCGACATGTCTAGTGATGATGAGCCACAATTTTCGGCGGGCTCGGGTGCAACATAGGGCACGTTTTCGGTGTATGCAACTAGGCCGTTTACTAGTATGTTTATGCCGCTCCACGAGTTGCCTGGCCCGTAGTCATCCTGGCAGGGGTAGTCGAAGTTTATTATTGGGTTGGGAGTTGTGATGGTCGATCTGTGAATTGGCGATGTGATTCCTGGTGCGATTGTTAACGCGCGTACACCGTCTGTTATGAACATAGGAATAGCCAAAAAAGCCAAATCCAGTATCAGATACTTTATTGTTTGATGAAGCATTTTTTATTTTTTATCCTACATCTGTAATCCTAACACGTTTCAGGGGTTCTGTTAAGGATAGAGCTTGCGATCTACCGATGACGTTATCAATAGCAGGCTACGCCCCATTGGCTAGCCCGCCAACATGAAGTACTATGGGGCTATACAATAAATAGCTACAGAACTAAAAAGGGAAGATTAATATGAACAACAATAGCAACGAAGTCGCACTGAATTCACCCAGATGGCGACGATCATTAGCTCTTTTTGCCATAGCTGCATCTATGGTGGGTCTTATTCTCACTACAAGCAGTTCTGCTGCTCCAGGCGATCCAAGCCAGATATTAATAAAAGCTAGAGGTGTCACTGGTAGCGAAAATATTAGCCTAAGTCTAAATGGCCAAGAGGTTGCTGCGTGGGACGGTATTAGTTCTGCCTATCAGGACTACACCTATGATGTTGTAGCTGACACTACTATTGACCAGCTCAGGGTTAACTTTACAAATGACGGAATATATAATGGCGAAGATATGTCGGTCATTATTGATTATGTAAAGATTGGCGGCGTCTCGTATCAGGCCGAAGATCGTGCCAATGAGTCGCTTGGCAGCTGGAAGCGGCGAGGCGGGTGCGAGCAAGGCTTTAAACGCTCGTCGACTCTTCATTGCAATGGTTGGATAGATTTTGCCAAGACCAATGGATTGGTGCTGGCAGCGGCTGGCCCAGACATAGACTCACCTTCAATTACTTTGAGTGGCAGCTCAACGGTTGAGCTCAAAATTGGTAGTGATTACATTGATTTGGGTGCAAGCGCGAGTGATCCTACGGAGGGAGATATAAGTAGTAGTATTGTAGTCGACGACTCTGGATTGGATACTTTCACCCTGGGCAGTTATCAGGTTGCCTACAACGTTAGTGACACCGCAGGTAACGCCGCACCCACAGTTTATCGTACTGTAAATGTTGTAGAGGCAGTAGAACCAGGCAATGGTAGCGAAATAATAGTTTATGCTAGGGGCGATTCTGGAGTAGAGCATATGCAACTTAGCATTAATGGTCAAGTTGTAGAAGAATGGTTTACTGCTTCATTGGACACACAGCCATACGTTCACACGGTGACTCAAGATACCACTATCAGTTCTTTGAAAGTCCACATGCTAGAAGACGAGTCAACTGGCTCAGCACCAGCATTGACAGTCGATAAGATTACTGTTGATGGTGTAGAATACCAAACAGAATCACCTCAGACTTTTTCACAGGGCACTAATAGCAAAGGCCGACAGTGTAAGCAGGCTTATGCTGCATCAGAAAAGCTGTATTGTAATGACTCCTGGTTTGAATTTGGAGAGACGCATGGTGTTGCACTAACAGCCAACGAGGTGGTTCAAGACGACACAAATGACATTTTAGTAATGACTAAGACATCTGTCTATGCTCACCCGGCAATTCCATATGGCAAAACGTTACTTCAAGATATTGCTGCAAGCAACGACTATGATCTTACATTTACCGAAGACTCTTCAGTGTTTCAGAACGCCAGCACATTGTCTGAATACGAAGCTGTAGTGTTTCTTAACACAGACAGTGTGGTATTTGATAACGATGCGCAAAAACAAGCTTTCAGGAGTTTTATCGAATCGGGTAAGCACTTTGTAGGCATACACGGTGCTGCGGCAACCCATTGGGATAGAGACAAGTGGGACTGGTATAGAGATATGCTTGGGCAACGTTTTGTTGATCACCCTTCTGGAGAAAAACGATTCGCAGACGTGCAGGTGGTAGATGCGACCCACCAGTCGACAGCGCACTTGCCGAGTACTTGGAATGTAAAAGACGAATGGTATAACTTTGAAGATCGTCCTGTTGGCGTCAATGTGCTGCTTAATGTTGACGAAAATAGCTATTCGGGCGGAACTATGGGCAACCCACACCCTATTGCTTGGAACCATGTTTACGGACCTGGGCAGTCAAACGTGTGGTACACCAACTTGGGTCATGAGATTGATTTGTACTCAGACGCAAACTTTAGACAGCACGTCGAAGGCGGCGTGGACTGGGTCATGGGGAGGTAGTACCTTGCACGTCAAGGTGCTACCCAATCTTCAGGCACTAGTGGAAAAGTCGACTGTTTGGGGTATGGCTAAAGTACTGGAGCCATTACCGCTGTACTCCAGCAAACATTCAGTATAGCGAGTTCGATGATATTAGCAATATGAAAGAGGGTGCATATGAAAAGTTCATTATTCGCAAAAACAGAGGTTACCAATAAAGAAGACCAGAAGTTTGTTATGCAAAACAGGCATACTTTGTTGGTAAATCTTGATGGTGAAATTTATGCCAAGCAAGGTGCCATGACGGCCTATCAGGGTAACATTGATTTTGAATTTCATGGAGGCGGTGCAAAACGCATGTTCAAGAAGGTTGTAACTGGCGAAAACTTGCACTTAATGAAGGCAGTAGGCCAAGGCGATGTTTTTTTGGCAGATAATGGCGCAGACATACACCTAATAGAGCTAGAGGGCGATCAATTAACTGTAAACTCTCTTAACTTGCTTGCTTTTGAATCAAACCTAACCTGGGATGTAAAGCGCATTAAAGCTGGGGTGATGGGTCTTGTGGCCGGCGGTATATTCAATACAACCTTAGAAGGCAGCGGATTGGCAGCAGTAACGAGTTGGGGCGAGCCAGTGGTACTTAGCGTTGACCAGCCAACATATGTAGATGTTAACTGTGTACTGGCTTGGTCTACAAGTTTGAATGTATCAATAAATAGCACGTTTAAAAAAGGTTCTCTGGTTGGCAGAGGTAGTGGCGAGGCATTCCAGATGGCTTTTGAAGGACAGGGCTTCGTGGTTGTGCAGCCTGGCGAAGGTCTAACCAATATGGTTGCTATGTCTAGTGGTGGGCGATAAGTATGGGGTTGGAGCTGCTTACAATACACATTCTTTTAAGCATATCGGCAGTAGCCGTTGTACTGGCGTTAATGGTGAGAGCAGGGCTGGGCCGCATAACTGGCTCTGGCTGGGTGCTGGCATCAGTATTTATAGGTGCATTATCTGTTGCTAGTGGATTTGCTTTAATCTTTTTCGGTGCATCCATTGGCCGAGTCTGCCTAGAATCTACAATGCTAATTATTGTTAACATTGCCATGGTGCGTTACAGCAGACGGGAGCCAGCGGCACATCTAGTCGACTAGATCGGCGAAGTAGAATGACTGCAGTAGATCATAGGCTTCTGTAGGGTGATTCTTTTGCCTCGGAGCACTATCCGACCCGGCTTTTCCACTTAGTTGGGCTTCGATGTCTTGTCCGCAGGTGGAGCTATCAAATGCGGCGCTGCCGCCATGGTGTTTATCTACGTAGCTGGTTACAACGTAAACCTTGTTTTGATATGTTACCCAGCAATCATCTGGTGAGTTATGAGCCGCGACTTCGTTTAGTGCGCATGATCCGTTTTGCGTACAGCTAGAATTCTGCGCGTTGCCAGGATCTGCAGTTTGGGTGTTGTCATTGGTTTGGGTTTCTACAGTATTATTTTGCTCAGCAGCCGGTACTGCAGAACTTGCACTATCCTGGTCTTTATCGAGCATTCCACCTGCTAGGATATATATTGACCCTATTACGAATACTAAAAGTGCGAACTTGACTATTGTTTTAATATCTAACTTCATGAAATACTAAACTCCTCTGTGTGTATATTATGCTTACTTACCCCATGGTCTATGAATTGCTTTTTTAAATCACGCATCATAGCTGGCGGTCCACAAATGAATATGGCTGTAGAGTTTAGTGATTTTACCACGTTTTTTATGTGTTCTGCATTTATGCGTGTGCCGTCGGTGTCAAGGTGGGTGTGATAGTTGAAGTTACTATTTTGCATGTTGGCAAGGCCTATAAACGTCTCTTCATCTATTAGTTCCTCTTTGGATTTGGCGACATAAAACATATTTATTTGTTCTAGGGTCTTGTCTTGCTTTTTTGAGGCAGCCTTTGCCATAGATATAAATGGGGTGACGCCTATGCCGCCTGCTATCCATATTTGTCTTGGCTGTTTGTTCCGAATGCTAGCAAATCTACCAAACGCGCCCTCTAGTTCTACGGTGGTGCCGGTTTCAAGAGTCCCAAGCTTAGATGTAAAGTCGCCCAGTGCTTTGATCGTAAGCTGGATTGAACCATCTGTGCTGGGTGCAGAAGCGATGGTGAAAGGGTGCGACCCTTCCTTATCGAGACCAGGTTGCATAAATTTGGCAAATACGAATTGCCCCGGTTTGTAACTAATGGCTTTTGTTTTGGGCCGAAGATTTATGGATACTACATTTTTGGCGGGTGAGCTAATTTGTTCAATAGTGTACTCTTCGCCTCGTGCATATATTCGTGAGAGTAAACTTCTGTACACAAAAGCTGCGATGCCAATTAGCGAGAGTGCTAGTATATAGAATTTTAGCCACGTATCGCTAGATACATCACTATCAATCTG
Source organism: Candidatus Saccharimonadia bacterium (assembly GCA_937951635.1). GTDB lineage: Bacteria > Patescibacteriota > Saccharimonadia > Saccharimonadales > CALFBO01 > CALFBO01. Next base: position 12,200 of record CALFBO010000058.1, read on the forward strand.
TAGTGCATGAAGTGCACCAAACAAGAATGCCAAACCTAGAAACCTATGTGTGAAGAGCCAGAGTTGGTAGGGAAGTTTAACAAAAAACGTTAACACCAGTAAAAACACCATGCCTACAAAGGCGACACGCCCATAGGCTAGCGGCCAGTCTAGTGGTCCCGATAAAGAAGGAATAATCAGTTCGCTGGCTTTGGTCATTTTGTCCGGAATGTAGCGAAATGCCAGGGCGAGTGGATGCACCAATAGAGCCACGAGTGCAATTCCTCCAACTACGTGGTGGGCGATATAGACTTTGTTTAGTCCGCCAAACAGTGATTCAAGAAATCGTAATCTAGTACTAAGTACAAAATTAATTGCATAGAGCGAAATTCCCAACAAGGCACTGAGTCTTCCAATCATTGAAAACACTTGGAAACTGGATTCTAGGTGGAGGCTTAAAGAGTTAATTTGAAACCAGCGAATTATTGGTAGAAGCGTCAAAATAGCTATGGCTATCCATCCGTAGTTGCGTTCTATGGTTTGCTGGAGTCTTTGCATTCAATACATTATGTCACATTAAGTAGTATTCTAGAATATGGAACTGTTATTAGTTTGGTCTGCTTCAGTCAACAATAACTCTGCGTGTGGTAGGGCTTAAGTTTACGAGCATTTCATAGTTAAAAATGTTGTTTGTGTTGCATAGTGTGTGCAGGGAGTTGGGCTGGCTAGCATCTGCAGACAGAATGATTACCTCGTCGCCAATTTTTAGCTTAGTGCCGGTCACGTCTACAAAGGTGTGGTTCATGTTTATTCGACCTAAGATCTTCACGTGATTTCCGAGCTGGTCGGTAAGTGTTGCATGATTACTTAGTTTACTCGGAAGTCCCTCGTGGTAACCAAAAGGTATAATTGCAATTCGCATTTTTTGATTTGCCTTAAACGTTAAACCATAACTAAAGCCTTGCCCTTTGCCAATAACTTTTGTTGCAACGATGCGACTCTTTACTGTCATTATGGGCTTTAGGCCCAGGTAGTTGCTAAATTTGGGATCATTAGGTTCAAGAGGATTGACTCCAAATGCGGCTATGCCAACTCTGGCAACATTGGCGTATTTTGATGCAACTTTGGACAAACCTGCGCTTTGTGCCAAGTGTATCCATTTGGGTTTGTGGCCTTTTTCTAGCACGGTTTCAACCATTGAGTCGAAAAGTTTGGTTTGTTCGATAGTAAATTCTTGATTCGTGGCATTTGCAGCATCGGCTAGGTGAGACATCACTCCTTCGACTTTAATGTTGTTATGCAATTTTATTTCGTCTAAGAGTCGGTCTAGTTTGGACTCAGTTACTCCGAACCTATTCATGCCAGTCTCTAGTTCAATATGTACATTGACCTTGTGTCTTGTCTTGCCGAGTTCCACAATGGTATCAATGCTGGATACGGCGAATGAATAGTTGCCAACAGGTATGTTTTTAAAATTTTGGATTCGGATATGCCCCATAATTAGAATGGGTAGTTTTGTATATTTTCTTGCAAGTTTAGCTTCGTTGTAGGAATCCAAAGCTATGAATGGGGGGCTAGTGCTGTTTGCGAGCAAGCACATTTGGGGTAGTCCATGCCCGTATGCGTTGGATTTAAATACAGGGGCGACCAGCTTGCCAGAGATATTAGATAGCTGCTTATTATTGTTCAGCCAGCTATTTCTAGATAGTTCTATTAAATTGTTTACTTTAAAATTTTGCTTGTTAATCATTGGGTGTACTGGGTTGTCTTTAACTGAATTGTAATAGATTGATTGTAACGGATTAGCCGACTTATGCGCTAATTCGTTTTGTCAGACATTGCAATGGATCACACAATAATAGCCCACAGCCCTCGTCAAGCAAAGCCAACCCCAATCACGAAACTAAACCTGAACATATTAGGTGAGTTAGGTGTGCCTATCTTGAAGGCTTATATAACTGGGTTAGTTTCTTGATTGAGGTAAACCAGCATTTCTAGACGCGCTGTGCGGGAGGTGGCTTGACATCAAGGCTGCATCATCTATACTTAACAATACCGTTAACTGTGAGTGAAAAGAACGAAGAGCAGCTTGATCAAATATTTTCCGTACTAGCAAATAAGCGAAGACGGCAGATTGTGCATATGCTTGGGCTAAGTCCCAGTTCTATTAGCAGCTTAGCGGAGCAGCTTGGTATGTCTTTACCTGCCATTCATAGGCATATTGGTTTACTAGAAGAGTCGGGGTTGGTGGTTAGAAAGAAAAAGGGTCGAGTTAACTTTCTTGCATTAAATTATGGCTCTATAAAGCTGTTGCAACAGTGGGCAGCCCAGTATCATACATACTGGTCGAGTCCATACCAGACACTAGAAAATTATTTGTCTAGTGAAACACTGGCGAAAGATGAATCTAAAAGTAATTAGGAGAGTAGCATGGCAAAATTTGTATTTGTATATTATAACGGGGGCGACCCAAGTAAGACATCTAAAGAAGAGATGGACCAAATTATGGCAGACTGGGGAGCGTGGTACGAAGAGCTAGGTTCGGCAGTTGT
>CALFBO010000059.1 GCA_937951635.1 Candidatus Saccharimonadia bacterium
ATAGCCCTTTTAAGGAGACTATTAAACTTACTAAAAAAGAGCGAAAAGCTCAAGGACTCCCACCAAATAGATACTTCGAACAGATGTGGGAATTGACAATGAATCCAGCTACTGGAAAGATTGAAAAGTTAGACTACGACGATCATATTAAAAATTCAAAAAAGCTGTGGAGTTAGTCTGTGCCAGACCAACCGATAATATTTTTTGGTAACGAACAATTGGCCACCGGCATCGAATCAAGCGGGGTTATTCTTCAATCATTGATAAACGAAGGCTATAATATATCGAAAATAGTTATCAATAAATCAAAAATTACCTCGCGTAAAAAGCAACCTAGCGCTGTCGAACAAATAGCACTGTCCAATAAAATCTCTATGCAAACCAGTTGGGACGAACAGGAACTTATCAAACACATAAAATCAAAGGGTATCAAATTTGCAGTACTCGCATCATATGGCAAAATTATCCCAGAATCGATACTAGATCTAATCACGATTATAAATATACATCCGTCATTGCTGCCTGTTTATCGAGGCTCGACACCGATTGAATCCGCCATACTCAACGGCACTCATCTTACTGGAGTATCGCTAATGAAGTTAGTTAAAAAAATGGACGCAGGCCCACTATATGCACAGGCAAAATACCACTTCACTGAAGACATAAGCAAGCAGCAGTTATTTGACGAACTTTCGATCACTGGGTCTAGACTACTAAGCGCACATCTTCCAAAAATTATCACCGGTAAACTAAAAGCGAAAGAACAGGTTGGCACACCTAGCTATACGGCCATGCTCAGTAAGTACGACCAAACGATTGATTGGGCCAATAACGATGCGACAACAATTGCCAGACAAGTCCGAGCAAAACTGGGCTGGCCAAAATCGATCACTGTTTTCAACGGTAGGACTGTAACTCTTCTAAATGTTAGCGCTAGTGAAAATACCGGGCAAGCAGGTGAAGCCTTTTCACTGGATGATCAACTAGGGTTTTACTGCCATGACGGTTCGATTATTGTAAACAGCCTGCAGCTACCAGGAAAAAAACCAATATCTGGGGCAGACTATTTGAGAGGGTATGGCTTGAGCTAACCGCCCTGCCCTACAGACTCTCTAATTTTATCGGCGTCTCGCTTTATCTCATCAGTTAATGCAAGTAGCTCTTCGCTGACTACCTTTTTGTAGTTTGGAAAATTGGTTTCTAGCCAACCAACTGCACCTTGCTTATTGTTGCTATCTACGAGTGTTTCAAATTCTTTCAACTGCTCATCGCTCATGTTTTCTGCCAGTCGCATTCCAACTCTAATTTCTAGAGTTTCGCGCACTTGGTGCAACATCCTAACTCGCTCCTCTTTGGGTAACGAGCTTAAGCCAACATCTTCTAGTAAAGTTTCATCAATTCTTAACATAATTTCCTTGTCAACATTCTAGCATAATTATTTTAAGTACAGCTACTAGATGCTCCTAGAAACAACTTCTCTTTTAATGACGTTAACCCTATCGCCTTCTTCAAGAGCAATTTTCTTGTCTGTTTTTATTTGCAGTCCACACATATCGCCAACTACAACCTCTTTTGCTTCTTGCTGACCACGTTGCACCTTTTCGATAACGGCCTCTACCTTTTCACCATCAGAAGTCTCAATAATAGCTACAGTGTTTGGGGTTATTTTACCCTTTGTGACTTCACCGCCACAGATTATTGCACTCTTGGTAGTTCTAAACACAGCCTTAACCACTAAACGTCCGAGGTCAGTATCTACTATTTCGTCGCTAAGTAGCGTCGATAATGACTCTTTAACGTCATCTATCAACTCATATATAACACTATACAATTGTATAGTTACGCCTTCTTGAGAGGCCATTCGCTTTACGCTCGCAGGCACGCTAACGTTAAATCCATATATTACTGCTCCCGAAGACTGAGCAAGCCTAACGTCATTTTCACTAACCGACCCAACGCCTTGACCAACTATCCTGGGGGTAACCTCTTGATGTTCAAGCGTGCGCATGCTGTCAATCACTGATTTCAACGAACCCTGAACATCTGCACGTACCAAAACATTAAAAGCTTGCTGATCGCGGTTTTTGTTAATCATAGCTATCAAGTCGGTACTGGTTAACTCTTGGTTGGCGCCAGACCTGCCTCTTGCTTCTTCTGCATCACTTGCCACTTGCTTGGCTTTTTTATCATTTTGATGCGCGCTAAAAGTATCACCAAATCTAGGCAAACTCTTAAAGCCTGTCAATACTACCGGCATAGAAGGACCAGCTTCTTCAATTTTCTTTCCGTCGGTAGAAGTCATTGTTCTAATCTTTGCATACGCCGGACCAGCTGCAATATAATTACCAGTCTTTAAGAGCCCATGCTCTACCAAAGCAGTTGCAACGGCACCTTTGCCTCGGTCCATGTGCGCCTCTATAATTATGCCTTGAGCCGGCACATCGTAATCGGCCTTAAGCTCCTCTACGTCGGCTACAAGCAGTATCATATCCAGAAGATCACTGACGCCCTTTTTAGTTTTAGCTGACACCTCAACTACTACAGTGTCGCCGCCCCACTCTTCGGGCGATAGCTTCTCGTCATGAAGCTGCTGCTTAAGCTTGTTTATGTCTGAAGTAGCTTTATCCATTTTATTTGCTGCTACAACAATTTTTACACCAGCACGTCTAGCAAATCTTATAGCCTCTTTAGTCTGAGGCTTTATGCCATCATCTGCAGCAACTACAATGACGGCTACATCTGTAAGCTGTGCGCCATGTTCTCTTAGCGCAGCAAAAGCTTCATGTCCTGGTGTGTCCAAAAAAGTTAGCTTACGGTCTTTATAGGATATCTGATATGCAGATATGTGCTGAGTTATACCGCCAGCCTCACCTTCGGCAACATCTTCTTCACGAATTGCGTCCAGTAGAGATGTTTTACCGTGGTCAACGTGACCCATAACCGCAACAATAGGCGGCCGCTCTTTAGCGTCAGCGCTAACTTCTCGTTTTTGTCTGGCTTCAAAATTTCCAACAGCATCAGCTTCTTCTTTTTCGAGAGTTATATCCTCAAAGATTTCACCACTAACTATTTGTGCTGTATCGAAGTCGATCTTTTCGTTTACCGTCGCCATTACGCCATTTTTTATCAACTCAGAAATGAGTTGAGCTGGGGGTATATCCAGCTTTTTCGCTAAATCACCAACCGTAATAATGTCTTTAATTCTAATCGTTTTAGACACAGAAGTCCTTTCTTCCCGCAATATATTGGGTAATTTCGGCTGGGCCACACGGAGGCCTATACGCAAACTAATTATTTTTTATTTAAGCTCAGTGAAATCTTGCGACTGTCTTTGTCTATGTCAAGAATTCCAAAAGTTTTCTTCTCTTTAAGTTTAAAAGCCTTGCCAGGGTCTGAGTCGCTAGATCCAAGCTCAGAAACATGCACCAAAGCCTCTACGGCTGGGCTAATTTGAACGAAAGCACCAAATGGAGTAATTCTTGTTACCACACCTTCGACTTCATCGCCTTTAGTATACTTCTCTACTTCTTGAATCCATGGATCGTCGGTCATTTGTTTTAGGCTCAAGCTCAACCTGTCTTGATCGATAGCAATAATTTTTGCCTCTACTTGATCACCCACTTTTAGGTAATCCCCAGGATTCTCAACTCGGTCCCATGAAATTTCAGAAATATGGATCAGACCTTCTATTCCATCGACGTTCATGAATGCTCCAAAATCAACCACCCCAGTAACTGTTCCCTTAACCACATCACCAACAGAAAGCTTCTCAAACCTAGCCTTCATGTCGTCTCTGATTGCTTCCTTTTCAGAAAATATTAGTTTATTTTCTTTTTTAGAGACATCGAGTATACGAACCTTTATGTCTATGCCCACTAAAGCGTTAAGTCTCTGAAGTATCTCGTCCTTATCGGCGCCAGATACTCTTGGGTAATGGTCTGCAGACAACTGCGAAACCGGCAAGAAACCGCGAATACCTCTCAGCTCTATAAGCAAGCCTCCTCGGTTTGCATCGTAAGCGTTTACGGTGACTGTTTCGCCGTCCTCAAATACCTTCTCTAGTTCATCCCAACCTTTGTCTTTGGCTGCTTTTCGCAAGCTAACTAGTGCGTAGCCTTCATCAGTCTCCGGGTCGATGACACTAGAACTAACAGTTTGACCTTCTTCTAGAACCACTCCTCGACCTATTTCTCGACGCAGAACCACTCCTACACCTGCAGGTCCAAAGTCTATCCAAACCTTGTGTTTTTTTACACTAGAAACAGTACCTTCAACAACATCGCCAGCAACGAGCTGGTTTACCGTTGAATCCTGTAACAAATCATCCATTGTTATACTGGTTGACATATTTAATTTACTTCCCTTCGTATGTCGCTGCCGTAGCAGCCGTTTTTTGGCAGCGTCAAACTACCAATGATTGATACCTATTCTACCCCTTATTGCAAGAATATGCAAAGCCGTTGCGACTTCTATATCCCCTCAAACACAAAACATGTTTTTTGAACGAATGATTGCATGTGTTTGATGAGCTGTCCTTACGCAAAAGTACATCCGTAGATATGCCCCAATCACAAAACTAAATCTAAACAGATA
>CALFBO010000060.1 GCA_937951635.1 Candidatus Saccharimonadia bacterium
TACTAGAAGTATGTGCAATGAGGATTAAGTATTGGTGACGCAGAAAACTAGACTTTAGGAGCCGGCTTCGCCGGCGGGAAGTCTAGTTTGTTCAGGCTGGTTAGAAATAGTTCAAGAGGGGGTTAAGAGCGCGGCATATGATCATACAAATGCTCCATAGAATACTCCTGCCTCAACATACCAGCAATCTCTGATTGACGAACATCAATCTTGACCCCAGGGTTCATAATCCCATATGGGTCAAAGATGTTCTTGACCCTTCTAAACAGCGCATACATCTCTTTGCCGTAGACGAACGGCAAATAAGGTGCTCGCAAGCGGCCGTCGTTATGTTCACCAGAGGTGCTTCCGCCCATTTCCAGAACCATTCTGTAGTAGTCGTCGGCAATTTTAAACACCTTCTTCCTGTCTTCCGGGTTTGACAAGTCAAGAAATGGCTGCATGTGGAGGTTGGAGTCGCCGGCATGACCCCAAACAGCCGCATCCAGCTTATACTTGTTGTACAGCGCATACACCCCATTTAAATAGTCGATAAATCGCTCACGCGGCACAACACCGTCTTCAATAATTGGCACGGCCTTGGCCTTACCTACAACCTGCCAGATAACAGCGGCGGCGCTGTGACGAATCTTCCATAACTGTTCTTGCTCGTCTATGTCTGAAGTTACCTGGTACTCATAACTGTATCTATTGAGAATTTTTTTGGCTTGCTTAGTTTTTTTACTACGCACCCTGTCCGAAGCATTGTCATATTCGACCAATAGTACTAACTTTGGAATCTTTTCATCAATAATTCCTTTAAGCTGGTTGGGGTTATGCTTCTTTACAAATTCAAGCAAGTTGTCGTCTACAACCTCAAGTGCCGAAGGCTCGGTACCCAAAAGCTCGCTTACAGCTCCTTCAAATTTATGAACATCGTCAAAAAACGCCGCAATTAATGATGTTTTGGGGTTATAGGGCACTGTCTTGAGATTGATCTGAGTAACTACACCCAAAGTTCCTTGCGACCCAACAATCAAAGGCGTAAGGTCAAAACTGCCATCACTGCGTTTCACATCTATCAAATCGTAGCCAGAAGAATTTTTTGATACTTTTTTGTTTTGCTTCTCGTTTATTAAGCCCCAATTTTCACTAATCAGATCATCCAAAGATCGATATATTTCGCCTTCAAAAGTTGTGAGTTCACGCTTTTTTGCTAGTTGCTTGGCTGTTAAACGCTTGGTAGATATAAGTTCTCCATTAGCTAAAACAACGTTTAAGCTTTTTACAAATTCTCTAGTCTGGCCATACTTAACTGTTTTTTCACCCGCTGCATTGTTTGCTACGGCGCCACCTAGAGTAGAAAATTCTATAGACGAAGGGTATGGAGGCAAAAATCTGCCGTGGGTGTGCAGTGTTTGTTCAAGTTTGGCGTAAATTAAGCCTGGCTGAACAGTGGCGCTGTTTTTATCGATCTCCAAAATCTTGTTCATGTGAGCCGGAAAAACCATGATAATTCCCTTGCCCAGTGCAGCACCAGCCTGATCGGTGCCTTTGCCGCGTGCAGTAATTGGCACTATGTGGCCCTTTTCGGCTAGCTGCCAAACGAACCGACAAGATTTACGCACGTCGGCTGTGTTGCGCGGGTACACTATCACTGCAGGCATCTGTTCAAAAACTGACCCGTCTGTCGAAAAATACTTCAACGCGTCTCTTGAAGTCATGACTTCACCGCGCAAATGCTGCTGTAAATAATGAGCTACTTTAACACTCAAACTTCCACCCTTCTATTACTACTTGCGGGTTTCACCATTACTTATGGCTTGATCCATGCCCGCAAACTCATTTAATACAATTCTATCAAACACGCTTATGTTTAGTAAACACCTATAGCAATTAATCAATGTAAAATTGAGACGACTTACAAACTCGCCACCGCCCCATAACGAAAACTCTTACTTAATGTTTAGGTGCCACTTTTCGACATTGTAAAACCTGTCGGTGGGAGTGTTGATTTTAGAATACTTCAACCCGCCAACAGTAGAACGCTGAGCATAGCCAAGTGCAGGCTGATATAGGGCAATCGCCGGATAGTCTTTGACCCATTCATTCAAAAAAGTGTCATATTTTGCTTTTCTTACCTGCAGGTCGGACCGTGTTCTGCCCGATTCAAGAGCCACGTCCACAACACTACTTGAATATTCCGACAGGTTAAGACCCGAAGGTCCGGTTTGTGAAGTGTGCCAGTAAACAAAAACATCGGGATCACTGCCAATTTCTACGCCATAGAGCAAGCTTTGGTATTGATGGGCTGTAATAGCGTTTTGCTGAATCACATCGGGTTCGACAACAAGCACATCCAAGACTATGCCAAGCTCCAGCCATTGGCGCTTCAATTCGCCGGCTACAGCTGGGTAGTCATCGCCATTTTGAGTTATTAGTTCAATTTTTAATGGCGCACCGTCCTTGTGGCGAATACCCCCTTCGCCAATTATCCAACCTGCTTCGTCTAAAATTGTTGCTGCTTCTGCAATATTGACTTTTGGCTGAGTCAATTTTTCGTTGTAGGCAAATTGCGACCGAAGCAAAGGACTGTTAGCAACAGAAAATCTCGATTCCAGAAGCTCAATAATTTTTGACTGGTCAGATGCCTTCACTAGTGCCTGGCGTACAAGCACATCGTTAAGTGGGCCTTCGTCTGTCATCTTTAAAAAAACGAAAACAATATTGTTAAGTGTTATGTCGTGCCATGCGACTTCACTGCTATTAGCGCCTTTAGTCCAGTCTTCTGTTTGCAAACCCGCGGCTGCAGATATAGAGCCATCTAGCAGATCACTCAGCAATCTATCTCGCTCTGTATACGTCTGTAAAATAAAGGTATCCAGCTTGGGCTTACCTCTATAAAACGAGCTATTAGACTGCAGCCGGAGCCTAGGACCAGGGTCGTTGTCGTAAGTTATATCTGCAAATGCAAAAGGGCCAGAACCCACAGGGCTTCTGACATTAAACGGATGACCTCTAAGCTGGGCGGGGTCAACCCCTTCCAGGATATGCTTGGGTAAAATTCCGCCTACTGCCAATGAGTTCAAAAATGGTGCATATCTATTGGGTAACGAAAAAGCTACGATTTGGTCGTTCTTGGCCTGAATCGTAACACTGCGCCAACCCGAGTTTAAGTAGGATCTTGTATCTGGGTGCTTAATCGCATTATAGGTGAATACCACGTCGTGTGCAGTAAGGGGCTGGCCGTCGTGCCACTTTATGCCGGGCCTAAGATTAATGGTGTATATTGTGCCGTCGTCGCTCACAGACCAAGACTCCGCCAGGTCGCCGACCAGATTATTTTTGTCGTCGTAACTAAATAGCGACGAAAACATGAGCTTTGCGGCAGCCTGGTCTGCTGATCCAGTTGCAAATATAGGATTCATATTGGTTATTTCGCCAACTAAACCCTCACGGAAAGTGCCGCCTGACACTGGCTTTGGGGCTACGTAATACTGTCGTAGATCTCGAGTCTGGACAAACACCCCGGCCGCCAACAGCGCACATAAGACCATCCAGCCGCCAACAAAGCGTTTAATTTGATCCCATTTGGCCCAACGTCGAATAACGTGCTTTTCAAGCTGCTGGCCCATTTGATAACTAATGGATTCTGCATTCTGTTGCTGACGCCTAAAAACTCTACGGAGCCTCAGACGGTTGTATCTACTAAACATATTTAGGGCAAAGCCGCCTTACAAATCCCTTTACGAAATTAGTCCGAGAATAATCGACACCACAAATGCAAATGCCGACACAATTGTAATTTGATGTAAACGTTTATCCACGCCCCTTCTAGTGGTGTGTATCTCGCTTGATCCACCAAAACCAGCACCTAGACTTGCGCCACGGGCCTGCATTAATATGAGTGCCGTCAGCAATATCGACGACACTACAGTCACGATGTTAAAAATACTTAAATTCATTTCTATACTCCATTATTTACGGCTTTCTATGAGCCTTTCTTCGAGTAACTCGGTTACGACGTAGTTTACCAAACCGACGATTACGCCTACAAGTATAGCACTGCCAAACCCATCTACGCTAAACCCCGACACAATCTCACTTACCAGAAAAATCATAAGACCATTTACAAAAACTTTAAAGATACCAAGTGTTAGTAGAATTACAGGCAGCGACAATATGGTAATGAAGGGCTTTAAAACTGCGTTTATTACGGTGAGCACTAGGGCCGTAAATATGATTAAGTCAGTTTGATTGTTATAGCTAACACTTGCCAGCAGGCGGGCACTCAGCCATATTCCAAACCCATTTGCCAGCCACCTGTAAGCTAGACGAATTATTAACTCTTGGCTAATACTAATTTTCATAGACAACAGTATACATCAACCGCTTGGCTAAAAGGTCAGACCTTTTACAGGGGTGAATTTTGTAGATTATTTGTTTGACCTCTGTTGAATACGCTTCTTGTTATTGGCTGATTCTGGGCCACAGCCTTTAACTATACACGCAGCTCATATGTAAGTAAGACCGAAAGCTGCTAAAGACATCGACAACCAACGGTTACGCTTATCCCGCCATAAACATGCTACTTAACCCATGGCACGCCATGACAAACGAATTCAAAACTATGGAATAAATACCAAATTCATACTGCATTTGCACGTCTATTGAGGAAACTTATACTTTATATAATCATTATGCAGATTGAATGTTTTGACAAAAGGAGCACAGTTTGGGGCTTTGCGAACCAAAAAGTCCACAAAGCCCCACTGGCTAAACGCATAACTTCTCCCAGTCTGTCTTTGAATAGGAATCTGGGACATCTCCAACCTCGGTCGAAGGTCCGAGATTTATTCGCCGTACAGCCGGCTCCCAAGCAGCGTCAGGGTCTGAAAGGGCAAAAGTTGTAGACCCGTCGATTTCAGAAAAACCTGCCCACCCAAACGATTTGGTGCATGGTCGAAGTGCATGCAGGATCCGATCGACACCAACAGTGTCTTGCGGGTCAACAGCAACGCCTACATGAATAATACACACATCTCCATTGCCTCTATCGATGTAGGCGCTCACAACCAGTGAATGCCTCTCTGCGTTGTGGCAAAACCACTGCTGATTGCCCATGGCTTCAAATTCAAGCACCTGCTGTCGCAGCTCAGAATTTGACCGCTCAGTTTGGTAAGCAAAAACCGATAAAACAACCAGAAGCACAGTAAGTCCAACATTAAGCAACTTCGAGCCACCAGTCTCGTTGTTGTTCGCGCCTTCGTCGGCAGGTTTAAAACCTTCTCCTATTGGCATGTAAGCCATCCTTTTGTCAAAACGTACAGATATATCGAATTATATATCTTGATCATATTATAACACGGAATTAAATAAATTCAAGATCATGGTGACACTCTGATAAAAGGTCAGACCTTTTACAGGAGTGGATTTTGCAGATTATTTGTTTGACCTCTGTTTTTTTTGTGTTGTCTTAGGTACTGTTTTAAGATCTTGGCTTTGCTGGGGCCAACGACGGCCTCTAGTTCAATTTGTCTTGCCTCTACTACGCCTTTAAGGCTACCAAACTTGCGCAGCAACTTCTTGCGCGTGGTGGGACCTATAGAAGGTATATCATCTAGGAGCGAGCTTGTTTGACGCTTGGTTTTTAGTGTCGAATGGTAGCTAACGGCAAAACGATGAGATTCATCGCGTATTCGTTGCAGCAGCTTGATCAAGTGAGAATCGTTAGATAAATTGATCTCACGATACACTGAGCCCTCTTTTACTATTATAGTTTCATAGCGCTTGGCCAGCCCGATTATCGCCTGGTTTTCAATACCTTGTTCACTCAGGGCGGCTATGGCTGCACCTAGCTGACCCTTGCCGCCATCGATCAGTATTAAATCTGGACGATGCCAGCGTTTTTGATTTGCTTGCTTAAATCTACGTCGAACAACCTCGTTCATATGTATAAAATCATCATTGCCAGGAATGCGCATTTTGAACTTTCTGT
>CALFBO010000061.1 GCA_937951635.1 Candidatus Saccharimonadia bacterium
TGATGATGCCTAGGTTTGTACTTTTTGTTACAAATCTTAAACGTTATCTTAGGCTTGAATTGAAAGACCGTAGACAGCTGAAGAGTTTTTATGCAGCCCAAGAGCGCAGGTACAATGAGCTCTCGCAAAAACTTTTGCAACTGGAAGCGCATGAGGATTTCGATACTGATAAAATGCAGCAGGAGCTGGAAGGCATACGCAGTGCACTTGATTTAGCAAAAGGCAGCCGCAATGCAACCGCGATTGTAGATGCCAGAATAGCACTTCTTGAAATTAGCATCGACGCAGCTCTGGAATACTACCGCAACGATATCAGCTCATCGACGTAGGCTAGTTAACAGAAAAGGACGAAAAGCCACCCCGCCATCGACAGCAATGTCATTACCGATGGCGGGGGTTTACTTTTACTGCTAGCCTTGTCAAAAGTTTTTAGTATTGTGTCTATAGCAGGCTTTGTTTTTACTGGGCAATGCATGCTAAAATTTTATTAAACACAAGTTTGACACTGTGCACTAAGACCCCAGAAATGCTACAAACAGCACCCCTGGCACCTTTTTGTTCTAGATGATACAAAGTTATCATTTCGACTAGAGAAGATAGTAGCTGCACCGCTTATGGGCATTTCTGGTAATGCAGGCCAAGTGCAAGACTTGTGTTAGACAATATCTGTAATATATTTAAGATTCGGAGTAAGCATGGCACTATCTGACCTAACAACTGGCGACAACGCACCCAAAATTATCAATACAATAATCGAGATTCCACGTGGCTCGGGCCATAAAGTAGAGTTTGACCACAAGCTAGGGGTGTTTGTTCTTGATAGAGAGCAGCCAAATAGCTTGCGCTACCCAGTTAATTATGCCGATGTGCCAGCGACTCTGGGCGGTGATGGAGACCCTTTGGACGCAATTGTGATTTGCGAAGACCCTTTACCCATGGGGCTAGTAGTTGAAGCGCGCGTAGTTGGACTCATGAGTATGATAGACGACGGAGATGAAGACCACAAAATTGTCTGCGTACCGGCAAACGATAAAAACATGAATCATATTCAAGATATCGAAGATGTGCCTGAACACTGGAAGGCCCGAACTCAGCACTTTTTTGAACGCTACAAAGACCTTAAGGCCGACGAGATCGTTGATATCAAGGGTTGGTCCAACAAAGAATCCGCCTATGAAGTAATTAAAAAGGGCCAGGCAGACTATAAATAATCAATAAGCTTGATGACTTAAGGGAGTGGTGAATGCCAGACAATAGAGCATTGAAAAAAGACGGGCCAGAAAAGGTCGTCTACAAAGGAAGAATTTTAGAAATCGTTGAGCAACCTATGCGTCTAGGCGACAAGAAAATGACTTTTGAAATGGCGCGCCGTGCACCAGGTGTTCGCTTGATTATTGCCGACACCAGCAGGCAAAAGATACTACTAACCAAAGAGTATCGCTATGAATTTGAGGACTACGACTACAGACTGCCTGGCGGCAAGGTTGTGGATACGCTAGAAGAGTTTAACTCTCTTGGCGACGAGTTATTGGCAGGTGCCGCTCTAAAAAAAAGCCAAACAGGAGTGTGTGGAGGAGGCTGGTATAAAGGCAAAGTCCATTAAGCCCTTTGCAGTGTCTGTGGTTGGCACAACTGTAAAGTGGGACCTGCATTATTTTGTAGTCGATGATTTTGAGGTTGCCAAGCAAGATCTAGAACTGGGGGAAGTGATAGCTGCTGAATGGAAGAGTTACGAAGATGCTCGCAGTCTTTGCCTTGCCGGAGGTGTTAGTGAAGAACGCAGTGCATTGCAGTTGCTTCGTTATTTGAACAAGTCTTAGAAGTCGAATTAGAATGCGTGACTGTCTTGACTGACTGAGCGGGCATAGTGGCCATTGTGCAATTAGACTTTAGCCAGCTTTAAATCGCTGTTTTCGTCTGAATAGTGATATTCCTATGTATTAAGTTTTCGAAGCACTAGCTCAGGCCGTAAAACTGCTATATACTTTTAACATAAGCATAAATATTAAATTAAGCTTTAAGTGAGGGTATATGAAGACACGTGTAGCAATTAACGGATTCGGTAGAATTGGCCGCAATGTATTTAAAGTATTGTTCGAACGATCGGACATCGAAGTAGTCGCAATCAATGATTTGACCGATAACAAGACACTGGGCCACTTGCTTAAATACGACACAAACTACGGCACCTATCAACATCCTGTTGCCACCGACGACAACGGAATTACTGTAAATGGCCAAAATATTCGCATACTTAGCGAGCGAGAGCCAGCCAACCTGCCTTGGTCTGATATGGGCGTCGAGGTTGTCATTGAATCTACAGGTTTTTTTGTAAAGCCTGAAGCAGCGCGAAAGCACATAGAGGCTGGGGCAAGGAAGGTTATAATCTCGGCGCCTGCAAAGGGTGATAATTCTGACCAGGCTCAGACTGTTGTGTTGGGTGTTAATGATAGCTCTTTAGAGGGAAGTGACGCCGATGTGTTGTCTAACGCGTCTTGTACTACAAATTGCGTTAGCCCTGTTGCATCGGTGCTGACAGGAGTCTTTGGTGTAGAGAAAGCAATGATGACTACGGTGCATAGCTACACAGCCGACCAAAACTTACAAGATGGCCCTCATCGCGATATGCGACGCGCCCGCGCTGCAGCACAAAATATCATTCCTACTAGTACTGGCGCAACCAAGGCCACAGGCTTGGTTATTCCCGAACTACAAGGCGTATTTGACGGCATGGCTATAAGAGTGCCCACATCTGTGGTGTCTTTGAGCGACTTTACGGTCTTGCTTAAAAGAGATGTCACTGTCGAAGAAGTTAACCAGGCTTTTAAAGATGCCAAAGACCAGCCATATTTTAAGGGCATCCTCGATGTTACAGAAGAGCCACTAGTGTCTAGCGACCTGAAGGGCAACAGCCATTCAGCCATCGTAGACTTGTCTCTTACCCAGGTTACGGGTGGTAATTTAGTAAAGGTAATAGCTTGGTATGACAACGAATGGGGTTATTCAAACCGTTTGGCAGAGCTGGTTGCCGAAACAGGAAGCTTGTTGCATAAATAATGAAGATATACCTAGGGTCAGACCATGGCGGCTTTGATTGGAAACAAAGAGTTTTTGAGTACTTGGTAAAAAACAACTACGACACCGAGGACACAGGTGCAAAGCAGCTTAATCCAGACGACGATTATCCGCAATTTGCAAAACGCGCAGTTTTACAGGTATTGGGCAGTCAAGACGAAGATCCGCGAGCCATACTCTTATGTCGTGGCGGCCAAGGCATGGCTATAGCCGCCAATCGCCATGCTGGCATTCGAGCTTCGGTAATATGGAATGCTCATGAAGCCAAGATGACACGTCTAGATAACGACTCCAATGTGCTGTGTCTTCCTGCCGACCATATCGAATGGGATGAGGTTTCTGGAATTTTAGAAACCTGGCTTTCTACGCAGTTTTCGGCAGCACCCAGGCACATACGCAGGCTTCAAGAGATTGATAACTTCTACCCAGGCTAGGCCATGACTCCAGTTGTATGCCCAACAATAACATCAAGTA
>CALFBO010000062.1 GCA_937951635.1 Candidatus Saccharimonadia bacterium
GCTGGTCGGCAAAGATCATTGCCAGCTTCAAGCTGGTCCTGGCATCAATATTGCACCCGCAGCCGGCGGACCCTTTAGCGACATGAATGTCGTCGAAGGAGCCCACTTGGCAATCGAGTTGATTGCTCAGGAAGTTGATGCTATGGAGCTCGATTCCTGTCGTCAGTACGTCGCACTTCCGGTATCAGGCCGGGGTGGCAACTGGCAGCCCGAACCGGGTCAGCAAGCATGCATCCTCGTGGCAGTCGATCCCGGCGACCCCAACGGTCAAACGGTTGCGGCTTCCATGGTTCAGGGACCTGAATGTGCTAAACACGAGTAGGTCTGGCTTCGGCCAAATCTACGAGAGGCAAAGCAATAGACTCTGTCTCTCACCAAAGAACATCAAACTGGTGTCTTTTGGTGAGACGAGCAACATGTAAATAACACTTTAAAGGCCATAAAGAGAGCTCGACTTTTACGAGATTTTTTATAGCCTTTGTTATTTTTATTGAATACCTTTTTGCTGTACAGCTGGGTCCTGTATACTTAAGATTGCAAAGATAGCGAGGTTGACCTCTTGGCAAAGTCCAAGCGTCTGGTAGTTATAGATGGCAAATCGGTATTTTACCGAGGTTATTATGCTATGCCAAATTTGGCCACAAAGGACGGTAGGCCTACCGGTGGTGTGTATGGTTTTGCAGTTATGGCTATTGAGGTTCTTAAAAAAATGTCCCCAGATTATATCGCTGTTGCTTGGGACAAGCCCAAGACCAATATTCGACGACGACGAGAGATATACCCCGAATACAAGGCAAATCGTAAACCCGCACCGCCCGATTTCTATGAACAAATACCAGTTTTGCACCAGCTTCTGGAGTCTTTTTCGTTTCCATTTTACGAAATAGATGACCACGAAGCCGATGACATTATGGCTACGTTCGCAAACGAGGCAGACAGTAAAGGTGTAGATACGATACTAGTTAGTTCTGATCACGACTTGCTGCAACTAGTGAGCCCTACCGTTACTGTGGCGACTATGCGAAAAGGTCTTACCAATGTAGAGATGTTCGATCCTGCACATTTTGAAGAAGTTTATGGAATGACTACCGACCAGTTTGTAGACTACAAAAGCTTGCGTGGTGATCCCAGCGATAACTTGCCTGGCGTCGCTGGTGTAGGCGAGAAGACTGCAAAAAAACTAATTGCCGACTACTCGTCGCTAGATGGTGTTTATGATAATTTAGACCAAATTAAGGGCGCGCTGCATGGAAAGCTCGATGCCGGCAAGAGCGATGCCTATGTTACAAAGAAACTAGTAATTTTAGATAAAGATGTCGGTTTACACTTGGATTGGGGTGCGGCAGACGTTAATAATACAAGCCCACTGCGAGTAAGTAGCATACTGCAAGAGCTAGAGTTTAGAACCTTGCTTAAGCAGTTGCCTGAAAACATGCGTGTAAGTACTAGTGAGCTGGCCAAAGCAACACCTAGTGAAGATGTGACTATTACCAAGCCAACTGTCATTGATAGCCCCGAGCTGCTGGCAAAAGTTAACCTAGAAAGCGACAGTGTTTTTATACATACATTTAGTGCTGGTCCGGTAAGCACCGATTTACAGGTTTTGGTAGTTAGTCCTGGCCCCGGACTGGTTTATAGCTTTGATTTAACTTCAAAGCTAGATGCTGGGCAGGTTATAGGCAAGCTTCGTCCTATGTTGGAAAATAGCGAAGTCAAAAAAGTTGGCTATGATTTAAAGTCTAGTATTCGTGCATTTGAACAATTGGGTGTGTCTTTTAGAGGCGTTGGGCACGATGTAAGAATTGCAGCCTTTTTGTTGAATTCACTCGCTAGAGATATTAGCGTAGAGGCCATAATTAGTTCGGAGTTGGGTATAGAGGCCTCTGGGCTGGCTGATTTATCGCCATTTGATTTGATGCAACGTAGTGGTGAGTTGGCCAGTTATTGTTGGGCCGTCATAGATAAGCAACGCGCAAGCTTTTTGGACCTGCCCAAGCTAGATAAGCTTGCACAAACTATGGAGTGGCCAGTAATAGAAGTTTTAGCTCGCATGGAAGTCTACGGCATAGGACTAGATGCCAGCCAGCTGGAAGCTATGAGTGCCGATTTGGCAGATAGAATATCTGATGTCGAACAAAATATTTATGGCTTGGCCAATAAGGAGTTTAATGTTTCTTCACCCAGCCAGTTAGCCGACGTCCTTTTTAATGACTTAAAACTTCCAACCCAGGGAATAAAAAAGAATAAGACTGGTTATTCTACGGCAGCTAGAGAGCTCGATAAGCTGCGAGGGGAGCACCCTGTAGCAGATATGGTGTCGAGTTATCGTGAATTTTCTAAACTAAAATCGACGTATGTAGACACCTTGCCGGCAATGGTGGACGACAACTCAAGGTTGCATACTACGTTTGACTTAGCAGTGGCGTCTACTGGCCGGTTGAGTTCTCATGATCCCAATTTGCAGAATATACCAGTTAGAACCCAGCTTGGACGAGATATAAGAAAAGCGTTCGTGGCCAAGCCTGGACACATGTTCATTAGTGCAGACTATTCCCAGTTCGAGCTTCGCTTGGCTGCCGTATTGGCTGGTGACGACGAGTTGATAGAAGCATTCAACGATGGTCTAGATATCCACAAGCGTACCGCAGCTCAAGTTCATGGGTTGGCCCTTGAAGATGTTACAAAACAGCAAAGAAGAGACGCCAAAGTAATTAATTTTGGGATTTTGTATGGCATGAGTCCACACGGGCTGAGCGCAGCCACTAGTATGAGTCAGGTAGAGGCCAAGCATTTTATTGATAGATACTTCGAACTTAGAAAGCCGCTACTTGACTACATAGAGGCAACAAAACAACAGGCAATAACTCAGGGGTTTGTAGAAACCATGTTTGGGAGAAGACGCCCAGCACCAGACACAAAGTCTTCGAACTATGTTGTTAGGGAAGCCGCGCTCAGGGCTGCCGTCAACATGCCCATACAAGGCACAGAGGCCGATATCATGAAGCTTGCAATGGTAGAGCTAGATAGAGTGTTAGATGACGATTGTCACCAGCTACTACAGATACATGATTCAATAATGGTAGAAGCTCCTAGCGCAAAAGCAAATAAAGTGTCGGAATTGTTGGTCGAGGTAATGGAGAATATTCATAAGCTGCCAGTTAAGTTAAATGTAGATGCATCGATAGCCGACAATTGGGGGGAGTTGCTCTAGTATGAATCACATAAACCAATCGCCGCTCAGTAGGCTGGGCATGTGGATTTCTGTAATTTTGCCATGGCTGCTAATCGGCTGGCTAGTAAAAACTTCGATAAACGGAGACATGGGCTGGTTGTTATTGTTTGTGCTTCTGGCAATTCTCGTACCCTTAGTGGTGATGGCGAATATTGTAGCTGTTGTGTTTTTTAAGGGTAAGGCTGCAGTCAGGCAGATTCGTGATTTTGCTGGACGCCAAGAAGCAAAGAGCAAGCCCATTGAAAGTCTCAACTACCAAGATTTGCCGTGGTGGGACTACAGGCGCTATCTGTAGGTTTTTTGCTGCATAAAAGTCCTATATACTAAGTAAATGCCAGAACTTCCCGAGGTAGAGACCGTAAGACTAGGACTATCCAATCTAATAATTGGCAAGACTATTTGTGATGTCAAATATGATTGGGCAAAGAGTTTCCCGAACGACGCTAATCAAGTCACTAGCTTTGTATTAGGATCTTCAATTACAGCAGTTGATCGCCGCGCCAAATTACTACTAATAAATTTGAGTAGTAAATACACCCTAGCTGTACATCTAAAGATGACTGGTCAGTTAGTCTATGACGATATCAAGGCAGACTTGCGCTACGGAGCAGGACATCCCAGTGATAGTCTGGTGCACGGCCTCCCCGATAAAACTACTAGGGTTACCTTTAGCTTTAAGTCTGGTTCAAAACTTTATTTTAACGACATGAGAAAGTTTGGTTGGGTTAAATTACTACCTACAGTAGAAGTAGACGATATGGAATTCGTTAAAAAACTAGGTCCAGAGCCGCTGACCAGCCAGTTTGATATTGCGGCACTTGGCAGCACACTTCAAAAACGCCCAAAAACTAGTATTAAGGCGGCTCTATTGGACCAGTCGGTTGTTGCGGGGCTTGGCAACATATATGTTGACGAAGCTTTACACATGGCTAAAATTCATCCTTTAAGGGCGGTAGCAAGCTTAAGCGCTCGGGAGCGAGCCTTGCTTTGCAGTAGCATAGAGACAGTAATACAAAAAGGGTTAGATAGCGGCGGATCATCTAGTAAGAATTATGTTAACGCCCAGGGGCAAAAAGGGTCTTATTTAACTTTTGCTCGTGTCTACGGTAGGGGAAGCGAACCATGTGAGGTTGATGGAACCGCTATTAGTAAAATCAAGGTGGCTGGCCGAGGTACACACATATGCACAACCTGCCAGGTTCTTGCACCGGCCAATAGCACAATTGCAACCACTAGGCGCATGAAATGAAACTAATAACGCTAGCAGGGAATAATAGTTACCAGCTTCAGGCGCTGTTAAGGCAGATCATCGCCGAGCATAAGGAAGCTCACGGCAGTCTTTCCATCGACAGATATACCGGCGCAGACATTGATATTTCAAAAATAAAGACTAGCCTCATGGCTGGGTCGTTGTTTTCTAGCTCTAGGTTGATAATTATCGAAGATATAATGGACCAAAAGGTTATTCATGAAGATTTAAAGAATATCTTTAAAGAAGAAGCTGAGCACCTAACTGTAGTGGTCCGCTCAACTCTTGATAAGAGGTCTGCTATCTACAAATATTTAAAGCAAGGGTCGGATTTTACTGAGTGTACTATGTTGGATGCGTCGGCTGCCATAACTTGGCTAACAGGGATGGCCGGGCAGAAGAAGCTAGATCTAGACAGGGCTGCCGCCTCTTTAATGGTAGAAATGCTTGGGACCGATCAATGGCTGCTTGGTAACGAGTTGGACAGGCTGTCTATGACCATTGATGGATCCATGATTAGCTCGGCTCAAGTGAAGACTGCAGTAGTCAGGTCGCCAAAAGATACAATTTTTGACATGCTTGATTTGGTTGCAAGAGGCAATACTATTGCAGCTGTGAAATCGTATAAAACCCTGCAGTCGTTACAAGTTGACCCTCACTACGTGCTTAGTATGATAGTTTGGCAAATGCACATTATGGCCATAGCTGTTCATGGGCGTAGCAAGTCTAGTTCTGAGTTGGCTAGTCTGGCAAAGATTTCGCCTTACGTTCTTGGAAAAGTCTCAAAGGCAACTATTAGTTTGAAACCCTCGACTTTAAAACAAATGTTAGATGCGTGCTATGAGGCCGACCAAACTATCAAAACAACTGCGGCAAAAGCAGACAGAGTGGTGGAGCATCTTCTTTATAAGATGGGACAACTACAAACGTTATAGTATAGCGATACCAAATAAAGTGACATTATGTGAAAACACTTTTTTGGTTAAAAACCGCCCAGTTCTTCACTACATGCAAATATGTCTAAAGCCGTAATCGACTTTTATCTTAACGGTAGCATTGTTCGGAGTTTCGCTATTTTGTTTTAGGGCTGCTGCCGATGCGCTACTTTTTTGTAGTTTTTTTGGCAGCTGAGACTTTTTTCTTGACCGTTGCTGGTTTTTTCTTTGTAGTGGCCGGTTTTTTAGCAGTTTTTGTAGCCGGAGCTTTCTTTTTTGCAGGTGCTGCGTTTTTTGCAAGGGTATTTAGTTTAGATTTGGCACGAGAAGCCTTGTTTTTATGGATAACGTTCTTCTTGGCAGCAGTGTCGATAGCGCTTTGAGCTTGACTCAGTAGTTTGCTGATGTTTTTGGAATCACCCGATTCGGCGGCGGCTTTAACAAGCTTAATTTTATCGCGCATAGTGCGCTTTGTTGCTAGATTTCTGGCGTATCGCACCTCTGTCTGGCGGACTCGCTTTTTGGCTGACTTGATTATTGGCATTGGTTCTCGCTTAACTAGTTTTTAGATTGCTTTTCTTTTGAAAAGATTTTCGACTTGAAAGTATAGTTTAAATTAGTATTTTTGTAAAGGTTTCTACTGATTAGCGACCCCAGTGGAGGATTAATGTGGGGTATGTGCCAATTTGGGTTGACAGATCAAACCGATTATGCTAACATCGCATACAAGTTATCAAAAAATAAAACAAAAAAAGAAGTTTATGGACGCAAATCCCAAGCAGCAAATTGCTGAAAAATTGAAAGAGAGCAACAACGTACTGGTCACTGTGAATGACAGTCCCTCGGTGGATGAGTTGTCGGCAGCACTAGGGCTGGCGTTAATGCTGGAATCTTTAGAAAAGCACTCAACAGCAGTGTTTAGTGGAAAAATCCCTACCACAATGCGGTTTTTGGACCCGGTTAGTACTTTTAAAAACAATGTTGATGGACTGCGTGATTTCATTATCTCTCTCAAGAAAGACAAGGCCGACAAGCTTCGCTACAAGGTCGAAGATGATAGTAACACTGTAAAAATATTTATAACTCCGCTCAAGGATGCTATTACCCAAAAAGATTTAAAATATTCACAGGGCGACTACAACGTGGATATGGTTGTAGCGCTTGGGGTTGGCAAGCGAGAACATTTAGACAAGGCTATAACTAGTCATGGTCGAATTTTGCACGATGCAACTATAGTTACGATTAATGCAGGCAAGAACACTCCCCAGAATGGTTTTGGTTCAATAAATTGGACCGATACCAATGCTAGCTGTTTGTCAGAAATGCTCGTTAGTATTAGCGAATCATTGCAAGGCGGCATAATAGACGGTCCTATTAGTACAGCTCTTTTAACTGGTATAGTTTCGGCCACAGAACGTTTCAAAAACGAGAATACAACTCCAAAAGTAATGACCATGGCCGCCCAGTTGATGGCAGCTGGAGCAAACCAACAAAAAATTGCAAATAATCTTAATTTTTCAGACAAGACAGCTCCTACCAAAAACGTCCAACCCCAGAATAAGAAGCAGCCAACAAAGCAAAACGCCGCCAACACGGCGACTTCGCAAAATTCGGCAGATGCAAGCTCTGACGATGCAGGCTCGCCCAGCAAGGGTTGGAGTTTTGATGTCGACGATCCAGAAAGCGGGAAGGGTCTTCCAAATGAAGAAGACAAGCGTGATGCTGAGTTGCTTGCAAACATAAAGGGCATCAATAAGCCCTCTTCAGCAAAGCCCAAACTTGAACCTTCTGCACGAACACGTAAGAGTGTTGGGCGAGATGTAAGAATTGATCCAGTCGAAGACAGACCGTCAATATAAGAGGCTGCATTCAATTCTACATCGGCAGAGGTAGAAAGAATGAATTTACTTAGTAGGGTAGATGCAAGTAAAGGCGCTGCAGCTTCTGGAGTGGCCGCACAATCAGCCACCCCTTCAGCCACAGACGATACCGTAGGCGACAAAGCTCAGCAAACAGTTAGTGTTGCTGCAGATGTACTGCAGCCCACTAAAGCAGACCCCGAAGTTGAAGTGACGACAGATGCACCTCCTGCAGAAGAAAGCGTAGAAGATGCCAGAAGAGCCGTAGAGGCGGCTGTTGCAGCAGATTTCAAACCCGATAATAACCCCACAGAGTCGATAAATGCCGTTGGTGTTCCTATGGAGCAAGATGTTGTGACGGCAGAAAGTGCCCCAGATTCTGTAGATGAAAATAGTTTTGTTGAGCAACCACCTAGCAACGAACTGTCAGTCCCTGTGCCTCCGCCTGTAGGTGCACCTCCAATGCCGAATTCAAACCCATTTGCAGGTGCCGAACCTGTTGCAGATGCCCAAGTGTCAAATCCAAATGAGGACGCTGCGCCTGTTGTAGCTCCTGCACCAAATCCAACAGATTTTGCCATACCGGGTGCGCCAGTTGCGCCTACTAATCCTGAAACATTAGTTTTAGATACAGGCCTGCAGCAACCTGACTCGTCGCCGCTACCTCCGCCTCCTCCACCAGCACCACCACCTGCTGTAGGTTAGAAGACAGGTGTCGGCAATACCTCAAGGCATTATTTTGGTAGATAAGCCAATCGGCTGGACCTCGTTCGATGCCGTAAATAGAATTAGGCATGTAATAGCTAAAGAGCTAGATGTGCGTCCAAAACGCGTGAAGGTAGGTCATAGCGGGACGCTAGACCCCATGGCTACTGGGCTGTTATTGATCGCTATCGGAGGTGCTACCAAAAAGTTAAAGTATTTGGTTGGCCTAGAGAAGACTTATATCGCCAAGGCGACACTTGGTGCCACAAGTAACACCGATGATGCAGAGGGCGATATCGTCCTGCTTAATCATAGTTATATACCTAGCCAAAATGACATAGAATTATCAATGAGTGGGTTTGTTGGAAATATAATGCAGACACCCCCAGATTTCTCCGCGATAAAGATTGGAGGTAGACGTGCCTATAGTGTTGCTCGTAACTCCGGCCATAAGCCAAACTTAAAACCTAGGCCGGTGCGCATAGACAGCATAGATGTAATCAGTTATGAATGGCCAGTTGTAGAATTTGAAGTTGCAGTATCTAGTGGAACATATATTAGATCTCTAGCACGAGATTTGGGAAAAGTTTTAGAAGTAGGGGCGTATCTCAGTGGGCTGCGTCGTACGAGCGTAGGATGTTTTATAGTTGACGACGCCATTTCTGTAAAAGATATTGATTTTAAAGTAGTGCTAGGCAATACAGTTAGCGTCTAGGTTTGGTGAGTATGGTGCAGTTTATGCACTTGCGTGCTCTAAACAAATATGCTAATATCGCTGGCGATGACTTCAAACGAAACAAAAGCCAAGGTTATTTCTTCTCTTGGTAAATCAAAGAACGACACTGGATCTGTAGAAGTGCAGATAGGGCTCATGTCTTCACGTATAACAGAACTCACTGAACACATGAAGGTGAACAAGAAAGATCTTCATTCAAGAAGAGGCTTACTGCAACTAGTAGGTAAGAGGAAGCGATTTCTTAAATACTTAAAGAATAATGATGAAGTGAGCTACAGTAAGGTA
>CALFBO010000063.1 GCA_937951635.1 Candidatus Saccharimonadia bacterium
AAACAACCAATAAAAGAGAGATCCCAACACCCTCTAGAGCTATGCTCTTAAGGGTTGGCGTCCCATCTGCCGAAGGCTGGGAGGGAGATCACGAAGCATAAGCGAAGTCTAAGGAGGAGTCACCTCCTCCTTAATAGCGAGTGTTGTGAGCAGTTACTATCTAGGCTTCTTATGGGGCTGGTCAGCCCAGATTAGCAAGTTGCTGCAAATACTGCCCATAGCCAGATTTTTGCAGACTACTAGCTAGCTCCAATAGCTGTTTTTTATTAATCAATCCTGCACGAAATGCAGCTTCTTCGGGTGAACCTATCTTAAGACCCGTCCTGGCCTCCATAACCCGTATAAACTCCGCAGCCTGACTCATGGCCTCGAACGTACCTGTGTCGAGCCAAGCCGACCCCGAATCCATAGTGACAACTTTAAGTCTTCCCTGTTCTAAATACTTGGCATTTACAGATGTTATTTCTAACTCGCCTCGACCACTAGGTCTAATTGTTTTGGCAATTTCTATAACCGAATTATCGTAAAAATATAGCCCTGTTACTGCATAGTTTGAACGTGGCGACTGGGGTTTTTCTTCGATAGACACCGCCCGCAAAGACTTATCAAACTCGACTACACCATACCTTTCAGGATCGGAAACAGGATAGGCAAAAACAATACCTCCATTTGGGTCGCCACAAGCACGCAAACTCTTATCGAAGCCATTGCCCCAAAATAAATTATCACCCAAAACTAAAGCCACACTGTCTTGGCCAATAAACTCTTCACCAATAATGAATGCTTGCGCGAGCCCGTCTGGGCTGGGCTGTACTGCGTATTCAATGTTAAGACCCAGCCAGGACCCATCCCCTAGTAGTCGCTCAAACTGATCTTTGTCATGAGGGGTGGTAATTATCAAAATATCGCTAATGCCAGATTGAATTAACGTGGTTAGTGGGTAGTAAATCATCGGCTTGTCATAAATCGGCACCAACTGCTTACTAATCGCTTTGGTTATTGGATATAGTCTAGACCCAGTTCCCCCAGATAATATTATTCCTTTCATAAGCTACTCCTTTACCTTAATCAATATGCGGCGGGTTTTGCATTTGGTCTGCGCTGCCAGAAGCGTCAACGGGCTGCGTAGCCGATAAGTTCTCTGTTGAAGGTGTCGCTTTTGTGTCACCTGGGCTATAAGGATGCCCAGGGTTCGGGTGCTTTTGAGTTAGCGACTCTGGGCGAGAAGCTTCTTTTATATAACTAGTCAAATCAAGTTGCCAGTCTCTAGACTTGAACCCTGTAGCCTGAATCTTATCTAGCACAAGCACGCTGCCTTTGGGGCGCTGAGCATAAACAGAGGTACTGTCTGCATAGTACTCACTGGTTGTGACCTCGCTAATCTTCAAATTCTTGTGACCGGCACGATCGTAAATGCACCGAGCTAGGGCTGCCCAGCTGGCCGGCGAACCGTCGTTCGTTAAGTTATAGGTGCCGTATTCGGGTTTGGTGTGTATTAGATGCTCGATGCAGTTTGCCAATTCCGATGTAAACGTCGGTCGACCAATTTGGTCGGCGACCACTCTAGGCTCCACCCCTTTTGCGGCCAATTTAAGCATTGTCTTAACAAAGTTATTACCATCGCCAACGACCCAAGCAGTACGTAAGGTGTAGTGTTTGGCCAAACCAGATACAACCAAGTCGCCAGCTGCTTTGCTGGCACCATACACCGACACCGGAGACAACGATTCATTCTCAACATGCTCCAGTTTGCTGCCATCAAAAACATAATCTGAAGAAATATTAACGAACAGGCAGCCAGCTCGTGCAACAGCAGCCGACAAAGCCGCTACACCAGTAGCATTAGTTGCCCAGGCCTGCCTTCGGCCTGTAACGGTTTCGGCCTCGTCTACATTTGTATAGGCTGCAGCATTCACAACTACGTCGAAGTTGGCAAAATCAAATTTATTTACAGCATTAACATCTGAAACATCTAGACCAGCGCGTGAAAGAGCCTTGGCGCCATCAAACTTTTTTTGAAGCTCTCGCCCAAGCTGACCGTCTGCACCAAGAATTAGTATATTTACCACTATCTAAAACTCCATGGGCGTTATATTTTTGAGGTCTGGGTTTAGCATGTCTTTGTCGGACACTATCATATTGCTGGCAGCAATGGGCCAGTCGATTGCAAGTGAGGCGTCATGAATACTCAGTGCCTGATACTGAGCATCGGGCGACCAATGAGCATTAACCAAATACGTATAAACTGTATCATCCACCAAAGACTGATAACCATTTGCAACGCCTCTTGGCACAAAGTATGCCACACCAGGCTCGATGGTTTGACTGTGGACTGCCCCAAACCCCTTGCCCATTCTTAAATCGACCCATGCGACAAAGCTCTTGCCGTATGCAATCGATACGTACTTATCCCAAGGTTCGGCGTGCATGCCCCTGGTAGAACCTTTCTTTTTATTGTAAGAAATATTGTTTTGAACCGGTACAAAATCTGGAAAATCCTTACCCAAGAGCTTTTGTTGCTGATAGTTTTCTACAAACCAGCCCCTATCATCTTGATGCAGCTCTTGGTTAATTCTTAACAACCCGGCTATGGGTGTATCTTCAATACTCATTCTAGTGCCCTTTCTTTAGGTAATTATTCTCGGTCACCCGTTTGGCGTCCTCCCACCATTCTTGGTTGTTGCGGTACCACTCTATGGTCTGCTCTAAGCCCGCATCAAAATCTGAATATCGCGGCCGCCAGCCCAAAGTAGTCTGTAACTTTGTGCTGTCAATTGCATAGCGTAAATCATGACCGGCTCGATCTTCTACGTGCACAAAATCATCTTCAGATTTGCCTAGCGACTTAAGTAGTTTTTTTACTACTTGCATGTTAGTCTGTTCGCCATTTGCACCAATCAAGTAATACTCGCCCATAGTGGACGATTCAAGTATTTTTATGACCGCTGAGTTATGATCATCGACATGAATCCAATCTCTAACCTGCAAGCCGCTGCCATATAGTCTAGGCTGTCGGCCTTGCAAGATCTCGGTAATTTGTCGTGGTATAAACTTTTCGACGTGCTGCCTTGGTCCATAATTATTGGAGCAATTGCTAATTGTGGCATCAAGTCCATAGCTACGAATCCAAGCCAAGACCAACATGTCTGAACATGCCTTGGAGCTTGAATAAGGACTAGAGGGTTTATACGGAGTCGTTTCGGTAAACTTATCGCTTGAATCTAGCTCGAGGTCTCCATACACTTCGTCTGTTGAAACGTGGTGAAAACGTTTATGGTGTTTTCTTGCTAATTCCAGTAACCGAAAAGTACCGATAATATTGGATTCAATAAATGGCCAAGGACTCTCCAAAGAGTTGTCATTATGAGACTCTGCAGCAAAATGCACTATGGCATCGCAAGATTTAATCACCTGTTCCAGCTCTTGGTTTTGTATTGCAATGTCTAGTTTATAAAACTCATAACCAGAATCTGGAAGGCTGTCTTTGTTGCCTGCATACGTGAGTTTATCTATTACAATAATTGTCCAATCCGGACGCTCTTTAAGCGCCAGGTGAACAAAATTTGCACCAATAAACCCAGCACCACCGGTTACTACTACCCTCATAAAACCCTACTCCAATATTGCTTTAATACGACGAATACCTGCCGACGACGACTGCTCCTTTACGATTTTAAAGCGTTCGCCGTTTTCGGCCAACATCATTGTATTTTCTACATGTGGGCCCCCACATATTTCGAAGCTAAACGCTCGATCTGATTTTGCTGCGCCCGGATCTTTCATGCTATAAACCTTTACCGTGTCGCCATAACGGTCGCCAAACTGCCCCAAAGCCCCCAATGGACCTGTAGCTTCTTCTGTAGCGTACTCAGCCCAAGTTACTTGCAGGTCGTTGGTAATCTGCTGGTTTACTATTTGTTCTACCTGCTTAATTTGGTCTTGAGTAACCTTTTCGGGGTGGCTAAAGTCAAACCTTAAACGCTCTTCGGTAATATTAGAACCGTGCTGAACAACATGGCCACCTAATACGTCGCGCAGCGCCTGGTACATAAGGTGCGTGGCCGTATGATACTTCTTGTGCTGCAGTGTCTGGCCGCCCAATCCACCCTTGAATGCGCCTTTGGCTGCCGTTCGAGAACGAGTCCTCTGCTCCTCCAAAAGTTCATTGAATCTAGCCATGCTTTGCTCTGGAGTAGCAATGCCGCGACGCTGAGCCTCTTCAACGGCCAGCTCTAATGGAAAACCAAATGTGTCATACAGCCTAAACAGCACATCTCCAGTGACTATCTTTTTATACTCAACCTCAGATTTTCTTGCGTTGTCATATAGCTGAGAGTTTTCAGCCAAACCAGTAGTGTCTCCATCGCGTAAAATTTTCTCAAATTCTCGTAAACCCTTGCGCAAAGTTTGCTTAAAGGCTTTTTCTTCTTTTACTAGCGCCTCAACAACCTGCTCCTCATTTTCTAGCAGCTCGGGGAAATCATCTCTATAAAGCTGGGCTATAACTGGTGCTACCTCTGGCAGGAAGTTCTGCTCTATGCCCAAGCTAAAAGCACGCAGTATTGCCCGGCGCATGAGCCTGCGCATCACATAGCCATGTTCTTTATTGCTGGGGCGAACGCCGTCGACAGCCAAAAACATTGCACCCCGCAAATGATCAACAATAACTCGCATTTCTTCAGTGTGGTCTTTGTAAGATTTTTTGGAAATCTGCTCGAGCTTTTGCACTATGGGCAACAAAACACTTATCTTAAACACATCTGGACTATCTAGCTTGGCTGCGGCTATTCGCTCCAGGCCGCCACCAAAGTCTACGTTTTGCTTGGGCAGCTTTGCAAAGCCATTGTCTGTGCGAACAAATTCCATAAATACAGAATTGCCAATTTCCATAAATCTGCCGCAATCGCAGTTTGGGTGGCAGTTCTTGCCCCATTTTGGATCATGTTCAACCTGATCAAATAAATAAAATACTTCACTATCTGGCCCGCCTGGCTGCCCTACGCTCATGTTGCCCGGAGCACCCTCGGGAGCCCACCAGTTGGTGTCGGCATCGTAATAAAAGATTCTCTCTCCTGGCATGATTCCGCGCTCATAGCCATCTTGATCGCTACCTATTTCGGCTACCTTGGCTTCAACTCCTTGTTTTTTAAATATCTTCTGCCAAAGTTC
>CALFBO010000064.1 GCA_937951635.1 Candidatus Saccharimonadia bacterium
AAAACAGCTCTTACGGCCTGCGAGGTTCGATCAAGAATGCTTATTTTGTTTTTATAGCGCTATACGTGCTCAAGAAACGTTTAAAAGCAACCCTCTCGCCAGCAATTCTATAAGCACAATACAAAAAATGACGATATAGAAACAGCGAGATTAAAGTACTCTAGCCTCTAAATCTCGCCGTTACTGCAAACTCTTCAACTTATAATCGAGCCATTCACTAACTGTTGTAGCTAGTATTGAGCTCTTTTTTTGATTGCATAAGTTTTGTACCGCTAAACACAGTAATCGGTATCGCTATAAGCGTCAAAATACTGGCGGCTCCTGTGTTTGGCAGCTGATCTTGGTCGGTATTAGTTGCCAATATGTGACCCTCGTCGTCATTGGAAGCTACAACAGAAGTAGTGTCGCCAGCTAATTCTGTAGTCGTATGGCTGTCATCAGTAACATTGGTGGAGTCATCAATACTAATATCTAGGTCTGAGTGGGTCACACCCGTAGTAGTAGATATTCCATCACTTACAGCACTACCAACTTCACTAGAACTAGTCTTGAGCGTATTGTCCAAACTAGAGTTGGTTTTACTGGTGTTATTATTGTCGCTACCGTCACCGCTAGCTAACCTAACCACAAACCATACAGCCAATACCAGCACTAAAAATGCAGCTATTATTGCCAATACCCGGCTAAGGTAGGATCCATATGACCCATATTCTTGATAATCGTTATTCATTGGTTACCTCCCATGAATTAAAATAAGCGTCTTACAAAAAAGTAGTTTTTGACCCCAGACAATCTAGGGACCTATCACTAATCAAATTATAATAGATTATTGCGCTTAGCGCAATGATATAACTACGCTACTAAAACCTAGTTACCCGGCCAAGACATAGTCGCAGGGGTATGACGCAACGAAAAAGCACTGCCTGTAGCTACCGCTTATTCAAAAATGTTGGCCTTGTTATATTTAGCTGCAAAATGTCACCTACAGTAATGTTGTTGCCAAGACATGATAGCTGCAAAACTCTACGGCAACTACAGTTCCTAAAAAGACGTCGGCTGTCCAGCGCTTGCCATAATTAAAGTTGGCGACTCCTCCTGCACAATCAAGACTAAACTCATCTGGGTAGCCACCGCCGCAAGCAATCATACTTTCTTCGTACTTATCGAATGGAATATGTGTCCTGCAAGTCTCTTTACTAATTGTCTTTAGCTCTGCCCCGCCACAAAGTGTTACTTCGATTAACCCTGCAGCAGTGTTAACCGGCACAACTCTCGCCGGACGTTCACTGGCTCCACCACGACATGGCATAACATACTGGCTTGAAGCTAAATCATCTATTGGTATGTCTACATTAACGCCGTCGGCTAATGCCAATCTAGCGATTCTTGATGGCACGGGTGCTGGCGGAGTTGGGGCTGGGCTAACGGGTTCCGGTGTAGGCTGGCTTGGGGCAGTTACTTCCGGTGCTTCATCTGTGTCTGTGGTGTCATCATCTTTATTATCATTTTCACCAACGAGCTCTTCGGCGCTAAGTTCAGAACTATTAGCATTAATAGAGTCTGCTACAGTCTTTTCATTTTGTGAGTTTAGATTGGCATTCTGACTATTAGAGTCAGCCACCCTAAATGCAACTAAACCGATGCTCATAATAGTTATCACACCTATTGCAATCTCGATATGAGAGATAATTCCACGTTGATCTAGTTTTTTCAACATAACTTTCCTTACGTTTATTTTATGTTGCCATTTAAAGTATATTTTATCACAAAGGGTTTCAGGGTAAACCATCCACACAATTAGCGCCCTCTCGCAGTCGTCAATTCCTGCCTTCGAGGGAATACCGGAGGTTGGCCTCGACCCTTCAGGGGCAAAAAACGTGGCTAGCCCAGAACCATGAACCCAAAGAGGTCTTCGCCATTGCCGCACCAACTAGCGTAATGCAGCTCTACTTAAAGTTATTCCTAGTAGTATATTTTGGTACAACACCACCCTCAATCATGCTAGACTTAAAGTCATGTATGTGGCCATAGACGTCGGGGGAACAAAAACACTAGTTGTGGCTTATGACCACGACGGCACCGAGCTGTCCAGAAAAAAAATACCCACTAGCCATGACTACGGCATCTTCATAAAAGAAACTACTGATTTAATAAACGAACTAGCCGGGACTCACTCTATAGATGTTATTTCGATGGCGGCGCCTGGCGTAGTAGATTATGATACGAAAGTTATTCGTGAATTTGGAAATATCAATTGGCATAACGCAGACCTCATAACCCCCTTTTCAACAGAGTTTAATGCCCCAGTACTCATAGATAACGACGCAAACTTGGGTGCACTCGGAGAAGCAAATATGGGCGCTGGTAAAGGTGTAGATACAATGCTATATCTTACAATTAGCACCGGTATAGGCAGTGGAATAACTTACAAGGGTGCATTAGATAAGTCATTGTTAAAGAGTGAAGCCGGACAAATGCACTTTAATCACAACGGCGACCTTCAAGTTTGGGAAAAATTTGCATCGGGTAACGCTTTTGTGGAAAGATTTGGCGGTTATGGCAAAGATATTGATGACCCCAAAATATGGAAGACATACGCCTATGATTTAAGCGTTGGCTTTGGCAGCATTATGGCCATAGTTCAGCCCGACCAAATCGTTATAGGCGGGAGCATGGGCGAACACCTTCACAAGTACCACGATTTTCTTGTAGATGCCGTTGGTAAAGTAAGATCGCCACTGGTTTCTATGCCATCGATAGTCAGCGCTGCTCAACCTAGCTTTGCTGTCATAAATGGATGTTACGTTGCCGCCAAACAACAACATGAACAAAAATAGCCTATTCAACTCTATAATAAGCGACCATCCCCAATACAGCTTTAAGCCCGGCTCGGTTTTCCATTGGAATCCCACATTAAATTTGATCAGCTATCAACAAGACAAAATCGACAAAGACTCAGGAGTGTGGTCGCTACTACATGAACTGGGTCATGCAACACTGGACCACAGTCGATACTACGATGATTTCCAGTTGCTCATCATGGAATCGAGCGCCTGGAAGCAAGCACAAAAACTGTCTAAAATGTATGACGTACTAATTAAGCAAAGCTACATAGACCAATGCCTAGACGGCTACAGAGAATGGCTGCATCAACGCAGTAAATGCAACGAATGCGGCACTAATAGCTTGCAGTGCAGTCCATCCAAGTACCATTGCCATTCTTGCCTAAACGTATGGAGTGTGACGCCGCTCAACGAATGCAAACAAGGCTAAGCCCTTTCTGTAGCCCCTATTGCCCACCTCTAACTCAGTCTGGCACATTAAAAAACACCCCTTAGGAGTGTTTTTTAATTAGACGTAAGCCTATAGTCACTTAGTTATTGCTTACAGACTTCTTCTTTTTAGTAGAGTCTTGCAGTTTAGTTGCAACACCAACTGACGAAGATGCAGACTTGGTTCGACGACTAATGCGCCCACCTATTGCACCCGCTTTACGAGCCAGCTCACGATTGGCGGCAAAACCGCCAGTATTGCTTAAGCTACCACCTTTGGCACCAATCTGTGCGTAAAAGTTTTCGCCGTAAAGCTCTCTATTTCTTTTGGCTGCCTTTAGACCGCCTTTTCTTGTTCCTGCCATAAGGATAACTCCATGTCTCCCACCCTATGGTTAATCTTTATGTTTATATATTATCAGTTTATTATACTTATGTCAATATTTACATATGGACACATAAATTGAATAGATTTCAATAACTGAACCGCCATCTTCTAGTAGGGGTGTCCGGGTTGATCTGCTATAATTTATACAAAATGATTACGGTAATATAAGGACCCTATTTGATGAGTATCATCCAGCGCTACAAAGAAGCAAATTTTATAAATAATAAAGAAACCTACACTATGCTCGCCCTTCCCGGGTTAGTTGGCGTTGGTGGGCTGCACAGGTTCCTAATCGCCTTAAAGGCAAAAGATGTCCAGCAGCTTTTCTTGGGTGCGATATACCTATTGCCCCTAATATTGGTCGGGTTACTTTGGTATTTTGGAGAGAGCTTTCAACTATGGTACCTAGCACCTCTAATAGTCACAGTCGGCCTAACGATTCATGATCTTACTAGCATGGATAGATTATTAAGAGGCGAACTAAGCGCAAAGAAGGCTTGGTACGAAACTTGGCCTGGCAGAATCGGCGCAATAATACTATTCCCTATAGCCCTGTGGTTCTTATACAAAAAAACCGACCTACCTAAAGAGCAAAAAAATGCAATTGCCGGGGTCTTGGGAGCAGGGTTTTTAGCCTTAATGGGGGCCAGCTTCACAGGAGTAGTTGAAGATATTGCCCAAACCGGACGCGATGGCATATACAAAACCTGCGATGAAGTAAGAGCTGCTGGATTAGACACTCCACTGGAAACTTCGCATGAAGCCTACGAAGAATATCTAGACAGAGACAACGATGGCCTAGCTTGCGAATAATGCTTTAAAAACTAGAACAAAAAGGGCGAGCAATTATGCCGCTTAAGAAAAAACACAAAATACTAATATCCGATCAAGACATACACAACCTCCATCACCCTATAGAGGCGATCAAGCATGCCGACATTGCTCTTAGTCTATCGTGGCGACGTCAATTACTTAGATTTATCGGTGATGCAACAGTACTTTTTATAGCCGTAAACTTCTTACTAGTTGCAGTATCGCAAAACCGTTTGCCCGTTGGTGCAAAATTATTTAACGATGGCGCATCATTAATGAATCGACACGCTGCAGCCGAGCTTGTCGTAGAGCGCATGAGCCAGACTCAAGTTGAACTAGCAATCAACGATGACTCCAAACACTTTGCCATACAAGAGCTGGGACTGCACCCAGAAGCATCGATAATTATTGATTCTTACACTACCGGCAAAGGGTTGCATAGAGTCCCTTTGCTAAATTCAATTCGGCTGGCCACATCACCCAGCGACCTGCCGCTGTTTATTGATGTAGACCGGCAACAACTCAACAACAAGCTTGGCGAAATCGTCCAGGCAGAATTCAAGCCAGCTGCAAACGCCAGTCTTAGCCTAGAAAATATATCTGGAATCTTAAAACCCGTAATTGTACCCGAACAAGTTGGCTACGAAGTTAGCGCAGACATTGTAAAAGCCCAGCTCATTAGCGGCCTAAACTCGCCCACGTCTGGACCGGTGCAAATTAACTTAAGGCCAATCCAGCCAGACATAACAAAACAAGACCTAGAACCCGAAGTCACCAAAGCACAACAACTTGTATCTAAAGACGCTGTGCTGTCTACACCAAATGGTGACTTCGTGGTGTCATCGGCCACTTTGAGAGCTTTTTTGAAAGTTGATACAGATTCAACAACCGGCAAACCCTATGTAGACATAGATCTATCCAAATTAACATCGTATGTCGCCAACCATGTTGCGCCGGGGCTGTATGTGCCCTCTCAGCCATCGGCGAGCTCTTACGTCGATGGTATCTTAGCCAGTAGCAGCGAAGGTCAAACAGGTAGAGCTTTAAATAGCGAGCAAACTGCCAAGAACCTTTTAAACTCGCTAACTTCTGCAAGTCCTTCGGCCCAAGCCATAATGCAGGAAATAGCACCAAAAACAAACGTGAGTAATAGCTATAGTAAGACCAACCATGGGCTTAAAATGCTTATAGACAACTTTGCCAAAAACAATCCCGGATCATACTATGTATCGCTCGAAGGCTTGTCTGGCGCAGCCGCAGGGTTGAGCGCCGAATTAAACGGCAACCAGGGCATTGTGCCCGCCAGTGTTTATAAGATTTTTCTGGCCTTTGCAACTCTCAAAAGGGCCGAACTGGGGCAGCTAGACTTAAATGCCGATATAGGAGGCAAGACTCCCTTGGACTGCGTGCATAGAATCATCCATACCTCAGACAACCCTTGCGGTGCCGACCTATTAAATTACATAGGCTGGGCAGAAGTAGATAGTACGCTGGCACAAAGTGGACTCTACAGTACCAAGCTCAACAATACCGCCGGGGGCAACATGTCCACCACTACTGCAGACACCTTAAAACTGTTTAGAGGTCTGTACTCTAGCCAGCTATTGAATCAGGCAAACTCACAGCATTTAATAGGCCTAATGAATGGGCAGATATGGAAAACTGGCATCCCTTCTGGGTCTGGCGGCAACACTGTGTCCAACAAAGTTGGTCGCCTGGGCGCCTGGTCAAACGACGTCGGCATTGTTTGGGCCCCAGGCAACAACTATGCTTTGTCTATCTTTACTAGCAGCAGCTCGTTTTCTAATATCAAGAAGTTGTCTCAAGAAATTTATAACGTTATGAGTCAGTAGGATCTTTACACACCCTGTCTTATCACTCAACTAGGACAAATCAATGACCATCAAACCAAAAAATTGTCTCAACTAAAAGCTCAAAATCTATTTAAACTCTTAGTTGAGACGACAGCACAATTCGAAACCAGACAATCAAGCCTTGGTCGAATACTGAGTGACCGAAGTCCCAACTTTGAGAGATTCGCTAGAACTTGTGTCGTCTAGGCAAAATCTTCTTCGGGCAGTCTTCTACTTGCTTTTAGCAAGCATTTTGTTGAACATAATCAGCGAATTTACGAGCGTATCCAGTTTGTCTAAACCGTCGGCAACTTCCCCCACTTCGATTTCATAAACTCGAAAGTTTTCATCACTAAATATTTTGATAAGGTTGAGTGAGTCCACTCCTAGCAGCGTATCCATGAGCTGTTTTTCGGTGCCTAGGGCAAGCCGCACAGGAACATAAACACTACATGGCTCAATTTCACTCGGCTGCCCCACCCAAATTGGTCAAAATGAAGTTGCCACATGCACATATGTGCAAGATCTGGCCATCCAGGCAAACCCAATACTCCAAAAAGGGTATGTGCTGTCAAAGTACAGCCCAAGTAACTCTTGAGTGCGTCATTACAGTACAATGTGCCAGATTTTTTGTCAAATTTTTAGAGCCCCAATCACGAAACTAACAACTAGCGCCCTATCAATGTTTACGTGAATGCGAGCCCCAACTCTTTTCCAGGATCATGGAGTTTTTAGTAGACCAATTTTCGCCTCGCATACTTATTAATGGTGAGCAAAAACTACTTAGCAAAGCACCGTATGAACCTTATTCGACGTTGGCCTCTTAAAGCTAAGTTTCTTGATAAAACTTTTCCGCTACTTCCTTGTCCTGAATCCAGAACAAAATAGTGGTCACTCCTGTGAGTCAAGAGTATTGAGTATGCAGCCCTAAAAATCTATGTTTGTAGGACTTTTACAACGAGCATCGCTTCAATTAAACCATCAAGCGCCTTAATAACTTAATTGAAGCGACAGCACAAAACCAAAGGTTATTGCAAATGGATTGGTGCCGTAGCCTCAAGTAGATCTCAGTGTAAGCTTCGTGCTTACTTTGTACTGCTTGGTTCCGAGAATCTAATCACGAAGTTAGTGTATGAGCTTAAGCAGGCAAACTCTGCGCTTCCATACTCGATACCAGGCAATCGTCTTCGATTTTTTGAACAACTGCCTTCGCGGCCTCAAAGTACAAGTCAATACCCTCTTCGTCAGCTTCATCAGCCTTGATTGCATCAACCCTGATTATCCAAACCTTAAAGCCTGGCACCGCCAAAGTTGGTGAACCATCCTGATCAAGTTCCTCGGCACTATGTCCCAGTGAACTCAACTTCCTAGCAAACCAGGTCAAATCAACTAGCTGCGGCGAGACATAGAGCAGCCAAGTGCCATCCCTCGAGCTTGGCACTCTTCTAACCCAAACCGGGCTAGAACTTTTCGTCGTCCAAACCAGCTCAGTCTCAGGCACCAAGAGCTCGAGCAGCCCGTAAATGTGTTCGAACTCATTATCAAGGTCAGCGAAATTTCTTTTTAGGCGTGCGATTGCTCTATCTTTATTGGCAATATTATGCTTAATAATCTGAACTACGACGAAAATAATGGCCACCACGATTGCAGTGAGTGGGGCTAAGTATGCTATATTCATTTGCTTTCTCCAGTGTCTAGTTTGTAGGTGAATTACAGCAGTAAACAACAGTGTCTGGCGCTTACTGCTGCAATTCATAAACCAATCACACATATAGAGAAATTGTGCTGTCAAAATACTGTCCAGGAATATCCGGAATTAATTATATTCTATAACCTAACATTTTGTATGTCAAATTATTGTATTGCGCGGCATACGCTGCGCCCCAGCCCCTGTGACAATTCTCGTACTACTTTTATGAAATATTAGGAAGGTAGCTTATGATAAAAACACAACTTATAGTCATCTAAGGGATTATCGGTCTTTTTCAGCCCTTTTGAGAGCGAAGTAGCGCTTAACCCGGAGCAAGGTGTACTTGCTTATACATGTAGTGAGGATCAAGTACTGCTGATGCAGAGGCAGCCCCCGGGGCCGACATAGCTGGCTAGAAAGTCTATCGTTCAAAAGAGTTGAAAACTACCGAAGGGTTTTGAGCTGTTTTCAGTTCTTTTGACGAGGCGCATTGCTTTAACCGCAGTGGAGTGTACTTTAGTGCATGGAACGAGGATTAAAGTGCTGGAACGAAGAAGCCAGTCTGGCGGTCGGCTTCGCCGACCTGAAGACTGGCTGCTCAAAAGGACTGAAAGCAGCTCAA